>DHOG01000184.1:3823-4568 GCA_002410715.1 Ruminococcaceae bacterium UBA5396 | reverse complement strand
TGCACTATTTATATGCTAGACCCACCAAGTTCAAACAGAGAATTGTGGATAGCACCCCGCTAAATACACCGAAAACAACCACCTTGCTTTCTTCCATCCGCTTAGATGGAAGTACTGTTCAAACTACCTTCCGAGGTGCGCTCAATAAAAACGCTTTCTGGAGTATTTGCGCTACGTCCTTGCGCCTCGCCTGCAGGAAGGTGATATTGTTGTCATGGATAATTTGGTTTCCAATAAAGTTGTCGGCGTGGCAGATCTCATTAATTCCGCTGGTGCTGAACTGTTTTATCTGCCTCCTTATAGCATAGACTTTGATCCCATTTAGAAAGATGTGGTCAGCATATTTTCGAAAGTTAAAACTCCGCTCTACTTAATTTTCTCTAGACAGCTATTCCAAAAGCTTTCGGCACAATTACTGCTTCCGATGCGCTTGGTTGGTTTGAAGCTTCTGGATACTGAACTTATTTTATGAAACAGTTCTAAGGCGAAAGAAAAGGACACAGGAAGAAACTGCAACAACTCTTTCTCTGGTGGATATTATCAAACTGTATAAATTAGGAAATGACATAGGAACACTACACATGATATTTGATAGGTAGAAATGGAGATAGAAAATTTATGAACGGTATTCTGAAAAGTGAGAAAATTCGGCTTCTTTCACCTGAAATGGATTCCTTGCGACTAGGCATGGGCTGGTCAGAAGACGACTTGGAAAAGCCGCAGATCTTAATTGAAAGTACATATG
>DHOG01000184.1:1116-3645 GCA_002410715.1 Ruminococcaceae bacterium UBA5396 | reverse complement strand
GCCATCCGGGAAGTGCTCATCTTGACAAGTTCGCGCGTGCGGCAGAAAAAGGTGTTTCCGAAAATGGAGGAAAGGGCGCGCGCTACTATGTGACAGACATCTGTGATGGAATGGCACAGGGGCACGACGGGATCAACTATTCGCTTGCCAGCCGTGACATGATCGCAAACATGATTGAAATCCACGCAAATGCCACAACGTTCGACGCCGGGGTGTTTATCGCAAGTTGCGACAAAAGCGTGCCCGCGATCCTGATGGGAATCGGGCGCGTAAACATTCCTTCTATTGTCGTCACCGGTGGTGTAATGGATGCCGGACCAAACTTGTTGACTCTGGAACAGATCGGGGCATATAGTGCCATGTTTGAACGCGGTGAAATCAGTAAAGCGCAACTCACTTGGTATAAACATCACGCCTGCCCATCCTGCGGAGCCTGTTCGTTTATGGGAACAGCCTCGACGATGCAGATTATGGCGGAATCACTTGGCCTTATGTTGCCGGGTAGCGCGCTGATGCCTGCTACATGCGACGATCTGCTCAAGGTCGCGGAAAAAGCCGGAAGGCGCGCTGTCGATATGGCGAGAGATGGTGTGACCGCACGGCAGATCGTGACAAAAGCGAGCTTTGAAAATGCTATCATGGTTCACGCGGCAATTTCTGGTTCTACCAACAGCCTAATCCATATCCCTGCGATTGCCCATGAATTCGGTATCGACATTGACGCGGAGACGTTTGACCGCATGCACCGCGGGGCTCACTATCTGCTTGATATCCGTCCAGCAGGCCACTGGCCAGCGCAGTTCTTCTATTATGCTGGGGGGGTGCCGCGTATCATGGAAGAAATCAAATCCATGTTACACCTAGATGTTATGACGGTGACCGGAAAAACGTTGGGAGAAAACCTTGAGGATCTAAAAAAAAGCGGATTCTATGAAAAATGTGACAGCTACCTGAAAAAGTGGAAGCTCAAACGCGAAGACGTGATCCGTCCATTCGACCACCCAATCGGTACAAACGGAACCGTGGCAATTCTGAAAGGGAACCTTGCCCCAGAAGGTGCTGTCGTTAAGCACTCTGCCGTTCCAAAGGAAATGTTTCATGCAGTTTTAAAAGCTCGTCCCTTTGACTGTGAAGAAGACGCAATTGCTGCTATCCTGCACCATGACGTCAAACCGGGCGATGCAGTGATTATTCGCTATGAAGGCCCACAGGGTAGTGGTATGCCGGAAATGTTCTATACAACAGAAGCAATTTCTTCTGATAAGATCCTCTGCAAGACAATAGCTTTGATCACCGATGGACGTTTTTCTGGAGGATCCAAAGGTCCTGCTATAGGCCATGTATCACCTGAAGCGCAGAAAGGCGGTCCGATCGCCCTTGTGGAGTCAAATGATCTGATCGAGCTTGATATCAACAACCGAATCCTCCGGATTGTCGGTATCAAGGGTGTTCGCAAAACACCGGAGGAAATTGATATAGTGTTGGCAAAACGCCGTAAGGCGTGGAAGCCGAAACCGGAAAAATACAAATCCGGCGTCCTTCATTTTTACTCACAGCACACCGTTTCTCCTATGAAGGGCGGTTATATGCGGTAGCTAGAACATAGAGGAAAACCTACCCCTTTTCGAAATGGACTAAGGCTTAATATCTGCAACCCAGAAGCAGTTATAGAGCGGCTGCTGAAAAATTCCGTGCAACAAAGTAGAATATTTTCGCATGATACACAAAATAGTTTTCAGATTGACTCTCTTTCCAATCTTCCGCTGAATCCAGCTGCGTACCTGGTGGTAACCATAAGTTTGTTTGCAATTTTTCTAACAATCTGTATATACGTCCGTTAACCACTGAATATACTATCTCGTTCAAGGATGGGGTTGTTGCAAAATGAATTTGTGATAACAAATTCCATAAACAAAACACGTCACTTGTCGATATGGACATAGACTTTCCTGTTCCGTTCGCTTATCGTGCCCGGCGACACTTTCGTGCCCCACAGGGCTTCTGTGATGTCCTCCACACGACGCACGGACACTCCGGCCAGATACATCTCGATCAGAGCTTTCTCCACAGAGCTTTCCTGGCGACGGTAACGCTTGATGATCGCCGTTTCAAAAGTGACGCTTTTCAACTTGGGAATCTTCAGTTTCACATCCACGGAACTGATCAGCAATTTTCGCTCATAATGTCCTGAACGACAGTCTTGCCGGTTCTTTGTGCGCTCATACTGTGTAATTAGCTTTCTCATTCAGAAGGCAATTCAGCGTTTTCTCGACGCTGTTGCGTACCATATCTTTTATTCCGCCCTTTATGGCGTCTTCGTTTAGGAGTATAATTTTTTCGTCGGACATATTTCGCAGCCTCCCTTGGTGAATATTGCGTGATGACTCTATTCTACCAAACGGCTGCGGCTCTGTCCGTTTTTTTATGCGCCGCTATTGTATTTGCGAAACTAATTATACCTTATCGGTGTTATTTAACTTTATGTAAGCCAGTAATTTCAAACTCATATCCATTCCATGAAATTTTGTC
>DHOG01000184.1:533-850 GCA_002410715.1 Ruminococcaceae bacterium UBA5396 | reverse complement strand
AGTCTTATATTTATTTGTCTGAAAGCAAAAAACAGTTACTTCATCGTTTTGTTGAATTATATCTGGAATTCGAGCATAAGATATCTGTACTTTATGCCGTTCAGGTGAATGAACCTTTCTGGATTGATGGCTATAATTTTTATGTTTATTGTTATTTTCAGTTAATTTATATTCTGAACAGTGGCTAGATCCAATACATTTTTCATGGTGGATATTACAATTATTTTCAGAAAAATAAACACATGATCTTTTGTCTCTTCGTGAATCCATACTATCCATCTTTAGACAACTAACGTGCCATGGAGTTCCATCCATCC
>DHOG01000184.1:0-211 GCA_002410715.1 Ruminococcaceae bacterium UBA5396 | reverse complement strand
TTTTATGTTAGTTGAAAAAGGCTGCTTTAATGATGGTTCACAAATAAACGGAATAAAGCATGTATTAGATAACAGAGTCCCATTCCAGCAATGCATCCCGAAAAGTCAATCCAAACATCAACTACATTGCTGGTTCTGCCCTGATAGAATATTTGGATCGTTTCATCTACCATGGGAACAGCAAGGAAAAGAAATAACTCTAGGAAGAAAA
>DHOG01000017.1 GCA_002410715.1 Ruminococcaceae bacterium UBA5396 | reverse complement strand
CGCCAGCGACGATGGAGTGGGAGTAATTTGAGATAGCCTATAAAGCCTGCCTGCTCTTGTCCGGCCACAGAGGAAGGTTCTCTAATATGAACCTTCCTCTGACTTTTGGAGTTATGATTTGAACAGCCAAACTCACCATATCGAAAGAAATTCTTGATATTTGCAACAGAAAATGCTATTATAAATGTGACCATTTATACTCCGTCTAGATAAGGGGATTTTGTGATGGTAACCGTGAGTTATGATAAGCTATGGAAGCTTTTAATTGACAAAAAGATGAACCGGACAAAACTTAGAGAGGACTCTGGATTAAGCTTTAATGTCATTGCGAAACTAGGCAAATGCGAAACGGTTTCCATGGAAAGCTTGATTAAAATATGCAATACTTTGAAATGCGATATTTCAGATATTATGGAAATAGTCCTGACTGATGGTGATAACAAATGAATAATCAGACCAAGTCAAAAGAGAGGGTTGCCGATCACGGCGAGGTGTTCACAGCGGAGCGCGAAGTCAATGCCATGCTCGACCTTGTAAAACAGGAAGCCGAGCGAATTGACAGCCGCTTTCTTGAGCCTGCCTGCGGTGATGGTAATTTCCTCGCTGAAATACTGCGCCGGAAACTCGCCGTCGTTAAATCCCGATATGGCAAGCAGGCCGCCGACTACGAGCGATACGCTGTAATTGCGGTTACTAGCATTTACGGCGTGGAATTGTTGCCGGACAATACAGACGAATGCAGGAAGCGGATGTTCGAGATTTTTGATAAGGAGTACACGGCGAATTGCAAAAGAGAAGCGAATGACGGTACCCGCGAAGCCGTGCGTTATATCTTGCGGCATAACATACTCTGCGGCGATGCGCTGACGATGAAAACTGCAGACGGTGTGCCAATCATATTTGCGGAATGGTCAGCGGTGAACGGTTCCATGCTTAAACGGCGCGACTTCCAATTAAGCCAGATGTTAGAAGAAAATACCACCAATTTACAATTAGATTTATTTGGTGAAGTTGGCGAATATAAGCGCGATGAGAATGGTGCAATAGTCCTCTCGCCTATCCGCGAGTTCCCGCCAATCCATTACAGGAGGGTGCAAGAACATGAGTGATTTCTACACAAACACCTATAACCCAGACGTGCTCTCCTGCCTTGCCAATCTCTCTAACGATGAGGTATTCACACCGCCGGATGTTGTGAATAAAATGCTGGACATGCTCCCGCAGGAATTGTTCAGCGACAGGAACACGACGTTTCTAGACCCGGCCTGTAAATCTGGCGTATTTCTGCGTGAGATAGCCAAACGGTTGCTTGTCGGGCTTGAAAGTGAAATCCTCGATTTGCAGGAGCGCATTGACCATATTTTTCACAAACAGCTTTATGGTATAGCCATTACCGAAATGACCTCCCTGCTATCGCGGCGAAGCGTGTATTGCTCGAAGTTTCCAAACGGAAGGTATTCTATTTCAAGGTTTAATGATGCCGAAGGTAATGTCCGTTTTAAGAGAATTAAGCATCTTTGGCGCGAGGAGAGATGCGTCTTTTGCGGAGCTTCCAAAGGTGAGTATGACCGTGACGAGCCTCTGGAAACGCACGCCTACGAGTTTATTCATACCGCCAAGCCGGAGGGGATTTTTGATATGAAGTTTGATGTGATTATAGGTAATCCACCCTATCAGCTGAGTGATGGGGGGTTTGGTGATAGCGCAAAACCTATATATAATCTGTTTGTAATGCAGGCCAAAAAATTAAATCCTCGATTCTTGTCTATGATTATTCCTGCACGATGGTATTCGGGTGGGAAAGGACTGGATTCTTTTAGAAGCAGTATGCTTAACGACAAGCGCATAAAAGAATTACATGATTTCCCCGAAACCTCGGATTGTTTTCCTGGGGTTAACGTTAGAGGGGGAATCTGCTATTTTTTATGGAGCCGTGAATATAAAGGAGATTGTAAAGTATGTAATCACAAAGATGGATTTATTACAGCGACTATTTCGCGCCCCCTACTTGAAAATGGTGCTGAAACTTTCATCAGGTACAATCAAGCTATAAGTATCCTCCGTAAAGTTCGGGCATTAAAGGAGAGTACAATGGAGGGACTTGTGAGTTCAAGAAAGCCTTTCGGACTTGCAACGAATTTTTCAGATTTCGACCAAACAAAAAGCGAAAAAGCTTCAATTAAGTTATATCGCTTTGGAGAAGCTGGTTTTGTAGATTTATCTCGTATCCCAAGAGGCAAAGAATTGGTAGACAAAATAAAGGTATTAGTTGCGAAAGCAAGTCCAGGGTCAGACGATTATCCTCACCTTGTTTTTAGCGAGCCTATAATTGCTATGCCCCCATCTGCTTGTTCAGAAACATATTTAGTTGTAAATACTGTTGAATCGTACGAACAAGGAATGAACATGAAACGCTATATGGCAACACGATTTTTCCGTTTTCTGGTATTGCTAATAAAAACGACACAAGATGTGCCAAAAAGAGTATATCAGTTTGTTCCTGTGCAAGACTGGAATCAAACATGGGCAGATGAAAAGCTATACAAAAAATATAACATCACGGATGATGAAAAAGCATTCATTGATACTGTCATTAAACCTGTTGACTGGACGCTCGATAATAATACGGAGGGCGACTAAACATGTCAATTTAAATGGCATAAAATGGTAATAATGAATGATGAGTTAGAAGGAGTCGCCTATTGAAGTCCGCATACGCAACAGTACATCAAACGGGCGGCGGCGGTGTTGATATCTATGTTCAAGACGGGACGATTTGGCTCTCACAAAAGAACATGGGGCAGCAGTTTGACACTTCCGCAGACATTATTGAGTTTCACTTGAAAAACATCTACGTCGAGGATGAACTTTTAGAATCGGCAACTACCGAGGATTTCTCGGTAATTCAACAAGAAGGCGGTTGTTCATCGCAACGTCAAGCTTTGACTCATTCTACAAGCTGATGGGATTGAACTGTTGAAAGTGATTTTGACAAACAGTTGAAATTGCTTTAACAACAGGCAATAGCTGATTTTAGAGGCGAAAGTGATGGCTAAGTTTACGAGGACAACGGACTCGAATGCAGTGCAACTATTAAGAAATACTTTATAGTTCAAAACGAGGGAAGATATGATTAATAAACTGGAAATCATCATCTACCAGACCGCCAACGGTAAGGCAAAAATCGATGTGCGTATACAAGGCGAGACGCTTTGGCTCAGCCAAGCACAGATGGCGTAGTTGTTCGGGCGTGATGTCAGTGTTATTTCGCGACACGTCAAGAACATATTCGAAGAGGTTGAGGTAGACGAAAAAAGCAATTTGCGAAATATGCAAATTGCAAATTCTGATAAGCTAGTGACGTTTTATGCACTCGACGTGATTCTCGCGATCGGCTATCGCATAAAGTCTCCGCGCGGTAGGCATTTTCGCCAGTGGGCTACGACCGTTTTTGCACGAACACCTGCAAAAGGGCTTTGCGATAGACGACGACTTCCTAAGGAACATGGGAGGGGGACTGGAAAGGACTTTTGGAACGCACCCGCGATCTCCGCTCCAGCGAGAAGGACATACACGGCAAGTCCTCGATTTATACGCCACAAGTCTGGATTATGACGCCACCATGCCCGAAACAATTGAATTTTCAAGAACGTGCAAAACAAGCTACATTACGTCGTTATTGGACATGCAGCAAGCGAGATGGTCTTTAATCGTGCTAATGTCAACTTGCCCTTTATGGGATTGACTGTGTTCAAGGGCAGTCATCCGATTAAGAGCGAGGTTGCCGTGGCAAAGAATTAATTATATGAATGAAAAGGATTTGTTCGTTCTGGGTCGCATGGTCAACGCCTTTTTCGATATGGCAGAGTTGAAAATCGAGATGCACGAACCGATGAATATGCGCGACTGGCTTGAGACCTTGGATAAATTTTCGCGCGACTTCGGGGTCGGAGTTTTGGAAGGCGCAGGTTCTGTGAGCCACATAGAAGCAGAGGAAAAAGTGCACCGCTAATACGATGCCCATCGCGCACAGTTGGCAGACGATTTGAAAGATGTGGAAAAGGCGTATCTCGAATCCCTGCGCGAAATGCAAAAAAACTCAAAGCGTGAGGTAGCAACAATGAGTAAAGAATTTTTTCCGCTTCGGCCAGAAACACAGCCGATGATATATGCTTACGAGGACAACAACCCCGAATATCGGGGCTTGCTTAAAGTCGGCTATACGACAATAGACGTCGAACAGCGCGTAGCGCAGCAATACCCTACAAAGCGCCCGGATGGGAAGGTTCCATACCGCATCGTTTTCGCGGAATCGGCTATGTATTCGGACGGCGGGAATTTCACCGATCACGATGTGCACCGCGCCCTTGCAAAGCGCGGCCTTCCCGGCGAGGGTGGCGAGTGGTTTCGCTGCGCGGTCAAGGACTTACAGGCGGCCTATATCGCCGTTCGGGATAGAAAGGAAAATATTGAGAATCGTACCCGCGATTTCTCCATGCGCCCGGAGCAGGAAGAAGCGGTAAGTAAAACGATTGAGTATTTCAAGTTTGCTGCGAAAGAGAAAGGGACACGCTCAGGCAAGTTTCTATGGAACGCGAAAATGCGTTTCGGAAAAACCTTTGCGTCTTATCAGCTTGCAAAGCGCATGGGCCTGTCAAAGATACTTATTTTAACATTCAAACCAGCCGTTCTAAGTGCGTGGGAGGAAGATCTAAAAACCCACGTTGACTTTGAGGGATGGCAATTCATCAGCCGCACATCGGATTTAACATGGGAAATCGCTGATAAGTCAAGACCTGTTGTCTGCTTCGGCTCATTTCAGGATTATCTCGGCACGAACGATTCGGGCGGCATAAAATCGAAAAATGAGTGGGTACATACTACGAACTGGGATTTGGTTGTCTTTGACGAGTACCATTTCGGAGCGTGGCGCGAAAATGCCCAAAAGCTCTTTGAAATGGGCGACGAAGACGATTACGAGGCCCTTGACTTGGAAAAATACGCGAAAGATGAAGAAGGCAACGCCATCAACGAAACATGGCTACCAATTACCACGCCACGTTATTTGTACTTATCGGGTACGCCCTTTCGGGCGATCAACTCCGGCGAATTTATAGAAGATCAGATTTATAACTGGACATATTCTGATGAACAGAGAGCCAAGGAAAACTGGACAGAGCCGCCCGATAATCCCTATGCCGCTTTGCCGCGCATGGTGATGATGACCTATAAAATCCCTGACAGTATACGGCAAATCGCTATGCAAGGCGAATTTGACGAGTTTGACCTCAACGCGTTCTTTTCCGCAGAGGGAAGGAATGACCAAGCGAAATTTAAGTATGAGGAATACGTCCAGAAATGGCTTGACCTTATTCGCGGCGCTTACCTCGGCACAACTACTGATGATTTGAAGCTCGGCGCGAAAAAGCCGGAAATGCCATACTCAAATAGCCGCCTGCTTTCGATACTTACGCATACGATATGGTTCTTGCCGAACGTGGCTTCATGCTTTGCCATGTGTAATTTGATACAACGAAAAAACAACACATTCTTCCATGAATATACGATAAATGTCTGTGCCGGAAGTGGTGCTGGCATTGGGGTTGACGCTCTTGCGCCGGTGCAGAAGTCCATGCGTGACCCCCTTAAATCAAAGACGATAACACTGACTTGCGGCAAGCTGACAACAGGTGTGACAGTGAAACCATGGACAGGTATTTTCATGCTCCGCAACCTGTCAAGCCCCGAAACATATTTCCAAGCCGCTTTCCGGGTGCAAAGCCCGTGGGAAGTAGATATTGGCGCGGGTAAGCGCGAGATCATGAAACATGAGTGCTATATTTTTGATTTTGCTCTTGACCGTGCGCTCCGGCAGATTGCCGATTATAGTTGCAGGCTTGATGTAAACGAAGGTAACCCTGAGAAGAAGGTCGCGGAGTTTATCAATTTTTTGCCTGTCATCGCTTATGACGGCAGTACCATGAGGCAGATAAACGCAAGCGATGTGCTGGATATCGCAATGGCCGGAACGTCGGCCACGCTCCTCGCTCGGCGTTGGGAAAGCGCATTGCTCGTTAATGTCGATAATGACACACTGGCCCGCCTCATGGCCAACGAGGATGCTATGCGGGCGTTGATGAATATTGAGGGCTTCCGCAGTTTGAACGCTGAAATCAATGATATCATTATCGCTTCCGAAAAGGTGAAGAAGGCAAAAGCCAAGGGCGAAAAGCTTACGCCCAAGGAGAAAAAGGAGCTTTCCGCCGAAGAAAAGGATTACAAGTCCAAGCGCAAGATGATTCAGGAAAAATTAATCAAATTTGCAACGCGTATTCCTGTATTTATGTATTTGACGGATTTCCGCGAATACAGCTTGAAAGACGTTATTACCCAGCTTGAACCGGCATTATTCAAACGGGTAACGGGGCTAGACGTAAAAGACTTTGAGCTACTTGTGTCTCTTGGCGTATTCAATGGCGGGTTGATGAACGATGCGGTTTATAAGTTCAAGCGTTATGAAGATTCGAGCCTATCTTACACCGGCATTGATAAACATGAGGGTGAGGCTGTCGGCGGCTATGATACTGTTTTGACGAGAGAGGAATATGAGCGCCTTTTTGGCTCACAGCAGATTTCGATATCCGAAGTCACGCAAGCATTTGACGATATGCCAGATAACGCCATCTTTGGCGGTGCGTACGTGGACGATGATGATACAGGCAACGAGGATGAAGTCGTGACTGATACGTGCAAAGTCATGAAGCTACCCGCTAAGCTTGCGGCTTCCCCATACGCGAACAAGGCAGGAGCAACTGCGCAACTACCGCTTTCCAAAGTCTCGGAAAGCGCGAAGCCAGCTAACAACCCCGCCTCGGCAGAGGAAAAGCCGAAGATGGTTTTGTCCGGCTTGAAACCGGGCGTGGTTGTCATCCATAACAAGTTTGGCGATGGCTTAGTAGTGAAGATTGAAGACGAAAGAATATATATCGCGTTTGGCAAGGCAGAAAAAGCGTTTCTGTTTCCAAGCTCTTTTGAGAACGGTATTCTGCAGGTGGAGTAAACAATGGATTAGTTAATAAGCTATGATGGGGAATGTGACTGAAGAGAGTATGGGGATGAGCTTCCGGCGGAATTAGGATGCAAAAAATTGCTGAACGTCGGAGTATCTAGTCAAGCACTATGTTGGGGAAAAGGAAACGGGGTAAGATGTAAAATTAATTGCCGAGATCTAGCAAAATAGATGATTCACTTTAGCATTTACATCCGTGAGAAACCATTTTGTTGACGCCGACAAAATGGTTTTGTTTGCCCGGCATGTCTGCTGAGCCGAAGGGTTGAAAGAAGCCCTGTCGCTTAACCAACGGGAAGACAATCCATAGGCAAGGGCGTCGCTGATAACGGAGGGATCTGAAGGAAGCCGGAACCGTCGCTACCTTACAGGAGCGTATGTTCAACACAAAAGCGGAAATGGTGTAAAAGCTGCAAGAACTTGCATTCCAAACCGAAGTACTCCAAGGCTACCGCAAGGAGCTAGTGCAGGACTTAGTGCACCAGATAAAAGCATTGCCGCATGATAACTTTGCAGTAGAGCAGCGATTACACGTCATAAATAAATACTGTCCGAAGCGGATTTCGACGCATTCAAATACGAGAACCCTCCGCTGGAAGGCTTGCACGCTCCATAGTCGGTCTAAGCCAGAAGGCGGCCAACGAAGCCTTTTCTCGATTTCTAAATGACGCTGGACTGGATAACGGGCAGATGTATTTGGTGCGGCAGAGTGCAAACTATGTAGCGAAAAAAATGGCATGGTGAAGGATTTGTCGGTGTTACAGGAAAGCCCATTTACAGATCAGGGTAGTATCAGTGAGCTGTTTGATGATGTAGCAGTATTTATGAATTTGCGGGCTTTGATTGAGGGGACTAATTAAAAGAGGTATAGCCGCGTAAACAAGACAAAAGCAAATACTTTGTAGGGAGGTTGTCACGGTGGGAAATGTGTTAAATACGGTCATAAAGTTTGATTTACATATTCACTCAAAGGCAAGCGAATACAAGGAAAGTGTAAGCATTGTTGATCAATCTACTAAAGATAACCTCGGAGTGCTTCTCTCTCAACTTAACGAGTGTAATGTGGCATTATTTTCAATAACAGACCATAACCGTTTTGATCCAGAGCTTTATAATGAAATCAACAGCATATTAGCGCAAGATGACCATAAATACCCCAATGTTAAGGCCGTCTTGGCTGGAGTAGAGTTTGATGTTATTGTTGATGAGGGAATGGGTAAATGCCATATTATAGCAATATTTGATGCGAACAATGAAACTGTTAAGTTTGAACAAATTAAATCTGGGCTGCAAACCAATCTATTGACAGATGCGAAAGGAGCATATTCAAAAAAAGATTTCGAGGACATTTTAAAAGCTATTAGGCTGAATACAGTTTTAATTGCGTCGCAGAGAAAAGATATCTACAATCAAAGTGGTAACCACAATTCGCTAAGCGATTCGGCAAGTAATGTTGAGCAAATCATCAGGGTTGGTTACATAAATGCACTTGAATTTCAAAAACCAAAGGTCGAGGGCATACTGCTTAGTAATTTGAAAGAACTATCGCTGCCCACCACACTTTTTTCGGGAAGTGACTGCCACGATTGGTCTTGTTATCCATATCATGATTGTAAAAATCAAAATAAAGACTTCTATCATTCTAAGGCAAAAATACTTCCTACTTTTAAAGGCTTGCTTATGGCGGTTACTTCTCCAGAAACAAGGTTTAATTGCAGTGAAAATAACAACACAAGTATTATTGACAGTATAGAAATAAAAGGTCAGCGGCTTCCTCTTGTAAATGGGATAAACGCAATTATCGGCGAAAACGGGTCTGGCAAAACCACATTATTGAAATTGCTCAACGGAAAAACATCAGAAGCGCATGTAAAAAGACTTGTAAGTGACAATGTACTTAAGGCAAATAATTCTGTTGACCCCCAAAAGGTTAGATATATTGAGCAAGGACAAATAATAAAAAAATTCAATGAAAAAACATTGTTTTCCGCTGGCGATGAGACAAACTTTAAGGAATTGGATTGCTTGCCGTTCAAAGAGGCATATTCTAAATATTCCCGTGTTTTGAAAGAAGGAATAGAGGCGCTCATTAAGAAACAAGAAGCAATAAATTCGCTTTCTAAGCATACCATCACCTTTGAAGATGGGATGGTCGCGAGGAATTACTATATTGACATTACGGGTAATGAAAACTTTGAAAGCACAGATAACCCACATGAAAAGGCACATAAAGAAATTAACAGTTTATTGAATAAGGTAAGCGCGTTATTAAAAGATGTTTATTTCGAGCAATACAAGGACCAGTTGGAACGAGCTGTTAATGAGTTGAAGTCGATAAGCGATGATGTTGATCGTAAGTGGAATACAGCAAACCATGAGGCAACGGTCAAGAATATAATACATGGTTCCGTAGATGATTATTTAAGGAAGGTAAAGGAAAACTCATCCGCAAAAGATCGAGAGATTAAAGAGTATGGCAAGAAAAAGAGGCAGTTGATAGACGCTGTTGTAGTGGCAGTAAAAGCTTCAGTGATGGATACTGAATGGCCTACTGTCCCTCCCATTTTAGAAGGAGCAACTAAGAACCCGAAGCAAGGATTTTATTTTAACCGTGAGGCTGCATATAATGGGATTTCTATGTTGGATAGCTTTTATACCAAAATGTTTATAAAGGAGTATCGAAGCCTTCCAAAAATACAAGAAGTGAACTCTTTCGAGTCGTTTTCAAACGCGATAATGGGGTGTACTTCTATTGCAGATATCAACGCAAAGTGGACGGGAAATTTTGAAAAATTCATTGCAGATGCAATAAAGACAAATGACTACATAATGGACGGAACAGATCAGCAGATTGGCAATACGCTTGGAGAAATGTCATTATCTTATTATAAGTTCTTCACGCAGGACGATCAGGACTGGAGAGTTTTAATAGTAGACCAGCCGGAAGATAACATATCTAATAATAACGTTAGTAAAAAGCTGATCGGATATTTCAATGCTATTCGAGATGAAAAGCAAATTATTTTTGTGACTCATAACCCACTATTAGTTGTTAATTTGGATGTCGATAATGTAATTTTCGTTAAGAATAACAGCGGAGAAATTTCAACTAGTAACGGGTGTTTAGAGTATGAAGACGAACAAACCGATATTCTTGACCTTATTGCAAAGAATATGGATGGCGGAAAAGAAACTATAGAAAAGAGGCTAAAGGTTTATGGAAAAAATAATTAAACTAATTATGAACGCAGATAAATCCATAAGGATTCTCGTCAATGATGAAGAAAAACATATTATTGATGCGCAAAGCAGAAGTATCGCCGCTGAGGAAATTTACGAAATAATTGGCTTTGCCCTTGGAGATCAGTACAGTGTAGCATCGGAGAATGAAACAAGTGTTGATAACCAGGTTTTAGATTTTTTCTCTGGCTTACTTACAGATATTACTACAAAGATAAACGTAATTCCTGTCACTAACAAAAGTACAGCAACCGGGCTAAACTGATTTTGAAGAGGTGACAGTATGGTGGATTGACTGACTATTTTGGATCAATGGGCTGATGAATTTGTTAGGCGGAGCAGTTTTTCCGAGAAATGTTTACGCCAGCTCTGGACTGGCTAAGCACTTCCTTGTAAGCAACCCAGACAGATCTGTGAAGATAATACTTTTTCCTAGTGTACAGCTGTGCTCGATTTCGCTGCCGTTGCAGACATAAGGAGGCGCAGTCAGCCGCCGGAAATGCTCTTCAACAAAATCAGGACAGAGCGAGTTGCATAGGTTGCAGGTGTTGCAACGCCGCTTATTGGAGAGTGTCCTGCGTTCTGTGTAAATGGAATAATCCGACATTGATAAACTCAGGGGGTCCGAGGGCAGCCCTCGCTTTATGACGTGGACTTTTCGAGAAATCGGTCCTCAAAGAATATTGTTACTACTAACTCATAAT
>DHOG01000167.1:11238-12724 GCA_002410715.1 Ruminococcaceae bacterium UBA5396 | reverse complement strand
GCTACATCAATCAAGCCGATGATGTGTTGCCGTGGCCGGCGCGCTATTGGGACTATATCTTTGATGAACTGCCTCGCGTGTGTGCTGCCATGTTTCCAATCTCCACCAAACGTGAAGACACCTTTATAGGGGGGGTTCCATGGCTGCCACCAAGTGGGCGGTATACGGTGGTGACCAAAGCATTCACCGAACGCTATGAAAAATGGTGCAAACGAAAGGACTACCATTTCAGCGCCGGGAAAGCTGCCTGCCTGTATGCTGCAAGCTGCGGACATTTCACCACTTTGCCGAAAAACGACAACACCAAACTGCTTATCACGTCTGCCGCAGCGGAACTCACCGCCGCGGCAAAAATTCTTGCAACCATCCGGGCCGAAGTGATACGGCTTGCCAAACTGCTGCCGGAATATGAGACTGTCATAGCCATGTATGGTGTTGGCGACATTACAGGGGCGCAGCTAATGGCTGAAATCGGAGATGTGCGTCGTTTCCCGAATCGCAGCTCACTGACTGCTTTTGCCGGTATTGACCCTGAAGTTAACCAGTCCGGTAAGCAGAAGTCCAAGAGCAATGCAACGACCAAACGAGGCTCCACGCATCTGCGTAAGACACTGTACCAAATCATTTGTACATACTTAAAGCGGTCTCCCACAGACGAGCCAGTGTATCAGTTTTTGGACAAAAAGCGCGCAGAGGGCAAACCGTATTTCGTGTACATGACCGCCGCTTCCAACAAGTTTCTTCGCATTTACTACGCGCGAGTCAAGGAACAGTTGAACAAATTAAATTCTGAATTATAATCGTACCCCAATAGCACATCTGCCACCGTCCAAAAATCGAAATGAGCGGAGCGAATGATATTTTGGGGCGGTGGCGCGAAAAAGTTCCGCACTTTCCGCTCTGTTTTGTTATACCAATTTTTAGTTGCGTAGCGCCAAAAATATTTTCAACCTTTTTTTAAAAAATTACTTGACTTTTATTTGCAGGACTCCTGTTTTTCTTATTTCAATTGAACCGTTATAGTACCCGAAAGGACATGCGGTGTTAGCTGCAGTCCTTTCGGTGTGGAGACAACGCTTGCACCGGACACGGAAGCCGCTTCGGAAAGGTTCCGCAGCAGGACGGTAAAGGGTTTATGCCCTTTTGTCTGTATCGTAACGGTATTGCCGGTACGAGTTGCTTCAGCAGTTAAATCCGCGGAACCGTTCGCTGTATAAACGGTGCATTCCGCAACGCCGCCGTCTTCCAGTTGGACTAAGTGCAGGGTAACATCCTTAGCGTAATCATAGACCACGTTTCGTATGTCGTTCCCCACAGCCAGCAAAGTGTTGGGGCGTACCAAAAGCGGTAAACTGAAGTAATCGTACTTATTTTTATAACTGTGGCCTCCTTCTACTGGCTTGCCTGTGAAAAAGTCCAGCCAGGTCCCTTCCGGAACATAGTAGCCGGCAATCCCCTGCGGGTTGAAAATCGGTGCGACTAAAAG
>DHOG01000167.1:10786-11043 GCA_002410715.1 Ruminococcaceae bacterium UBA5396 | reverse complement strand
AGGCTTTCGCCAAGCATGTACTGTGTGTCAAGAAAACGGCAGGGCGGATCCCGGAACTCCAGAACCATGGCGCGCATCATCGGCACTCCGGTGCGGGAAGTCTGCACGGCCTGTGCCCAAAGATATGGCATCAGGCGGCAGCGCAGGTTGGTAAAATAACGCAGAACATCCACAGCCTCTTCGTCAAACAGCCATGGCACACGGTAAGAATTACTGCCGTGCAGGCGGCTGTGCGTAGAAAGCAGTCCAAATGCAAC
>DHOG01000167.1:10237-10620 GCA_002410715.1 Ruminococcaceae bacterium UBA5396 | reverse complement strand
AAGAAAGCAGTCCAAATGCAACCCAACGCTTATATAAATCGGGAGTGGCCGTTTTTTCAAAACCGCTGATATCATGGCTCCAAAATCCGAAGCCGGACAGTGTTAAGGATAAACCGCCGCGCAGGCTTTCTGCCATGGAGTCATAAGTCCCCCAACAGTCTCCGCCCCAGTGAACTGGGAATTGCTGGCTTCCCGCGGTTGCGGAACGTGCAAACAGGACAGCTTCTCCTTCCCCGCGCTCTGATTTCAGCAAGTCAAAAACGCATTGGTTATAAAGATAAGTGTAATAGTTGTGCATTTTCTGCGGGTCATTTCCATTGTACCAAACGACATCGGTTGGAATCCGCTCCCCAAAGTCGGTCTTAAAACAATCTACACCCATA
>DHOG01000167.1:0-10050 GCA_002410715.1 Ruminococcaceae bacterium UBA5396 | reverse complement strand
AACAATCTACACCCATATCCAGCAGCGCGCGCAGCTTGCTTTGATACCAGTGGCAGGCGTCGGGATTTGTAAAGTCGACAAGCCCCATTCCTGCCTGCCAGCGATCCCACTGCCAGATGTCCCCGTTTGCTTTTTTGACCAGATAGTTGTGTTCTATTCCTTCTTGAAAAAGTTTGGATTTCTGTGCAATGTACGGATTGATCCAGACGCAAATCTTTAAACCTTTTGCCTTTAACCGTTTGAGCATGGCGCGAGGATCCGGAAAAGTTGCTTTGTCCCATTCAAAATTGCACCACTCACACGCCTCCATCCAGAAACAGTCAAAATGGAATACGTGCAGAGGCAAGTCGCGCTTTGCCATGCCATCGATAAAGCTGTTAACCGTTTTTTCGTCGTAACTGGTCGTAAAGGAAGTCGTCAGCCAAAGGCCAAATGACCATGCCGGCGGCAGTGCCGGCTTCCCGGTCAGGCGGCAGTAATTTTGTAGCACTTCTTTGAGATTTTTACCGCCGATAAATACATAGTGGATTTGTTCGCCGGGAACGGAAAACTGCACCCGCTCCACCTGCTCACTCGCCACTTCAAACGAAACCTTTTCCGGATGATCGACAAAAATGCCGTAGCCTAAATTTGTCAAGTAAAATGGTATGTTCTTATAGGTGAGCTCTGAAGAAGTACCGCCATCCTCATTCCACATATCGATTTGTTGTCCGTTTTTACAAAAAGCGGTAAAACGCTCGCCCAAGCCATAAACGTACTCTCCAACACCCAGCGTCAGCTGTTCGCGCATATATGAATTTCCCTGTTTGCCGCAAATACGGGCGATGGCTTTGGGGGCGCTTTGTGTGCGAAGCTCCCCGTTCCAAGTATACTGAATGGAAAAAGGATCACGGGTAATAATTGCCGCTGCATGGCCGGCGGTAAATACGAGTTTTTTCGCGTCTTGCTCAAACCGCACCGGTGAATTTTCGCGCCGCTCCGCAAAAGCGGGGCCGGTCTGCCGGATCCCCTCAAAATGGTTGATTTGCACACGGATGGTGTCCGGAATATCGGAGGTAAAGTGCAGGGTAATGGTTCCCTGGTCCAGTGTCTGGCCTCGCTCAGTGACAGGTCTTGAATAGACAAAAACAGTTAGCTCTCCGTCTGAAAATCGTGCGTCGAAAACCTGTTGGGCATAAAGAAACTCAAACTCCGGTTTTGTGACCCACTGTCCATTGGTAAATTTCATAAAAAATCTCCTTTATCCCTTTACGGCACCGCTTGAAACACCGCCGACAATATATTTTTGTCCAAGAATAAACACAACCAGAACTGGGATTATCGTTAAGACAATATCCGCACTGACCAAATTCCAGGAGTTTTCAAAAGTGCCGAAGAAATTGTAAACAGCAAGCGTCATAGGCCACTTTTCAGAATTATTTAGGTAATACAGCGGCATTGTAAAGTCATTCCATACCGCCATAAAATTCAACACAAACAAGGTCGCCATAATCGGTGTTAGAAGCGGCAAAATGACCTTGAAAAAAAGCTTGGAGGGGGAGCAGCCGTCAATAATTGCCGCTTCGTCAATATCCCGCGGGATGGTTCCAATAAATCCAAATGCCAAAAACAGGCTCAGCGGGATATTAATGGCCGCATATAGAAGAATAATGCCGGGACGGGTATTTACCAGATGCAGCACCTGCATCACTTTCATCAGAGCCACATTATTAACAGGGATCGCAATGCCCGTAATTATGAATCCGTAAAGAAATTTGTTGGCGCCCTGATAGTTGCGGGAAATCACATAGGCAGCTGCCGCGACAACGACAACAATAATGATATCACTACAGGCGGCATAGAGCAGGCTGTTAAAAAACGAAGAAATCAATTTGCCCTGCTCAATAACGATCCGGTAGTTTTCCGGCTGCCAGACCGTTGGCAGGGAAAGGGACATGGTGTTTGATTCACCTTTGGTTTTAAAGGAATTTAAAAGCAGGACAATCAGCGGCAATATTACAACAAGGGATACCAAAATGGTTACAATGTTGCCAAGGATCCTGGCGGCCGCCTTACGCGCGGAAAAACCGGTTCCCTTCCTCTTCCCGGAAGACGCTGAAGCTATCAACATGACTCAACCTCCTTGTTTTCCATGGAATGAATGATCAGGAACAGCAGTGCCAGCATAACAAAAAACAGTACGCTGGAAAGTGTGGTGCCCATTGCATAGTTACCGTTTGAGAACAATTTGTAAACCGCAGTATTAATCACACCGGTAGCATTACCGGGCCCGCCGTTGGTCAGCGCATAAATCATGTCGAAAACCCGTAATCCATACGTGACATTCAGGACCGTTACATTGATAATCACAGGCCGCAACAGCGGCAGTGTAACATGGCGGAACTGCTGCCAAAAAGTTGCACCGTCAATGCTGGCCGCCTCGTAATACTCCGGTGCAATCGAGGTCAGGCCCGCAATAATGATCATCATAATATACCCCATACCTTTCCAGGTGTCAACCGTAATCACCGAAGGCCAGACAAAGTGCAGGTCGGTCAGCCAATTTTGCGCGAGGGCACCCAGCCCAAGAGAACGCAGAAAATTATTTAAAAATCCGGTGGTGGGGTTCAACATACTTTGGAATACCAGTCCGACAACTAAATAGGACATGACCTGCGGAGAAAAAATAATCATGCGGTGCATGTTGCGCAGCCGGATAAACGGGCGGGTCAGCAGCAAAGCAAGCAAAAGGCCCACTATTGTTTTAGTAATCGTGGTCGCGACAGTAAACATCAGAGTGTTGCCGATGTACCCAAGGTACTCGGAGTGCCCGCTGAAAATCTGTTTGTAATTTGATAATCCTACAAAGTTGATCTTATCGGTAAAATTGTTCCAGTCGGTAAAAGAATATCCGATCCCCACAATTCCCGGCAGCAGGCATAACAAAAAGAAGATTATCGCAGCCGGCAGTGCAAACCACCACGGATATACCTTGTTTCGATTCATTAGAAAACTCTCTTTTCCAATCAGGAAGTAAAAGCTGGATCTTTTTGCAGTTTGGCTTGATCATCTCGGCGTTTCATGGCGCTTTTAATGACGTCATCCGGTGTCATGGATCCGGTGAACATGGACTCAATGTCTTTGCCAATGTCCATAAACTGATTGTCAATATAATTTACGCTGACCTGAAAAACACGTATGGTTTTATGGCTCTTAATATATTTTTGGTCTTCCGCGCTGTATCTGCCTTTAATTTCAGGCCAACAAACTTCAGAAATATCAGGCTGTCCGTCCAAACGTTTCTGCAAATTTTCCGGCTTTGCCAAAAAGTCAAAGAACTTTTTGGAAGCATCTACATTTTTGCTGCTTTTATTAATAAAATAGGCGTTGCTGGCAGGATTTACACCAATCGTCTGGTTGTCATCGCACGGCTGCACAAAAATCCCGTATTGATACTTGCAATCGGGGTATTCCGTCTTTACCTGGTTGCGGAAGGCGGACTCTGCAATATACATGGCGGCTTTTCCCTTTGCCATAGCCTCCTGTGCGTTGGAAGTCGCATTGCTGAGATAATCTTTGCCGTAGTATCCAAGACTCGCCATTTCTTTTTCTTCATTTAAGATGGTTTTCATCATAGGGATATCCTTTAAGTCTTTCTTGTTGGCGTTTAATTCAGAATACAAATTGGGATCGCTTTTCAGGTACACTTCCGGGTTCTCCGCGATCGGCAAAACCTGATGCCAGCCATCCGTAGTTGCTTCATAGATTGGCGTAATATTCGGCATTTTGGCTTTAATCGCAGCACAAGCCCCTTTCAACTCCGCATAAGTGGTTGGAAGTTTGGTAATCCCGCATTTTTGAAAAATATCTTTGTTATAGATAAAGAAATACATTTTTTTCCCGGGAAAAGTGATGCCGTAGACTTTATTGTTAACGGAAACGGAGGGTAAAACGTCTTTGTCCATCCGACTGACCCAGGATTCACTGGAAAGATCAACACAATATCTTTCCGGATTAATTGTTGAGGGCAGTGTCAAGGGATTGACATCGGCACAGATAATGTCGGGCGCCTCTCCGGAGTTCAGTTTGACTTTAATCAAATCGCGCCACTGATCGTCTGGAGAAATTTGAAAATCGACTTTAACGCCGGTTTGTTTTTCAAAATCCGCCGCCAGTTTTTGTACAATTCCCGAATTCGGCAGTCCGGACTGATGGGATCCGAACGTCAGCGTAACACCGGAAGTTTTACCGCTTTGTGCGGTGGGACCGGAAGTATTTTCTTTGCTTTTACACCCTGTAAAAAGGCTTGCTGTCATCGTTACCGCAAGAGCAAAGGACAGAATACGTTTGCTTTTTCTACTCATAATAGCTTCCTCCTAAATTTACTAAAATTTAATGTAGTAAGTACCAGCTTTATTGTGGTTCTTATATAATACGTCTAATTTCAATTGTTGGAAATAGACAAAATTGAACTAACACTTGCATATTTTTGAACTCTATTGCAGCCGATTGAACAGTTGGGAAATCCACATTATACTATACTGACTTTTTGCAAAATTTATGGTAAAATAGACATAGAAAAAAGAGAATCATGACGGCAAAGGCGGCTCCAGCAAACCGCAGCCGTATTTGCGCCCGATTGTCTGGAGAAAGGCCAGGGAGCCAGTGGAATCCAGCGCCGAACCGGATATCAATGTGGTCAAAGGTTTTGCCCGGTTGGAAAAAGAATCGTTCGGTTCTTACAAGGTATCGAGCTGCTGCAGAAAAGGATCAAACGGTACAAAAGCAAAGAAAAATGCTATTTGAAGTGTGTCTTGGCGGACAAAATCTATTGGAACCGGGCAAAATGTTCTCCGAAGGAGCGTCTTTATGCAGCATCGAAAAAAGCATTGCATTTCTCAGCGCACGCGGTTGTTTCTCGTTTATGGAAATTTCATGCTTTTGGTTTTGGTTTTCCTTTTTTTGTATATCTACTGTTTTAACCGACAAAATGTACAGAAAGAGGTGGCTGTTAAGCAAACAAATATTTGTGCGTCAATTCGTGACTCGGTAAAAACCAAACTGGACAACATGTCCACTATTTCACTGAATTTGGTATACTCAAGTGCGATTCGCAAAAATTTTAGCAGCTTTGCAGCATATACGGGAAAAAAGAATGTCAGCAAGAGGGAAACCTTGCAGTCGTGGGACAATATTAAAGCAATATACGATACAATTACAGCCATAATAGGCCCCTATCAGTCGGCTTCTCAGGTAAATTTATATACCATGGACGGGACGCGCGTTGGATCCGGGTACCAGCAAGGCGTTGTGAAAACAGATCTTGACAAAATTCCCTGGTATCATGCGGTACTTTCTCTGCACGGTTCCAAGTATATTAGCGTCCCAATCGTTAACCAGGATATCCCTGCGTCCGGCCCAAATCGAAATGCACATAAATTCCTTTCAATGGCGCGTCTTTCTTTTAACGGGGGTGATAAGTCGGAGGGAATATGTGAAGTAATACAGGATTGCAACACCGTATTTTCTCTGGCAACCAAAATGGAAAAAGCAAACGAAGGCTTGCACTTATATGTTTATAATGAACGCGGGGAATTGGTTTATCCCTATACGGCGTTTTCTGCACAGGATAACTATCTCACGCTGACACAGCAGAAACATTTTCAGGATGAAACAACCCACATGGTCCAGAAAACCGGTAATACCAGCCAGATTATTACCAAAGACACGGTACCGCAGTACGAGTGGACTGTGATTGCGGTAGAATCCAAGGAGTCGGTTTATACGTCTTTGTCGGTGTTTCGCAGGGCTTTTTTTTGCTGGCCGCTGTCATTATTCTGGGGACAATGTTGATTTGCTTTTTATTTGCCAAGCAGATGACGCAGCCTCTGTTAAAGTTGACACGTGCAACAAAGAAACTGAAAATGAACCGTGTGCTTGACGACAGCAAACCTACGCTTCCTTTGGCGGACAGCAGCATTACCGAGATTTCGGACCTATGTTCTTCGTTCCTGACCATGTATGATCGGCTGCGAGAGTCATCCCGTAATCTGCTTTTAGCCCGGTCAGAGGAAATCAGTGCCAATTTACGTGCCACCCAAAGCCTGATTAATCCGCATTTTCTGTATAATAGTCTGTCCAGTATCAGCATCTTGGCAGAAGACGGAGAAGATGCCACCATTACGAAAATGTGCAATGCGCTGTGCGATTATTTTCGTTACATTGCAGATACGACACGTACGCTTGTGCCTTTGAAAGAAGAAATCGCTTGCACAAGAAAGTACATTGATTGTATGCAAATTCGGTTTGGAAATGCTTTTTCCTATACCTGTGAAGTCCTTCCGGAGGCGGAAGAAGTTTTAATTCCCAAATTAATTGTTCAGCCGGTTGTGGAAAACGCCTTCAAATATGCGTTTAACAGCGCCCCTCCTTGGCGGCTGCATCTTTATGCATTAGTTGACAAAAATTATTGGCGGATTCGAATTGAGGACAATGGAGGAAGTTTGACGGATCAAATGCGTGACTCCATCCTTTGGGAGTTGTCCCATATGGATCGCACAAAAGAACTGCATAATACACATATTGGAGGAATGGGCTTAAAAAACGTTTACCTTAGGCTTACGTTGCAGTATGGAAAGGATGCTATTTTTGATATTGACAACACTCAGAAAGACAAAACAGTTTTTTTGATTGGCGGACCAATTCAAATGAAAGGAGCGGAGAATAATGGAAAAAACATTGACTTATAAATACATAGTTGCCGAAGATGAACCTTTAATTCGGCATAACGTATTGAAAAAGGTTGCATCTCTGGATTTGCCGGTAGAATCCGTTGGAGATACCGGAGACGGACAAACCGCTTTAAACCTGGTTAAAACGAACTTTCCTCATTTCGTGATCACAGACATTCGTATGCCGGTCATGGACGGCTTGCAGCTGGCGCGCTGCCTTTATGAATCGTATCCGGCTGTGAAATGTGTAATTTTAAGCGGGTATGATGATTTTAAATACGCACAGGAAGCTCTGAAATATGGAGTCAGTGATTTCCTGTTAAAACCGCTCAAAAAAGAGGAATTGCAAACAGCCCTGCAGAAAATAATTCTGTGTCTGGATGCTGAACATCAAAACTGCAGTCCTATCGATACACGAGGCTTTTCTCCAGAAAAGCTTAATGAGTTGGTGGTAAACTATTTGCGGACTAACTTTCGAACAGATATCTCACTTAGCCGTTTGTCAGAACAGTTCGGATTTTCGCAGGAGTATTTAACAAAAGTTTTTAAAAAATATAATCATGATACTCCCCTTAAATTTATTAGTAAGTTGCGCGTTGCTGCGGCGCAACAATTATTGATAAACGAACCCAATATGGAAATCAAACAGGTTGGTGAATATGTTGGATATCCAGACCCATCCTATTTCAGTCGAGTGTTTAAATCCAATACAGGAGAATACCCCAGCGAATACCGTCTGCGCTGCTTAGGCTGCTAAATTCTAACATTGCAATAAAATTTCCAATTATTGTCAAATTCTTTCTCCTGCTACAATGAATACGGAGACAAATGAACGATGCCCATTCGAAGTTGGGGCTTGATTCTGGACAATCTTATGTTTTATTTCGGTGACAGGATTCATATATTTTTTTGACTCAAGGTTTCCTTATCTCAATTTTCCGACTTTACATAAACTGAAGGCCCCGGCGCTGTGCTGCTGGGGCCTTTTCTTTTTTACTGTCCAAGAGACCGTTTGATTTGACGCTTACGTTGTATTAGGGCTTCTTCCGCCGACTGCATATATTATATACCAAAAAGGAGTGAAAACTATGCCAACCATTACTGTAAATCTGTCGGACACCACATTTGTGTCGTCCACGCAACCGGACGCAAACCTTTCCTATTACCCACTGCTCTATACGGGCACTGACCCCAGCTTTGGGACCTGCATCGGTCTAATGCAGCTCTCTCTGTCGTCCCTGCCGGCAACGAACGTTGTCAGTGCCATGCTTCAACTTGCGGTTGTCGTCAAGAGCGGCTTAACCCAAAGCCCGGTTGTGGTCAATCGGGTTACCGATTCCTATGATAACTAAGGCTGTCACATTCAACAGCCGCCCCGCCTTTACGGCGACGGCTTCTCAATATGATATTTCAACTTCCAATTTATATACTTCCATTCAAATCGACATTACGGAGCTTGTCAACGACTGGCTGAGCGGCACTTATGCCAACAACGGTCTTGCGCTGACAAACGCCGACGGCGTCTCCATCGTTCAGTTTGGCACGGACAAAATCGGCTATGAACCTTATTTTCCGAGACTGATTCTAGCCTATTCGAGCGCACCGGTCGCGACCGAATCGCCTTATGGATTTATTTATAACACCGGAAATCAGCAAATCCAGGACGGCGCTCCCGTTCCGCTGGAGCACAACGGCCCCCTTCATGAAATCACCCATCAGATGGGCACCGAATCCCTCACGATACAAAAAGCTGGTCTATATGCCGCATGTTTTACCATTTCCGGGCAGATGGCGAACCAGTTTGCCCTTGTTCCAAAATCAAGCAATACTGCTGGAAAGCCTCTCCGGAACCGCATCCGGCGAGAACTCCGGCATTGCGGCGATTAATGCCGCCGGCGGCGACTCGCTGACCCTGAGTAATGTTTCCGGCAGCACCGTTACCCTCAACAATAAGGCGGGCGGGCCGCAAAAAAGCGTAAGCGCTTCCATATTCCTTCTGAAAGTCGGCCCAACTGTTAAACCGGATCCGGTACTGGCGGACGTCAATGCCGCGCAGGACAAGATTCAGATGGACGCCGCCATTCGGGCTTCTGCACTCGGACTAGATTTGACCGTCTACGACGATCTGGATGAATGGGCGCAATCTCACGTTCTGTTTGGTTTGCTTGTAAATAAGCCGGATCTGGGGTATCTCACCACGGATTATTTGCAGCAGTTGCTGAATTATCAAGTTGTACTGGCGCAGAAAACAGTGAACCCTAACTCTGTGTATGTCCAGGCGGGCGCAACAGGCGGAGACGGCAGCATGGCCGCACCATTTGGAACAATTCCGGATGGTATCGCCGCTGTCTGTCCGGGCGGGAATGTTTTTATTATGTCCGGCGATTACCCAATCACATCTCAAATCACCGTTAATAAAAACGGTATTTCGCTTTCCGGAAAACCGGGAAATAAGCTGTTGATGAAAGCACAGATAACTCCCATGCTCATTACAGGCCGCGATGTCACCGTTGAAAATTTAAATTTTACAAGTGATATCGCTTATCTGGGCGTATTTATTGAAGCTGCGGCCAACGGTGCAGTGCTGCGCAATAACGATATTTACGGTCCTCCGAATCCCAACGTTGTCAATCGGGGAATTTTACTGGATGATAACAGAACCGGAATTATCGTCGATAGTAACTATATCCATTCGCTCGTCCAAGGGATCGCGGTCGCCTCGGGGGTTCAGGGAACCATAAATAACAACCACATTGAAGAGACACAGACCGGCATCATTGTATACAGTGGTTCCATGATTTTTGTGGGCAACTATTGGAGTGGAACCAAAAACACGTACGACATTGGGTTAATGAGATCTATCGCCGGGAATTATCAGGTTGACCAGTTGAGCGCAAACAATAACAACGCAAAAGTACAGATCTTTTAGAATAATACTGACAATAGTACAACGTACAATATAATGGTCGAAACTCGACAAACAAGTGGTCTAAAGATAATGAACCTGATAAAATAGGAATAAGGAAAGGAAGCAGGCTGATTATTCATGAAAAGAAGAACATTTAATGCTGAGTATAAGGCAAAAATTGTACTGGAAGTGTTACGTGGGGAGAAAGAATTAAACGTCATCGCCGCCGAAAATGAGATTGCCCCAAATCAAATTCGAAACTGGAAAGCGGAGTTTCTGAAAAATGCGGCTGCCGCGTTTGATGATAAGAGAACCGAAGATTTGAAAACAGAGCTGAAGGACAAGGAACGCGAAACAGACACCCTATACAAGAAAGTCGGTCAGTTAACCACTCAGGTTGACTGGCTTAAAAAAAAATCTGAAGAATTGTTT
>DHOG01000078.1:1673-8713 GCA_002410715.1 Ruminococcaceae bacterium UBA5396 | reverse complement strand
ACTGCTATAACTACCAATAAAAGCCACCATTTCTTCATGAATGAGCCCTCCAGTCGAATTAGTTTCAGAGCGTTAGCTCTATGATGATAGCATCACCACCCCGAATATCATTCAATTCCCGCCTGTGACCTCAACAGCTCGGCTTCGCAGCCGCACGATTCGCGGATCATCATCTTTGTGGGCACAACCACATGGCTTCGGCTTTCCTGTCCGTGCAATTTGGCTAATAGGGCTTTGCCAGCCTGTCTGCCGATTTCCACTCTCCGCTGCGCGACTGTCGTCAAGGTTAAGCTCCCTCCGTAAGGCATATCGTCAAACCCAACCACAGCAATTTGCTGCGGTACCGCGATTTTCAACATTTTCGCCACTCTCATTACCTCCAGCGCAATCATGTCATTCTGCGCGAAAATGGCGGAAACTGAAGTTTGTCGCAAATATTCTCCTAAAAGCTTGATATACTGTTTGGTCAAATTCGCCTTGTATACTCCGCCTAATTCCGGAAGTTTAGCGTAGGTAAACTCTTGCTGGATCTTGGCGTCAGCAAGCGCCTGCCGATAGCCCTGAAAACGTTCTACCACAGCCGAACAAGGGTTTTCCTGCGACAGGAAGGCGATTTTCCTGTGCCCGTGTTCCACCAGATGGGTTACAATGTTGTATGCGCCACCAAAGTTATCGGAAACCACATAATCGCAATCTAAATCGGCCAAATATCTATCCACCAACACGAAGGGAAATTTCTCCTGCCGCAAGCTTACTAACGTCTGTGCATTACAATCATCCGTTGGGAAGAGCACAACTCCCTGAGAGCCGGACTGCTGCTGCTCAAATAAAAGCCTCGCCTCCTCTTTGCTGTCGTGATTGGAATTGCAGACAACAAGCCTGTAGCCGGAATCTTTCAGCACAGTCTCCAAACCCGAGATGATTTCCATTTGGTAGTAATCGTAAAGGAACGGGGCCACAAAAGAAATAAACGGCTGTGCCAACCCGATGGTTCCCCTTTGGGAATGTGGCGCCACAAATGTTCCTTTGCCATGCACTCTGTAGAGAAGTCCCGCTTCCACCAAAGTGGTAATGGCTTTCCTGGCTGTGAGGCGATTCACTTGGTATCTGCCGGCAAGTTCCAGCTCAGAGGGGATCCTCTCATCAGCTTTGAAAAGCCCTCTTTCAATGGCTGATCGCAAATAATTGCTGATTTGTATGTAAAGCGGGATGGGACTGGTCTTTGTTATCATTATACCTTCACCTTCAAAATTAATGATTAAACTTCAGGTTCCCTGCCTATGCTGGTAATATTTCACAAACACACCCGGCTCACAGCCTGCTCTCTTTCTGCTGGTCGGCGTCCGCTTTCAAATAACTCGGCCATCGCCGAGTGACAACAGTCGCTGTGCACGGAAATGAACTCGTACTTTTCTTTTGGTCATCACCTCCCAGCCCTAAAAAAACCTCTGGCCTCCAGGTTGAACGCGGGCTACTGTCAAATCAGGAAGAGACGCGCAGCGCATTGATAATTCTCCCTCTATTAAACTTGCGTTATAGTTTTTTGCTTGATTTTAACATTAAATATACATCTATATACATGTATACTCCACTAGAGGGGGAAATTCCTTCCTAGCCTGGAAAAGATTAAATATTACATTTATTTTAAATTCCAATTTCGTTTTTGATCAAACACCCTCTCCGTCCTAAAACAGGCAGTGCTCTCAATAAAACCAGCTATCCCAAAATAGTAAACGCCGGGAAACTGCCTTCCTTGCAATTTTCCGCGCCAGGTACCATATACATGATTCCGCTGCGAAAAGTCAATTTATGAAGATAAACTTGAAATAAATCCCCACATTTTTATCGAAAGCATTCATATTTGCTGCCTTGCGAGCCCCTTTTGCTACTAAAAGGGGAGGTTCGTCCCCACTTTTGCGTTGGGATATGGGTTTCTGCAGTGGAATCATAAGATACATCCATAAATTTAGCGTGTTTTGTCCATCTGTGCGTAATACTCCTTATACATAGACAATTTATGCCGCAAAAAACTTTGAAATCCAGTAGAGCAGCAAGGCAAAAGCAATCACTGTTAAAGTAGGCATCTTGCGGCGAAAAAGCCGTCTTGTATAATCATCCATGATTTTCCTCCTTTGAAGTTTAGGCAATCTTAATTAAAATTAGATGCCGAAAAACTAAATTGTGCGAGAGACGGAATAAAAACATATGAAATATATAAGGGATACGTCGCAAACACGTCCATTTTTGCTGCCAGCTATCAGTTCCATCAATTGTATAATCAGGTCAAAACGACTATAATAAATATTGAGCTACAAAGCCCTTCCCTGAAAAAGAGACAGTAAGGGCGGAATGAATCGTAGCATTTCTTTGCTTTTCATGAATCAAGCTGTAAGTTCCCATTGTAACTCGTAAAGGCTGCAGGCGACTGCCAGCCGGTGGCGGAATGCGGACGTATATTATTGTGAAGAGCTTCAATATGCGCAAGGGTGTCCGTCTGAGCCGCCATCTTGAGGTAGCTGAAGAAATTCTCTGCCGGCTTTGTCATATGGATCACCTTTGCGCGGCATTCGTCTGTTTTTGACGGTCACAGTCCATCGCAAAGCACCGATAAAGGACAAGGCTGAAGAGCAAGAAAGCATATCGAGACGAAGAAAACAGAGAACGTGAAATATCTGAGAAATGGAGGAAATGAAATGGAAAAAATAATCCTACGTGTGGAAGGTATGGCTTGCGGACATTGCGAAATTGCTATTCAGGATGCAGTACGAAAGCTTCCCGGAATCAAACAAGTAAAGGCGAGCAGACGCAAAAAAGAGGGCTCTGTGGAATATGATTCATCTCGGGTGAGCGTGGATCAGATCAGACAAGCAATAAATAATACCGGCTATCAGGCGGTACTATAAGGCAGTCAACTCATCCATAGCGGCCATGTTTGAGGTACCGTAGACGCCTTGAAGCACGTTTTAGGTCTGCCCTGCTAATGCCGTGCTCCGCAGGTCCAGTGGTGTGGAGCCGCCTGATGCCGCAGGCGGTTTGCCTTTGAACGCACCTTACGATCTCCTTGCTCTAGCCCTTCAGTCGTCAGAGCTTTCCCTGTATTCTTTGTGCATCAGCCCCTTATTTGGCAGAAAATCGGTTTGCAGGGCAGACGCTTAACTTGCTCAATTTCTTATACGCAGCAATGCCGCTCACAGTCGTCGTTTCGTTTAAATGGATTCCTTTAGATGATTTTTTTGTGGGGGCAAGGCAACTTTCCCTAAACGGTGCCATAACGTTCTCTATGGATTGTCGCTGTCCATTTTTGTCCCTATGGTTCTGATGAGCTCTTTCCAATGCTCAAGAACTAATTCTCCTATGGCGGGATCGTACATCTTTCCGAGGTTTTTTTCTAGCTCCAAGTAACAGTATTCAAGCGAATATGCCTTTCGATAGACCCTGATTGATGTCATGGCGTCAATGGAATCACAGATCGCAATGATTCTGGCCCCTAACGGTATGTTCTGACCAAATAGCCCCGCTGGATAACCAAGGCCGTCGAACCGTTCGTGATGGTACAGGATGATATCCTTCATTTTCGCCAGATGGGAAGACTTGCTTAAAATATCTGCGCCTATTTGCGGATGTCTTTTTATTACTTCCCATTCCCGCTCATTGAGCTTTCCTTCTTTGTTCAATATGGCGTCTGGAATTCCAATTTTTCCGATATCATGAAGATGAGCGGCGATATGTACTTTTTCGCTCAGCTCCTCATGCAGACGCATAAGTGTGCATATCTTTAACGCCAGATCGCTGACACGCTGTGCCCTCTTTCCCGAATTGATAGACAGAAAAACATTCGTTATAATGGAAAGAGGGAGGAATAGAAGAAATGGGAAGCACAAGTCAGAAACGAGGGGCACCCCCACGATACGACGAAGCATTCAAGGCCGGTGCAGTAAGTATGGTGACAGAGCAGGGACGCCCTAGCCGAGAGGTAGCAAATGAGCTTGGCATTTGCATTGACACGCTGCGCAACTGGCTCAAGGCCGCCGGCGTGCAGTTAGGACAGACGGACCGGCAGAACCGAGACAATCGTCGTCTGCGAGAGTTGAAAGCTGAAAACCGCACCCTACGAAAGCAGCTAGCACACAAAGACGAGGTCATCGACATTCTAAAAAAATCCGTAGGCATAAGTTCCAATCCATAGAGGACAAATATCGGTACATCAAGGCCGACCGCTCGGGAGTCTCTGTGGAACTATTATGCCTTATGCTTGAAATCTCCCGCAGCGGCTACTACGCATGGTTGCATCGCGGCCCGAGCCTCAGAGACGAGCGTAATCAGGAACTGCTTAGGGCTCTGGTGCGATTGCATCAAAAGTATCCGGCTGCTGGTCTGGACACCCTCTATCATATGCTGAAACCAAAATTTCACTGTTCACGTGGACGCGTTCACCGGTTGATGAAACAGGCGAATATACACTCCATTCGCAAGAAGGCTTATAAGGCTACAACCGATTCCAAGCATTCTAATCCAATCTCTCCAAATTTGTTAAAGCGAAACTTCTCCTTCCAGCGACCGAACCAAGCCTGGGTAGGCGACATTACCTATATTCCAACCGGAGAAGGCTGGCTGTATCTAGCAATTGTCAAGGACCTGTGCACACGCAAAATCGTAGGTTATGCATTTTCTAATCACATTAACACGGAGCTGACACTATCCGCCCTGGAAATGGCCGTACGTCGCGAGCGCCCTGCTGAAGGGCTAATCTTTCATAGTGATCGCGGTAAACAGTATGCAGCCAAAAAATACCGTGACAAACTTGAATCTCTAGGGTTTCGACAAAGCATGTCACGCAAAGGTGATCCATATGACAACGCCGTTGCAGAGAATTTCTTCAGCTGCCTTAAATGCGAATTGGTACATCTAAGACTCTATGAAACCAGAATGATGGCTCAATCGGATATCTTTGCTTATATTGAAGCCTTTTACAACAGAGTGCGCCCGCATTCCGCCATCGGCTGGCTGTCTCCTACATCCTTTGAGAGTTTATTGCAATTGGAACTTGCAGCTTGATTTATGAAAAACAAAGAAATGCTAAGATTCATTCCGTTTTTTACAGCTTTTGACTGTCTATTATTCCGGGAATGACTCAAGTATATTTTGCATTTTTCTATGGATGGTGAAGATTGATCCTGTAGTATTCTTCTTGTCAGTTCTCCTTGCATTTGACATTCAATTGGAACTGGAACCATATGAGCGAAAAAAATGGTCATTTGATTTTCCTTTTTGTCTCATGATCGATGTAGCTGCAAATAATGTCTGAAGAGGCGCTATCATTTATCAATGCTCTCAGACGGCTCTTATTAGAAACATACACTTAACCGCACACGTATGGAGAGGGCTCGCTGAATAATAAGCGTAAAAACTTATCTTTTCAGAAAGCCCTCCTTTGACCTATTAACAATGTGCACCTGGCCGGTACCTTAACTACGTATTCAGTTTAGTCACATTTTTTCCAAAAAACGCTTCTGAAATCCTGCCGCTGCTTTCTTCAACAGATCGGAAGCTTTAGCGTTTCTGTTTGTTAAGACCTCTTGCAACGCAGGTCCTAAATACTCCGAGTAGAGCTGCTGACAGAAGAAAGAAGGTTCAGGATGGAGATACTTGGCGGCTTCCACCCACACATCGTGATAGTCTACCAAGACGTCGCTATATTCGTTAGCCGTCTCTCGCATCTTCCGGTCCACTTCGCCGGTAAAGATCGGTAATGCCGTCAGAAAACCTAGTTGCTTCTGTTTGCGTAAATCCTCAGCTTTTTCTCGAATCCTTTCCGGTGTCATCGCTCTCAAGATGTTCCACGTTATCCATTTGAAGCTCGCCTCTTGTACTTCTGGCGGAGAATTAGGGTTGATAATATAGAAATATCCGCCCATTTGATTCGCTCTGCCTGCGGGGCCGGCCGGAAGCATAGCCACGCCAATATCGGAAAGCTTCATTCCATATTGATTGACCAGCTGCGTTACCCTGTCTTGGGCCGCCATCAGCATCCCGATTTGTCCTGCTGAAAACCTGGCCTGTAAATCTTGGGATGTCAACATCAGATTGGATTGAAGAACGTCATGCTTCCATTTTAAATTTTGAACGAACGTGTATGCGGCTGCAGCTTCGGGAGAATCGAAAACTGCTTTCCATTTTCCATCCACTTCCTGTTCAAATTCTCCTCCGGCTTGCCAGACCCAATTGAGTACTCCCCAGCCTGCTTCCGCGCCGTTGCCCATGATTCCGAACCCGGCAATGCCGGCTTTCCTATTAGTGAGCTTTTCAGCGCACTTGACAAATTCTTCCCAGGTGTCCGGCGGGTCTGGATTCCCGTTTGCATCCACCAAACCCGCTTTTTTGAAGAGAGCCTTGTTATAAAGCAACCCCATCAGATAGCCGTCCTTTGGCAGACCGTAAATTTTGCCCTCGCGAATAAAAGGCTTCATGACATCGTGGTTTAACTGCTCTTTATACTTCCAGTCGTCGAGAAACTCGGTTAAATCCAAAGCATAGCCGCGCTCAGCCACATATCCTTCCGTGGCCCACAGGTCGATTACATCTTCGGCTGTTCCTCCGGCCATGCTGGTGGCAAAGCTGTCTGGACTGTAAGGACGATCTGTCCAGCGAATTTCAATATTGGGATATTCTTTATTGAAACGGGCAATATTAGTCTTCAGCCTCTCCACAGCTACTTTATCCGTTTCTTTAGGGCCGGCGTTTATTACCACTACAACTTTCCCATCTTGTTCTGTTTTTACAGCCGCTTTTCTTTGTTTATTTCCAATGATAACGCCCGCTAAAACCACTGCAATAACCGCGATGACAATCCAAAGCTTTTTCATTTTCCTCCTCCGTTCTATAAGATTGTCAATTCCTTAGGTTACAGGCTATTCACTCAAGAGCAAATCGCCGAATAAGGTAACATCTTTAGCGGAACCAATGCCGCTCATATACTCAATCCAGCCCCGTCCAGAGCCGTCATTGTCATTGATCAATAGGGAAAAGCCTAACAGTGTTCC
>DHOG01000078.1:420-1593 GCA_002410715.1 Ruminococcaceae bacterium UBA5396 | reverse complement strand
CCCAATCCAGCCCCGCCCAGAGCCGTCATTATCATTGATCAATAGAGAAAAGCCTAATAGTGTTCCCGCCGCCGGTTTCAGCATCACAAGCTCGCTCCAGGGGATCGCAGCCTCGTAACTTGTGATATTTCCTTTTTTGGTCACGGCAACTTTGACCGTCTCCGGCAAAGGTCCAACGTTTCTTCCGTAAGCAGCCGCCCACCGCCAGGTGATGGCTCCCGTCTGGCCTAAGGCGAAGCCCAATTCGTGATTGCCGTCAGCCCCTATTTTCCATTTGCGGGCGGGATCAATGCCGAATTGCACGCTATCTCCGGACCAGATATCAGAGCCGAGCCCATTTTGGTTGAAAACATCGTCTGTGGCTGCAACCGCCAAATACAAATACTCGTCATCCCATTGCAGGTAGCCGACTCCGCTCAGATCCAACGGTCCTCCCCAGTCTTTAATTTCCTTGATTTGACTTGCCTGGTTCACCCGGAACGGCATCGCTTTTCCCCATTCTGCCTCTGAGAGCTCGCCGTCGACTGCAAGAGGTGTCTTGCGCCGTACAGCCGCCAAAAAGCTCATGTCTTTTTCCAGCAGCAGTTCGTCGCCATGAATTGACGAGACCTCGGCCTCCACACGAATTGGCGTCTGCGGTACGGTTTTGAGCGGCAGCATAAACGTTCGCCGCTCATTAGGCGCCAATGTGAAGGTGAGCGGAGAGGGCGGATTAGCAAATTCCACTGGCGCTGCAACGTTAACAAAGCCGCTGGTGCTGCGGGTGTTTGTACGATTAATTACAGTGACGGCAACGTCCCAGCTCTTCCAATCGGCAGAATCTCTCAGGGCAGGGCTGAGCTCCAGAGCCAGCGATTCTTTTACACTCACCGTGGCTTGAAGCTTGGCTAAGACTCGCTTCCCACCTAAAAGATAGATGGGCAGAAGGTAATCCTTTTTCGCCGCCCCGGCAGGAAGCTTGATGACAAGCTGCGCTTGTAAACTATCTGCTGAAAAATCCTTTTGCTCTTTCATTGTCCAGCCGTTTGGCAAGTCGACTGCCAACTGCTCAACATTAGCGGCCGCCTCCGCGCCGTAAAGCTGAATTGTCACAGCTTCGCCGGCAACGCTGCTTAAAGAGTGGTTTGTCAGTGAAAACAGCGGTTTGCAAACGGCATTAAAATCGCCCAGCAG
>DHOG01000078.1:0-213 GCA_002410715.1 Ruminococcaceae bacterium UBA5396 | reverse complement strand
CGTACGGCATTAAAATCGCCCAGCAGATAAAGCGGCTGGTCACTCGCAGTCACTGTAAGCACTCCGTCCGTCGGATAAAGCGAAAAACGATTGCCAAATAAATCGACGACCTCCACTTTCGAACTGGCTGTTTTAATTCCTATGGTTTCCTGACTGTTGAGCGCCCACAAAACGAGCAGCTGCTTCTGCTCCGGCAGGGCAAATTTATAGGCG
>DHOG01000007.1 GCA_002410715.1 Ruminococcaceae bacterium UBA5396 | reverse complement strand
TTATTGGCACTTACCATTTTTGTCGGCTACATAATATATAAAAAGGCGTTTCACGGCAAAAGGAATATGTCGAAAACACAGGGGATTGTCCTGTTTCTTTTGTGCTGCTGGCTATTGCTGGTATTGGCACTGACCACCTTAAGCCGCGGTACAAACTTTACCGGCAGCTTTAATATCGACTTTTTCAGCGCCTATGTGAACGCATGGAATAAGTGGTCGATCAGCGAATTGCAGCTTATTATCTTCAATATGCTGATGTTTGCACCGCTTGGATTTTTATTACCGCTTTTTTGGAAGAAGGCAGAAAAGTTTAAGGTGACTTTTTTCGTGTCCATCGGGCTGACTGTCTGTATTGAAATCATACAATTATTGACGGGGACGGGGATATTCGAACTTGATGACTTATTCCATAATTGCATCGGAAGCTTGTTTGGATATTTTTGTACTATGGCAGTGTTTTCCATTATCGGGGAAAAACGCGTTCGTTTTGTTCCCATCGGGAAAGTGCTCATATTCCCCTGTGTCATTGGAATAATAATTGGCGCCGTGTCTTTAGTGTATGAGCGGCAGCCATACGGAAATATGCCTATTCTTCCCGCGGTAAAGCAGGATATGTCAAAGGTTCAAATTATCACAGACCTTTCCCTATCAGATCAACCGGCAACAATCTCCGTATACAAAAACACATATGCGGAAGATCAGGATTATATAAAACAAATAATCGCCCAACTTTCCAAATTGGAGGACGTTACCTTCGCCGGTGTTCAACGCCGTGAAGGTGAAAATCGTGTTTATACCGGCAAAAGTCACAATAGTGAAAATGTTCAACTCAACTTCTTTTTTAGGACAGGACAATGGAACTACACAACATGGCGTGATACCGCTGCATTGACAGAGAAAGCTACGAAGAACTATGCAGACTTTTACAAAAAATGGCTGAAAAAAAGCGGGCTGCTTCCCGAAGCTGCTGTTTTCAGTATACAAAACGACGATACGCTTCGATGGGACGCACCGGAAGAGAACGACCTGCCAACTGACAAAACTGCATTCGCATGCGGCTCTATCTTGATACAGTTCGATAATAATTTAGAGCTTTCTTCCATACATTACGGAATCAACTGGAATGAATATGCGGCAACAGAAGAAATTATTTCTCCCAAAGCAGCTTTTAAACAGGTTGAAGCTGGAAACTTTGAACAATATGTCCCCTTCCGGCAGGGAGATATCCTGTGGGTAAAAGAATGTAAACTTGCTTATGTTTATGATACAAAAGGATTTTATCAGCCTGTTTATCAATTTACCGGATATATCAACAATGAGGATAATTCATGGGATTGTCAGATCCCAGCTTTGGCAAAATAGTAAAAGAAAGAGCCTGCTGCGGACATTGACCGCAACAGGCTTGTGTCTAATAACGGTAATATTGATACAATTTCACGTTTCCTTTGCTAAAACCGCGCTAGCAAAATCGTGGTTGGAACTGTGATAGTATTAAAGTTGAAGAGAACGCCGGTGCGATTGAACTTGTTGATGGAGTATATGAAAAAAATATTTCGTTTTTGTATTGACAATATTAACTATATGTGATACACTGCAAATAATTGGATGGAGCAGTGTAGTTATCTGATATCACTCTATAAAATAAATAAATCATTCAAATTAGTGATTAGGGGGGTGATTGATATGGTTATATTACTGGATTATGGAATGTTCCATCCTATGCCTAACGTATCGAATTGAACTTGTCAAGAAAAGTAGATACACAAAACCCACAAAGTTTATTTTGCACCGGTGCCATACCGTAAAACGGAGCGGAGCGTAGCGGAACGGAGTTTTACGGTATGGCACCGGTCGACTCACGCGGCCGTAGCGGCATATCGCGCCCGGTACAACGCTGGCGGGAGTCCGCCGGGGTTCCTCGTATAAATCCTGATCCTGTTGTAATAAACGAAGATATATCTGAAAATAATCGTCTTCACCTGTTCCATCTTCATTAAATGCGTCGGAATACGGTATAACTTTTCTTTTTTCAGAGTAGCAAAAAAGCTCTCCATCCTTGCGTTATCGTAACACTTTCCGGTGCTGCTCATGCTCTGTCTGATTCCCAGGTGTCCGAGTCTTTCCCGGAAAGCCGCGCTGGTGTACTGACTGCCCCTGTCACTGTGCAATATCGCACCAGACAGGTCGCGCCCTTTCGCCGCCGCTTCAAGAGTTGATACAACAAGCTCTTTTCTCATGTTGTCGTCCATTCCCAGCGCGATAATTTCGCCGCTATAACAATCCATCACGGGAGATACATACAACTTGCCGTTCGCGCATTGGACTTCGCTTATGTCTGTAAGCAGCTTCTCGTTTGGTTTTTCGGCGCTGAAGTCGCGGGCTATCAGATTTTCAGCCTTCTGAGCTTCATTATCTGCTTTTGTAATGCCGTTGGGACGCCGTTTTGTCTCATGAAGCCAGCCGCTTTCACGCATCAGCCGCTTAATCCGGCGAAGCCCGGCGTGCTGTCCGTTGTTTTCCAGCGCCTGCTGCATACGGAGCGCGCCGTAGTTGTCGTTGTCGGGATGAGTTTCCAGTATACGCTTTATCTCGACCGTAAGGACTTCATCCCGTTTAGGCTTGCCTGAGCTGAGTTCCCAGCGATAATATCCGGATTGGCTGACGCGCAGCACTCTGCATTGCGCTTTGACGCTCCAGATGTGTCTGTGGTCACGGATATATGCGAATCTCAGGGCCGCTCTTACTTCCTGCGGTCTTTTGCGAAAAAACCCAAGGCGTCCTTCAGTATTTCATTTGCCTGTTCAAGTTCCACATTTTTCTTTTCAAGTTCTTGTATTCGCCTGTCTTTTTCATCGCCGCTCAATTGTTTATGACCGCTTCCGATGAATGCATTACTCTTATACTTGTTGCGTTTCCGCCGCCATTCTGCCAGAGTATAGTATGGTATTCCGAGCTGTGTAGATGCTTTCTTTACTCCGATTTCGTCGGAGAGCTTAACCGCTTCCTCTTTGAAATCCTTTTCGTAGCTCACTTGACTCACCTCTTATTTTTATTATATCTTATTTTGGTGAGTTTTCCGTCTCCACTTTAATGATACCATTCCAATCGTTATTTCAATCCACACTCCCCGCGAGGGGAGTGACTGCAAGCTTATGGAGCGTAAGACCCTTCTCGTGTCATTTCAATCCACACTCCCCGCGAGGGGAGTGACTCCCTGGGGTGGCTGCATCGTCCTGGTCGCCATATATTTCAATCCACACTCCCCGCGAGGGGAGTGACGCATTTCAACCTCCGCCTCATTGGGGGTATAGGTATTTCAATCCACACTCCCCGCGAGGGGAGTGACTTTCCAGCCGACATTCTTTGAGCATATGTGCCCTATTTCAATCCACACCCCCCGCGAGGGGAGCGAC
>DHOG01000165.1:5088-6392 GCA_002410715.1 Ruminococcaceae bacterium UBA5396 | reverse complement strand
CAAGGATTGGGGGGCACGCCATATGCATCATAGTGGTTGCGGTGCTGGCGGCATGTAGCAATGCAACGGCGGGAACAATTATTGAAATGGAGTTAACAGAGAATTATGACACTGCCGAGCCCTTTGTCAATGAAAAACTCATTTATGTCTCCGATGATATTGATACTTTGGACTTGGATGTCACTTTCCAGATGAAAGGTGAAAGCGGTGCTTTAGAAATAGCGGATAATGAAACAGGCCAGGTTTTTTGGAGCGATACATGGACCGGTGACGTTGACAAAACTGTGTTTATCGTCTCGTTGGATGCTCTTGAGAAAGAAAAAGAATATGTTGTAAGGTTTACGGGCACGGGAATCACCCATGCAAAAATAGCAATTGCTTCCAAAAATCCATTGGTTCAGGAACGAGAGCGTCCTTTAAAGCCCAATCATACCAACCACGAATAGAAAAGTGTAAAAATAACATTTTTACTGTGATCATATTGAACGGCTTTAACGCTTCGCCAGATGAATTGAATAAAATGCAAATATCCTGTAGTATAGATTTTAACATATATACTCTGAAAGGAAGTTGCCTGTGAAGAAGTCCATTATAGTATCAATCGTTTTATGCATCATGTTTTCTTTTATCGCCTGCAGCAATGCGTATGATAGCAATTCCGTTATTGGCCGCTGGGGAATTCCCGAGGATCAACAAAAAGAGCTTCTTGAACAGTATGGCGAGGATTTTGCAAAAATATCCGCCAATGTGTATTATGAATTTTTGGAAGACGGGACCGTCATTTTAGGCGGGCACGACGGTACGCAGGAATACAGCCAGATTGTTGCATACACTGTCGATGGGGATGAGATTTACATTGAGGGAATTTATACCTGGTTTGTCCTTGATGGCGACCAGCTTTTGCGCGACGGGGAGCTGGCAATGGTCCGGCAATAAATCAAACGTCTTTTTCCTATGTATAAATTACAAAAACTGTCCGGGTGGATGTGCCCTGACAGCTTTATATTTACAAATTCTATTGATTTTTTGTATCCTACCCCACATACCCCGCATAACGCAGCACCCTGTCCGCGTAATCCCGTATGGATTGGGGGACCTGTGAAAAATATTCCGCACTCTCGCTGCTGGTCAGCCCATATCGCGAAATCTTGCCAGGGCCGGTATTGTACGCCGCAAGCGCAAGGCGGACATCACCGTCGTACCGGTTGATCAGCTTGGTAACATATTCCACACTGCCCAAAATGTTTTGCCGCGGGTCAAATTCATCGGTCACGCCAACTTCTGCCGCAGTCTCCGGCATCAGT
>DHOG01000165.1:3884-4991 GCA_002410715.1 Ruminococcaceae bacterium UBA5396 | reverse complement strand
AACCGGATACTCGTTTCCGGATCCGTTAATTTTTCCGGTTTGAAATTACGATCATTTATCTGACCCGCAATCCAGCCGGCCGTCTCCGGCATCAGTTGCATAAGCCCTTTGGCGCCGGCGCTGGAAACGCATTCGTTACTAAAATTCGATTCCGCTTTCATAATGCCTACAATCAAATTGACAGGCATGCCATACCGTTCCGAAGCCTCGTTGATATAATCCATATAGGGCACCGCGCCCGCAAATTCTTCCGGCAAGTTATACGTGTAATCGGTGACATAACCACTTTCTGCGAGGCACTGCTCACACGAACTGTTGCCCGATGCAATACCCGTTCCCTGGTAACTCCCCGACATCATCAACTGATTCACCAAAGCATCGGAAATTGCTTCGTCGGTGGCCGTCTCTGCCGTTGCAGCCGAAGTGGTTTCCGCAGCCGCTGAAGTGACGCCAAGCTTTTCCTGCAAAACAGCGTCGAAAGCCTGCGTGGCACGCGTATCCAAAGACCGTATTTTGGCCTGTACTTGGTTGATTCTTGAAATTGCAGTACTATAACTCACTTTTAAATCACAATCCTTTACCTTGGACGCATATAGATCGAAGGTTTAATATATTCCAGCTTTGTCTGGCTGTTTACCAGGCTCTCGGACATACCGATGAAAAGGTAGCCTCCCGGCACCAGATAATCGTAATACCGGTTTGTAAGGGCCGCCCGGGTTTGCCCGTCAAAATAAATCATTACATTCCTGCAAAAAATCACATGGAATTTCCTTTTGAATTTTATAGGTTCCATCAGGTTGAACTTCTTGAATATCACTTCATTCCTGATGGCCGGCTTGACCTGGTATTCGTCGTCGCCCGTTTTTGTAAAATAACGCTGTATCCATTTCGGGTCCAGCTTATTCATACGCTCGTATGGGTAAAGCCCCTGCTTTGCGGCATTCATCACCCTGTCAGAAATATCCGTCGCCAGCACACGTGTGTCAAACCCTTTTTTGTTTCCCTTAAAATAATCGTCCAGCACCATTGCAATGGTATAAGGTTCTTCACCGGATGAACAGCCCGCGCTCCAGATCGAGAAATTCCGGTCTTTGACGTCCGGCAGCG
>DHOG01000165.1:0-3721 GCA_002410715.1 Ruminococcaceae bacterium UBA5396 | reverse complement strand
CCGGCAACGCATTGTTTACCAAAAACTCGAAATGCTGCTGCTCACGCATAAAATACGTGAAATTGGTGGTAAGCCGGGAAACCAAAAGCGAAACCTCACCGCCGGTTTTATCGGCAATAAGGTTATCGATGTAATCGTTAAAATTCGAAAATCCCTTTTGCTGTACAATAGCGCCCAGGCGTCCCTCGATCAAAGACCTCTTCTGTGCCAGGTTAACGCCGTAGTTGTTGTACATATAGTCACGTAATCTTACAAATTCATTATCCGTTAACTGCATTTAGCACCTGTTCATTCAGTTCAAAGAATTTATCTGGCTCAATAATCAACTGTATTTCATTCCTCCACCGCGCAATCCCTTTGATATAATAATCAACAGCCTTGCCATTGTTGGAGGGCGGCTTTGCAATGATATCCCTGTCAATTTTGGCCACCTCACGCACCTGGTCCACAATCAACCCGATCGATACGTCGTTGTTCTCCAAAACGATAATGCATGTGCGCGAATCGTATTCCTTGGTTTCATAACCAAAACGCATCCGTACATCAATGATCGGAATAATCGCCCCCCGCAGATTGATGATGCCTATGATAAAATTAGGCACGCTTGGCACCGCAGTGACAGGCAGCATCTCCACGATCTCCGTAATCAGGCTAATCTCTATCGCGTAAAGCTCGTCCTTAATATCAAAGATCAGGTACCTGTTCTCCATCGAATCATCCCCGGTTTCAGCTACGCCAACCCCTGCTAACTCTTCCGCCATTACACAATCCCTCCATGCTTAAAAATACATATCCACCAGCAGCCCCCGAATATCATCAATATCATCCAAAAGATTGATATTCTTTTTCTCATCTTCGAGAAGCTGTTGCGTCATCTCATCCAACTTATCGTTGATCTTCTTGATCGTTGCAAAAATCTTGCTCCTGCCATTCACGCCCAGCTTTCCTTCTTTTTCAAAAATAAAGCCGTTGCTAACGGTTTCATTGAGCAATTTCGTGATCATTTCACGATACTTTTGCATCTCGCCCATATCGGCACGCTTGCCAAGCAACTCTCCCTGCCGTTCTATTTCGGCAATCAGTTCCTTGATATGGCCTAAATATGCCGCATCTTTTTCTTTAGACAACTGGCTGCGGAAAACGATATCTTTGCTTTGAATACCATCGTTTTCAACCACTTCATTTTTCGCCAGCTGGTCTATCGCTGTATTTTGGACATTTCGTATTTTCATAATTTTTACATCTATCTAAATTTTAGCTTTATTATTTGGTCTTGTCAATACTAACGGAATCGGTCTCCATCATTTGCCTCGCATATGCGTCTATCACTTTTATAGAATCCTTGGCAGATTTTACTTTTCCCATGTATTCGTCCCGCAATTGCTGCATTTTTGCAGCATTTTTTACTTCTATCTTTTGGATTTCCGCAAATAAATCAAACCAGAGCTGGTCTTGTTCTCCCAGCTCCGCCTGATCTTGTTCATCCAATTGGTTGTCCTCAAGTATTTTGTTGACAATATTGATCTCTGCGATGATCTTATCACGTTTTTCGACTTCCGATACAATTACATCCAATTGCTCAATGCTTTCCGTTGTCTCAAGAAGTTCATTGATTTTTTTTGTTATCTCGCAGAATTCTTCGAGCATTCCGGTCTTTTCTTTGATATCATTGGAAAATTTACCCACCTTAGGAATCCCCTTCGCTTATTGTCATTATCCCTCTGCTTCCGCGTCAAAATTGCTGCCTAATGATTTTTTGGCCTCCACCCAGGATTCCCTGAGCGAACTCATCATGTCTATGATCGGGTCCAGACGCTCCGATTCCTGACTGAAGCTTATTTGCACCAGTTCGTTGACCATGAACTGATACAGATCAAATAAATCATTGGACATTTCAATTTTCATGTTCAGGCTGCGTATAAGCTCCAGTATGATCTCTTCAGCCTTTTCAATTGATACCTGAAAATCCCTGACCGATTCATCCTCGATATGTATTTTTGCAAGCTTCATCTGTTTGATGCAACCATCATAAAGCATGATCACAAGATCGATCGGGCTTGCTGTCGTTACATAATCCTGCTTATACCTGTCGTGTAAATTTGCTGTTGCGTACATGTTTACCTCCGTTTATGCGCCTCCATGCGCGAGAGATTCAGATCATTCTGTATATTGTAGTTTTGGCCTTCCATAGCCGCCTTGTATCTTCCCTGGTAGAGTCTATCTAAATTCTCTTTTTTGTTCTTAATTATATCTTACAGTGCAGAAAGTTGCTGTGTCAACCAGTCGCTCTGTGATTGATATTTTGTCATCAATGTCTCCATTTGCGAAAACTGCATATAGTACTTCTCCTCCAGCTCATACATCTTTGCGAGGAGCTCGTCCATTCTATATTCGTTCTTGGCTATCGCATCGTCTACATTCTGGATGTTTGTCTTCGTCAGCGTGTTTTCAAATGCCGTCATCTGGTTAAAGAACCGGGAGACGATACCTGAGTTTGCATTTTTTGTGGTAGCATCCGTAGATGTTGATGTTGCCGCCATCACCTGCGCCACGGCATCCGGATTGGATTTGAGCGCCTCGCGGAACACATCCTCGTCAAAGGAGATTTGTCCGTTGTTATACCATGCCCCTGTTGTCAGGCCGATATCGGCCGGGGACAGGCCCGTTTCGCCCACTTTTTCATACAGGCTCATGCGCATTTCGCTGAGCAGGCCGCTTAGCGTACTGTCATTCCTTAAAATACCCTTTTTGGCTTCTGTTTCCCATTTTTCAATCTCAGAATCAGACATCGCCGAGCGCTCTTCTTCGGTAAGCGGCGCATAATCATAATCAATTTCTTCCTTCAGCAGGTCATTCAGCGATGCAATCAGGCTGTTGTATTCTTCGACAAATTTTTTCACTTTATCTACAACGCCGTCAACATCCTGCGTGACTGAAAAACTGAGTTCATCGTCGCTGCCTTCCACCGCTTCAAAGCTCATGTTCAAGGTGATAGAGATGCCATCCAACATAAAGGAGTTGGACGATTTTTCAATTCGCTCACCATCGATCATCACGACAGCATTGCTGCCTGTTGCCCGCTGGTTTGCCGCGATGCCAAAGAATGAATCGGCGCCGCCAAAAGCATTTACGCCATCCTTGTTTACCAACTCAAATGTCGCTTCACTTCCGGTATCACCGCTCGTAAACACAAATGAATCAGTGATCTGGCTGTATGTCATCTTTACGTTCAGGTCTGTATCGGCGTTTACCGTATCGATCATCTTCTGAAGTGATGTCGTATCAGGGTTAAACGAGAAATCCTTTGAAACATATTGACCAGTCTCTGAATTATAAGGGCCCTTGATTGTAAAGCTGAAATTTCCGCTTTCATCAAGCTGCAGGTTGATCCCCATCTTTGCCGCTGCAGTCGCAATGCTGTCACCGTCCCGTGTAATCGCAGTCTGGTTTTTCGTCTCGCCCGCGGCAATTTCAAACAGCCCGCCCTCATTGAAGGCCCTGCCAGTTTCGTTTTCCAGTATTACCTTGGTGCCGTTTACGGTAGAGTTGCTCTTGATAACAAACTGATCCGCAGCCTCGTCAAAGCTGATCGTCACATTCGCGCCGGTATTGCTGTTGATATCGTTCATTACAGTATCCAGCGTATCGTTTTCGGTGAATGAAAACAACTGCCCGTTAATCCGGAATGAAATCTCACCGTTTGGCGTGCCCCCCAATCCTT
>DHOG01000143.1:1260-9087 GCA_002410715.1 Ruminococcaceae bacterium UBA5396 | reverse complement strand
GGGGGTTCGATTCCTCTCGGGTGCACCAAGATGCTTATTACAGTTATCGCATCATTGATATATATGATGCGATGATTTTTGCTTAGGTGATTTAATATGGATGAGTTTTTTATGAGATTGGCATTAGAAGAGGCACGTAAGGCATATAGCATTGGAGAAGTTCCTGTGGGAGCTGTTATAGTTCATAACGAAAAAGTTATATCCAATGGATGTAATATGAAGGAGACATTAAAGGATCCTACTGATCATGCAGAAATTATAGCTATAAGAGGCGCAAGTAAATATTTAGGGGGATGGAGGCTTTCAGGATGTATTATGTATGTAACCTTAGAACCTTGTCCTATGTGTATAGGAGCAATTTTGAACTCAAGAATTGATAGACTGGTAATAGGAACAAGAGATCCTAAAATGGGAGCCTGCGGAACTTTAATTGATCTAACCAATAATGAAAAGTTTAACCATAATGTAAATGTAAGCTTTGGAGTATTAGAGAAAGAATGTTCAGATATAATAAAAAAATTTTTTCATGAATTAAGAAAATAGACTTATTTTTATTCTTGGTTTTGCAGATGGAAAATAGTAATATGTAGGATATAGTAAATAGGGAGAAGTATCGAAGCGGTTGTAACGAGCCGCACTCGAAATGCGGTTGTCCGCAAGGGCACGTGGGTTCGAATCCCACCTCTTCCGCCACAAACCCCTGAAAATGCTGTGTTTTCAGGGGTTTTTTCTATCTCGGCGTGGTGCCCGGATTTGAGATTCGCAGTTTCATGATGCCCAATGCTGCCCGGGTTTTGATGCCCGCCAGCTTTCAACATTTTCAGTGTCATAAAAAGTATACAGTCAAAATGTATGGCGTGATGCCCGTTTGATGCCCACATTCCCTAAATAGCTATGAAAGGCAGCGCGAAACTATAAAAACTTACGTCGTTTACAGCTCCATTTCGCTGCTTTTCTTTTTGCTCTGCTTCGCCGGTTTCATGGGCTTCTCCGGCTCTTTCTGCGGATGCAACGCCTTATGGTAGGTTTCCAGAACGGTCTTTTTTCTCTCCAGCCGGACATCGACATATTGTGCCGTTACCGCTTCAAGGTTGGTGGAGATACCGAGGGAAATGCCGATGCCTTTGAGCGTATGACCCAATATCTCACCAACAGTATAAAAGTCGCCGGTGAGTTGGTGCATATTGGTCGCCGCCGTATGCCGCAGATCGTGAAAACGGATATGCGGCATTTCAAGGTGGCGTATGAGCTGCCCGAAAGCTGTTGACATAGCATCGCGCCGATAAGGTGCGCCGTCCGGCTTGGACACCACCAAATCGTTATCGTAGTATGCCGCGCCCGCCGCCTCGGTCAACTCCCTGCGGCGCTCCTGCATGGCAAACTGCCGCTCAAAGTATGGCCGCGTTAAGTCCGTGATGGGCAGGATACGGTCGTTTATTTTGTCGGTGTCATTTCAGGAACTGTCTTTGTCCCGGCAGGCAGATTGAAGGGCAACTGCTCCACGACGCCGAAAGTATTGTTTTGCAAATCGACGTTCTGCCAGCGCAGGCCGAGAATTTCACTAAGGCGCAGGCCGTCCATAGCTACCGATTAAATCACCGAACACAGAGATAATCTCAAACGCTGCGCCGTAACGGCGCAGCCTCTCATTGTGCTCGCGCTCGCCTACATCATAAATATCTCCGATGAAATTTAGGTACTGTATACCTGTCATGAATTCGCAGATATCAGAGTTGTCAGGGATAAACGCCATCTGCTTTTGCATGCGACCGGATCTTCCACAATCATTGAATTTTAAAGACCCTGCCACCGCACTAAGCGTTGCAGTTTTCCCGCACCGTTATGGCCGATGAAATCGTAAATATCCACCGCTTAGTTAGTAAGCGTCAAACCACCCACCGCTTTATGCCCGCCCGGATAAATATTAGTCAAGTTCCGATTTTATCCCTTCCATCAAATAATATCACCCCACCCTTGGGCAGCAGTGGTTTCCCGCCCGCGAGGCCAGAGTCGCAAACCATTTTTATTCATAAAATGCACCTCCTAAAAACGGCGGATCGCACTCTTAATAGCAATTTGCATAGGCAGCTTTATTGGCAGAGCAGCATTCTCCATCTGATTTAGATCTCCCACAATAAATAAATTCTTTGTTGGATAATAAAAAGCAAACGACCCTGCCGAACCGGAATGGCCCATCAACTCGCCTTTTCCCATAAAAAACGATGTTATGCCGGTTAAAGGAATTCGCATATATCCGCTTCCATAGCAAATCGGCATCATTGAAGTCTGCAACTTATTGCACAATGACAGCTCATCGAAAATTGAAATGTTGAACAAAACTCCACCAAAGAAAGCTTTAAGAAAAGACATCAATTCACGAGTCGTTGATACACATCCACCGCTCGCACGGCTACTCATGACAAATTTGGCGCGCTGGATAGCTTTATTCTTGTAATAGATATTTGGCACAAAATCGTTTTTATTTTCAGGGAGGTAGGTGTTCTTTAGGTTCAACGGTTCAAATATATAGCGCCTGTATATTTGATTTATTGGTCAATTCATAATGCTTTCAATTATCTTCCCAAGCAAATCAAAATTAATGTCAGCATAGTAAGCTCTTTTTATTGTGCGAGGTATAAAATGCGGTTTCAGACGCTTTGTCATAGCCACTATTTCATTAAAGGTATAGAAGAAATCTTCTTTAACAGCGCGAAGCTTAAAATTGTCCTTCCCCTCTTCATATACATCGGGTAATCCGCTAATTTGAAAGAGTAAATCGGATATTGTCAGCTCGAAGGAATATTCTTTACCCCTAAATGCCTGAAGACCTTCCAAGACGGAATTATCAAGATATTTCGCGATTTTATCGTCAAGTGACAGCTTGCCCTGTTCCTGCAAGGCTAAAATGCAAGTGGTTGTAAACAGTTTTGTAATGCTGGCCATAAGTATCGGAGAATCTATATCCTTGCCGCCATATCCCTGGCTATAGGAAAAATCTCCATTTGCATTTTCGACAAATAATACTGCTTCATGGATTTTATTTGAGGCAATAGCTTTATTGAATACTATTTCACACTTTCGCATCATGCTGGTATCTATCCTCTTAACTGGCGACCTGGAATAGTTTTGGATGGCAGGCGTGAAACACCCCTTAAAGTAAATACATCGAAGTTCTCCGCCGGTTTCCTAGATATTCTACCTCTAATTGAAGTGAATTCTGCATATGTTTTTGGGTTTGGATGGGTATTTGTTTTTCGCTTTTCCATAATCTCCTCCTCCAGGATGCGCAACAGGCTTTCTCAGTTTGATTTATCTCATTGAGATGAAGAGGATAGTCCAATGGATTACTACAATGAACAGAGCGACTACAAATGCTAAAACATCCGAGAGGCTCTTATTCGAGCGACACTTAACCAGATAGTAAATGCCCACAGGCGTCAGTGCGGTAATGAATGCAACCCATTTTTCGGCCGTTTTGACGCTGCCGCCGATTCCCCAGTGATATGGGATCATGGCTGGCAGACTTGAATAAATAAGGATTGTTGCAGTGAATGATAGCACTGTTATTGCAATCATGATCTTGTCAAGTGATATTGATCGTTTCTGCTTATCCATTATATAATGCTCCGTTTCCCTTGCATATTTCGTAATTGTTCGCCAAATTTTGCCTCCCGGCGTCCACCATAAACCATTGTTCGTTTTGCTCCATCGCCATGCGCCTGACTCTATCTCTTGATTCCAACGCACAAAATACCTTGAAGAATTCTAATAAGCACGGATCTTCTTCTTTTATTTATAGAAGTCCGGAGATACTCTTCATTCATATGTTCGACCATACAGTATTCGTGCAAACCGTCATAAATGGCTGTATTTTTATTGTCGATCTCGACGAAACTATTTATTATCACGTTACGCTCCAATACTTATATGATTACTATTGTTTAGTTCAGAATGCAGAGTTGCTCTCTGACTATTTCGTTTACAGTTTCTTTTGTGCAAATATAGAATCCTAGCCTTCATGTTCTTATGCATTTTTAGAATCGAGCAAACACGTTCGGGTTTTCGCATATAGTTGGATTAAGCTACAAACAAATACCCTATACCGACCATTAAAACATTGCTGATACTATGCATTAATATAGGATATAAAATGCTCCTGGTCCTTTGATATACAATTCCCTGAATGGTTCCGAGTACGAAAGCATAGAATATCTGAAAAAAATCTATATTAATAGTAAACGGACTCAAAGACCAGCTTATATGGGCAAACGAGAATAGTACCGAGGCCAGTATTACTTCCAATGTAATATTACCTTTTACTGAGATGCTTTTACCAAAGGCATACATTAATACGGTTATTGGTAACGCCCGAAAAACAACTTCTTCTGACGGCCCGCTTAGGAATAATTGAAAGCTCAAAGTACCAATAATATTTCTTTTATCAAGTGGAAATGAATAAGAAGGGAGCTGGTTGTTAACATACATAAAAACATGAATCACTAATGAGATAATTGCAAAAGCGGCTGTAAATAAAGCTAAGTATTTCATCCCCTTTTTCACATCGCCAAGCTGGAAACAGAAATTGGTTTTCAATAGCTTGCTTAACACTAAAATTACTATTAAAGCAATAATCATTTGACAAATATGGTGAATTGATATGCCGGCAAAGCTTCCGTACGGATCAATTTGTTGGTGTGGGATGATATTTGCCAAAAGATGTCCTGCTTTTCCTAATAACACTTGTAGAAAAAATAATGAAACGAAAACAATTATGCCTAATAGCGTTCTGTTATTTTTCAACCTTTCCATAAAATCAACACCGTCTTTTTTTACCGACCTGGTCACAAGAATACTTTTTTTCATATGATTACCTCCCAATACCTTTTTTGCTCCGAAGAACAGTGCGATCTTTGACTTATACTTCTTCTTGAAAGCAGACTTGCAGGCAAAGCATATTTACTTTTTCCTTTAAACCCTCTAAAGCTAGCCTGCCCAAGCGATCCGTTGGAGGCTTTATTTTTTTAATGACTCGGATCAAATCCAATTACAATGTCTCTTCCATCAAAATATTCCAATTCCAACGGATATGCATATCGTTGAGGTAATGACTCCATGTAAACAGCTCGGCTGACAGGCATGACTGCCCTAATATCCGCCTCAGGTAAGCACCAGATATAATAACAATAAAAGCAAAAACCTAGATATTGCGAATTTCTTGCTTATTCACTGTAAAATCCCTTTCTTAGTTTTGCTGACATTATTACATCATCAGCGGCGCTTGATAAGATGTCCATCACATCTTGCTTTTTGTACCCTTTGGGCAGTAAGCTGTTGGCGGCCATCATCGAAAGCCCCAGTTGAAATATCCTCATTTTTAATAAGATTGTTTTTAGCTCATCAACAGTGAATCCCTTCAGTTCAGGGTCCTTTTGCATCTCTTCAACTAAAACCGGCATCATTTTTTCATCGTAGCCTTGCATGTATTTGTCACCTTTTGCAACCAAGTCCCTAAAAATAACGCTATACTCCATGGCAAACCTAAGACTTGCGTTTCCCATATCGCTGAATGGGTTACCGGTATTCTCCTCCGTTAAAAGCTGTCGACTAATACTTGTAATCCTTTCTATTAAAGCTTTATTCAGTTCATCAACGTTTTCGAAGTTTACGTAAATGGGGGCTACGGAACTGCCCATCTTTTTTGCGACTTTTCTCATAGTTATACTGTCGATTCCTTCTGTCCGAGCTATTTCAAAGGCTGCCTCGATTATTTGTTCTTTGGTAAATTTAATCTTAGGTCCCATAACGTTACCGTCCTTAACATGTATTATATAACACCTATTATATAATACATGTTATTCAAAAATGCAAGCCTTTTTGAAAATTTTTTTCTGCACTGGAAATTCGGGTTATGGCCTGTCTCCTTTACTTGCAATTATTGCTTTGGAGCACCCTCTTGCGGCCTTTCCTTTCTGAACAGACTGAAATTATCGGAATTACTTAAGCTAGTAATATGAACAGTACAGACATATCTTCAAAGAGCTATAAAAACTTACATCGTTTACAGCTACATTTCGCTGCTTTTCTTTTTGCCCTGGTTCGCCGGTTTCGAGGGCTTCACCGGCTCCTTCTGCGGCTGCAGCGCCTTATGATAGGTTCCCAGCACGGTCTTTTTTCGGTCAAGCCGTACATCAACATACTGCGCCGTTACCGATTGAAGGTTGGTGTGGATGCCAAGGGAAATGCCGGCGCCTTTGGGCGTATGTCCCAGGATGTAAGGGGACAACGTATTTGACAAAGGCGGGATAAGACGGGACAGAACGGGAAACCACGAGAAAACCCAGTATTTACGCGGGATACAGTGAATTTGAGGCGGGATAAAACGCCGTGAATGACAACAATATTGAGATGGAGACGTCGACGCGATCGGCGTCTTTTCTTTTTGTCCAGGAAGGGCCTCCACGACGACGCCGCGACGGGAACGATATTTCACGCGAACGCCCGCGAAACCGCAGTATATAAGGCTTTTTGAACATGGTTAGGGCCGCTCGGCACGTCCCGGAAGTCACAGCAGCAGACCCAAGAGGACGGCCTCACGGCCCATGAACACAGTATAGCAGATCTGGCTCGGATTGTCGAGTATGGCGAACCGTGCGCACGGCGCGTTACTCCGTGCGAAAACTAACGGTGCTCACTCGGAAATACGAGCAAATCAGCAGAACAACACGATATAAGCCGTCACTCAGACCGTGCGGACGGGGGAAACGCTTGGTCAAAATGAGCACGAAACAGCCCTAAAGCAATTGAACATTTTCGGAAAACTATGTTCAATTGTCCCATTGCAGTATTCATGCGGGTTTGNNCATGAACACAGTATAGCAGAACAGACCCCGCTTGTCGATATGCGGAGGCGTGCGAACGGCGCGTTACTTCGTGCGAAAAGTAACGGAAACAGCCTTTATGTATAGGGTTTTCCGGGTAGATTACAGCGAGGCGAGCGTTACGGCCCGTTACTTATGGCGTGCGGGCGTGCGGAACAAAGCCGGAAAACCAGGGCAAAAACGGCCTTGAGCAATTCCGCAAAATAGGCAAACCTATGCAGAATTGCAGAATTGCCCGTTCTATGCGGGTTTGCGGGTTCTCCCCTTCCCTGTTCGGCGGCTTTTTCAATTCTGCATGTTTCTGATTAAAAATTTAATCAAGAGGGCACAAAAAAATTAGGCGTTTCCGCTGGCGATCTTACCATCGTCGGCGGGGGCGTCTTTTTGCTTCTTGCTCGTGTCGGAATACGTTGAGTAGATAGATACTTTTTCCCCAGTGCTTTGTTCATACTTGAGCTTCGCGATGTCGAAGATCGTCTGCTTGTCCGCATCCGGGACAAGGCGATACATGGCGATCAGATCGGCCTCGGACTCAGCGAGCGGCACCCCATCACAAGAGAGTGTTACATTCGGCTTTTTAATGCCCGGATTTTCGGGCGTTAGTTCGAGCAGATAGTCAGCAGAGACACCGAAAAAACGGGCAAGCGATGCAAGCGCAGAATAGCCGGGCTTCGTTTTCCCGGTCTCCCAATCGCTTACATTACCCGGAGAAACGCCGACCTCCTTCGCGAGCTGGCCTTGCGAAAGTCCGCTTTTCGCTCTCAGCTCTTTCAAAATATCAACAAACAGAATAATCCCTCCTTAAAAATACGGGTAATTTACCCGGAAAACTATTGACACCACCCGGATATCCGGGTATAATGAATAATAGATTAAATTCTAAATCAAAAACAGCATACCACAAATACGTGAAAATTGGAACATTTAAGGAGGCGATTTTATGCGACAC
>DHOG01000143.1:607-1080 GCA_002410715.1 Ruminococcaceae bacterium UBA5396 | reverse complement strand
ACCCGATTTTATGCGACACGGGAAGAAGCCAACGCGCAAGCAGAAGATCAGACTCGGGCAGGCGGGCCTCTCGCCGGAGAACTGGCTCGTCATCAGACAGAAGCCGGACGGGGAGCTCATCATCCTACATAAGCAGACCGACCGCGTGAGAGTCGTCCCGGCACAGCTCGGATAAGAGCAGAAAGGAAGGAACAGCAGCTATGAGAAAAATCAAGAAGATCAACGGGTATCTCGTTGTTAAGTTCAACGATCGCGAGCTTCGCGAATGGGAAGGCACCACCCTCGGCAACTACGGCGTCATCGACGCAGAGCTCTATACCGGGTGCCTGGACGTCGATCGCGGCGCGATGGAATACGACGACGCGGGCTCTCTTGAGGAGGCCGTCGAGCTGGCCCGGGGCCTTGAGTCCGAGCTCGACACAGACGAACCGACAGCGACCTACACCGTCATCAAGGAAACCGACGACTCCACC
>DHOG01000143.1:0-459 GCA_002410715.1 Ruminococcaceae bacterium UBA5396 | reverse complement strand
AAGGAAACCGACGACTCCACCGAGGAGGACACGGTCGACCCGCAGCTCATGATCGCGGGATGGGACACGGTTCTCACCCATCAGATCAGCAGCGACCGCTACCCGGACGTCAATCCAGCAACGGCCCGGCACGAGCTTTACGGCTACTCGGGGACGTGGCTTGTATCGACGCCAACAGTCAGACCCTAAAAGAGAGCCTCGTCAAAATGATCTACAGCGAGAACGAGCCGGGCGGCGTCCCGAAAATTCTCCACATCGACAACGGCAAGGACTACACCGGGAAGACGATGACCGGGCAGAACCGCAAGCAGCGCAAGATCGAGTTCCAGTTCGACGCCGAGACGGTCGGCTTCTATCAGAGCATCGGCATCCAGGAGGTCGGGAGATCGCTCCCATATCAGCCCTGGGATAAGCCGATCGGGGGATTGTTCACGACCGTTTGGGGAAAGTTCTCCCGAT
>DHOG01000033.1:10827-11650 GCA_002410715.1 Ruminococcaceae bacterium UBA5396 | reverse complement strand
GTATTTTTAGATTAACAAAAACACGTCTTAGCCTTTTTATATTCCAAACCCCAGCTTTTGAGGGTTGGTTTTACGATTTATAATGCAAGATGTGTGACACAAACAGGAGGAAAGCTAAATGAACAAGGGATTATGGGAGAAAGCGGTGGCCTTTCACGGTCACGAATGCCCCGGTCTGGCAATAGGATTTAAAGCGTGCGAGGCAGCGGCAGAAAAAATGGGGATTGGCGTATCAGACGATGAGGAGATCGTCTGTATTACCGAAAACGACGCCTGCGGCGTAGATGCCATTCAGGCACTTTTAAGCTGTACCTTCGGCAAGGGAAATCTTCTTTACCATGGTACAGGAAAGCAGGCGTTTTCTTTCTTTGACCGCAAGAATAATAAAAGGCTTCGGGTATGCCTGAAGCCAGGGAAAAACGAAGGCATGGATCGGATACAGTGGAGGGAATACCTCTTAAATGCCCCTGTAGATGAAGTTTTTACTTTTTCAGAGCCGAAATTGGATTTGCCGGAAAAGGCCCGGCTGTTTCAAACTGTCGTTTGTGAAATCTGCGGTGAAGGCGCTCCCGAGCATAAAATGCACTTGCAGGATGGCAAAACGGTATGTGCCGATTGCTTTAAGAGTTATAGCAGAGGCTGGTAATATAGAAAGGGATGTAGTAATGAAAAAAACCATAGTATTCATTCTGATCGTTACCCTTGCAGTCTGCTTATTTGCCGGTTGTGGAAACAATAAAACAAGCGGCCTGTCCGATTCCTCTTCCGAGACAAGAACGATCACAGACAGCGCCGGACGTACAGTTGAGATACCCACAACCGT
>DHOG01000033.1:0-10622 GCA_002410715.1 Ruminococcaceae bacterium UBA5396 | reverse complement strand
ACACCTCGAATGATTACATATCTTGGACTGGCAAATAAAGTGGTAGTAATCAGCGGAATGGTTTCGGATCAGATAACCCCTATTACAGCTTATGCTTATGCCAACAAAGAACTGTGGGCAAAAGTGCCCCTTGTTGGTACAGATGCAGCCGAGGCTACCGACTACTATCCGGAGCAGATCATCGCCGTTCATCCCGACGTGATTTTATGCTCATACACAAAGGAACTGGGGGACGATATTCAAACTAAAACAGGCATCCCGGTGGTTGTAGTTCCAATGGGTACTTTATTTGGGAAAGACTATGAGGACGCGCTGCGCCTCCTGGGTGATGTCTGCGGCGTGAAAGATCGGGCTGAAGGAGTGATTTCCTACATCAACGATTGTCTGAAGGACTTCGAAACAAGGACTTCCGGCATTCCTGATACAGACAAGCCCACTGTTTTAGGGGCCGCAGCAACCTTCAAGGGCGCACATGGAATAGAGGGTGTTTACATTAAATATGCCGTATTTGAAGCAATTTCCGCAAATGATGTTACCAAAGACATCTCTGGCGAAGCCAGTGTAGTGGTGATTGACAAGGAAAAGGTTCTCGGGTGGAATCCGCAATATATTTTTCTTGATAGCGGCGGTGTCAATCTTGTTAAGACGGACTATAAGAAAACTCCAGACTTTTATGCGCATCTTATGGCCGTTGGGGACGGAAACCTTTATCAATACCCGAGCTCTACTTCCTATTATTCAAACGTTGAAATATCCATTGTTAATAGCTATTATGTTGCAAGCATACTCTACCCGGAGCAGTTTGAGGATATCGATTTTAATGATAAAGCCAACGAGATTTTCAAGTTCTTCCTTGGCACCGACGATTATCTCAGCAAACTTGAAACTGCTGGCGCAGGTTACAGCACAGTAAGTCTCGGTGACAACTGATGGCAGACGACCGTGTAACTCAGCTCCAATCATATAACGCCTTTTTAAGACGAAAAAGGCTTGTGTTGGTGATAGCGATTTTTGCAACAGTTGTAATAGCAGTCTTTGCAGTCAGTGTCGGTTCTCTGAATGTTCCCATATCTGAAATAATCAAAACGGTTTTTGGCAAAGGTGAACCACAGTCCCATACAATTATTATGAACATAAGACTGCCGCGCGTCACGGCGGCTATCCTTGTAGGCGCAATGCTGGCTGTTTCCGGGGCGGTCATGCAATGCGTTCTGCAAAACCCATTGGCATCGGCGTCAACATTGGGTGTATCACAGGGCGCAGCCTCCGGCGCGGCGCTGGGCATCATCGTATTTGGCGGAGGAGTCGTAAATTCCGATTCCGCAGCAACAGCGATTGCAATCAATAATCCCTACATCGTGACCTTATGCGCTTTTTTATGCGGATCGATATCCACGTTCGTCGTTATTATTTTATCTCAATTTAAGAAGGAGCTTGGCCCTGGAGGACTCATATTAGCCGGAGTTGCTTTAAGCTCTCTGTTTACCGGTGGCAGCACATTGCTCCAGTATTTTGCGGATGAAACAAAAATCAGCGCGGTTGTGTTCTGGACTTTCGGAAATCTGGGATCAGCAGGCTGGACCGAGCTTTTGATTCTTGTAGCGGTATTTTTAGTCGCAATGGTATATTTTTTGCTAAACCGTTGGAACTATAACGCGATGGAAAGTGGAGCGGACACTGCAAAAAGCCTTGGTGTTAGCACAAGGACGGTTATGCTCATCAGTATGGGAATTTGCTCTTTGGCATCGGCAATTGCGGTATCTTTTGTGGGCATTATCAGCTTTGTAGGACTTGTGGCTCCGCATATAATGCGCAGATTTGTCGGCAACGATTACCGGTATCTTATACCGTGTTCCGCTGCTGCCGGGGCGCTGCTTCTCATTTTGGCCGACACATTCGGCAGGCTGATTATTGCGCCGGTTATACTTCCGATTGGAGCTATCACTTCGTTTTTGGGTGCTCCCATGTTCCTCTACCTTCTGTTTAGGGGGTTTAAGAGCCATGGTTGAAATTAATAATATTACCTTCGCCTATAACCGAAGCTCAAAAAACATATTAGAGGAAATAAGCTTCGATATACAGAAGAATCAATGTATAGCAATTTTAGGGAACAATGGAGCAGGTAAAAGCACGTTGCTCAAGTGTATCGACCGCATTTGTCCTGCACACGAAGGTTCTGTGTTTGTTGACAGCAATGACGTTTTCCATATGACTAAAAGTTTGATGGCACAGAATATCGCATATGTGCAACAAAACAACGAGCCGATTAACATGACAGTCTTCGATGCGGTCCTTCTTGGCAGGAAGCCATATATTAAGTGGGATGCATCCTCGAAAGAAAGGCAAATCTTATGCGAGATCATGAGGAAAATGGAGCTGGACGATTTCTCATTGCGTAATGTATCGGAGCTTTCGGGCGGCGAATTGCAAAAGGTGATGCTGGCCCGCGCCTTGGCACAAGAACCGAAGCTTTTATTACTTGATGAACCCACAAGTAACCTCGATCCGCGCAATCAGCATGAAGTGCTTTGCATCGTCAAAGAAATCGCGCAGGAACGTAATATTTGTGTAGCGATCATCCTTCATGACCTCAACCTTGCCATTCGTTACTGTGATCGTTTCCTCTTCCTTAAAGATTCACATGTCTTTTCCTATGGCGGGTTAGAAGTAATGACCCCAGAAAATATTGAAGAAATGTATAAGATGCACGTCCATATTATCGAATACATGGGAGTTCCAGTTATCGTTCCTTTTCCTGACGAGAAAATTAAGATGAATTCCATTGTGGGGAAAGCGTAGGAAGGTAAATATACGAATTATGCGCAGCTATAGAATTTCGATGGATTTTGCATCATATCGTATCAGACCGTCCTTTCTCATTTTCGCCAGTTCTCTTGATAGCGATGTACGCTGAACCCCCATTTTTTCAGCCCAGGCTTTTTTGGTTATATTAAGCTGAACTTTATCCGAATTTTGCTTTTGCCGCTCATATTCCAGATAATTCATAATACATTCCCGAATCGTTTTGTTGACATAGTGCTTGATGCGATCCCCAAGGATTACCGCATGATCGGAAACAAATTCAAGATAACTTCTCAGGAAATCATGGTTGTTTGAGAAGAGCGCGAAAAGGCGCTCTTTATTGATTTCTAAAATTATGGTGGGTTGTTTTGCGGTGATCGTCATAGGGTAATGCGGGTTTTTAGAAAACAACAAATTTCCCCCCAGAATTTCGTTGCTGTAGAATTCCGCTATATTCATAAGATTTCCTGATTCGTCAATACGTTCAACGGCCACCTTGCCTGAAAGAATGATCTCAAGCTTTAAGCATACCTCACCGGAAAAATGAACGATGTTGTTTCTTTCATAGGTACTTATTTTGAAACTTCTATCTCTTAAATAAGAATTGATTTCCTCATCAGATATGGAACTTAAAGGAACGCTTTTTCTTATAAGGGCTATATGCTTACTCATTGCTATATCTCCCTTCTTTATAAGAGTTACCTTGGTAACACCTTTTTCCCTATTATATCTGTATAATCGAAGCAGAGCAAGTTAAAGGGGGAAATAGCGCGTGAAGCATATTACGACCATTATTCGGCTCCTATTTCTGGCACTGTTCGTATTTTTTCTGGCAATCGGTAAGCCTATGCTGTGGCTTGGGCTGTTTGCGATAAGCCTTCTGGCCGCATTGATTTTCGGAAGGATTTATTGCGGATATGTATGCCCCATGAACACATTGATGATACCGGCAGAATGGATTTCAAAGAAACTTAAAATTCAAACTCAGAAAGCGCCTAAATGGCTGAGGAGCGGGTATTTTTCATGGATATCCCTTATTGTCAGTATAGCGGCGCTGCTTTTGCTGAAAAGATTTCTGCATATTGACTTGCCGATTTTACCTATATGGCTGGCGATAGCAATCATCATTACCCTTGTATACGGGCCTGCGGTATTCCACAATCTTATATGCCCATTCGGGGCACTCCAAAAGCTATTCGGCCGGTTTGCAAGATTCTCAAAGAAAGTCGATAAAACCGCGTGCATTGGATGCAAATTATGCGAAAAGGCTTGTCCGTCTGATGCAATAGCTGTTATGGGTGAAGAGAAGAAAGCTATTATAAACACCGCATTGTGCCACCAATGCACAAACTGTCAGCAGGCTTGTCCGAAGGAAGCAATTCACTACTCCAAATAAATCATCCACAATATCCTGTTTCGGTGTAATTGCAACAGGTCAAGGACAGGATTATAAGTAAACTAATAGACATCGTTTATTACGATGGGAGGTTTGTAATGATGATAGAGCAGATTTTCAAGTTAGCCAAGGGCAATGAAAAGGCGATAGAAAAAGTCGTATTTGACGAGAACATTCATTACCTGCATATGGTGTTTAATCAAAACGAGGGCCTTCCTGAGCACTTTTCCAATTCAAACGTATATATGACTGTTATTAGAGGCACGCTCTCGATAGGGCTTAACGAGCAGGAAGTCCATGAATATGCTTCCGGCACATTGTTGAAAATTCCTTTTCAGACCAAGATGAATGTCAAAAACCTGCACACGGATACTTTGGAATTGATCGTTGTAAAGGCTCCAGCGCCGAAGAACTGAAAAAATATTTAATTAGGGATTGACCTAAATGAATTCTTGCCCCATAATCTAATTAGGGAATTGCCTAATCAGATTATGGGGGTGCGTTATGAATACGACAATGGTGCTAAAGGCCATCGCGGACGAAACACGCATGAAAATACTGACGCTTTTACTGCGGCACAGTTATTGTGTCCGTGGATTAGCCAATGCGCTCGAATTGACTGAGGCCACTATATCCCAACATCTTAAAGTGCTGCGGGAAGCCGGTTTGCTCGTTGGTGAGAAACGCGGGTACTTCATGCACTATGATGTGGATCGTTCTGTGCTACATGAACTGGCTGGCGAAATAGAAGCGCTGATCACTATTGAACGCACCCCCTGTAAACCGGCCAAGCGTGATGATTGCCCCGTTACCGAATCGAAAAGCTGCATAAAACAAGGTCAATGCAGCGATCAGGTAAAGGAGTTTTGCCACGGTTCAAATCAAGACAAGGAGGGCGCATCATGAGCATTGTCACTGTCACAAATCTTAAAAAGACATACGGCGATTTTAGCGCAGTTGATGGTATCAATTTCTCCATTGAGCAAGGTGAGATATTCGGCTTTTTAGGGCCGAATGGCGCGGGGAAAACCTCAACCATCAATATGATGATCGGTTTGTCGCGGCCCACGCAAGGTGAAATTATCATTGATGGGATTGATGCACGGCGGCAGACAAAGAAAGCGCAGGCCATTATGGGCATCGTCCCCGATGAAAGCAACCTCTACAATGAGATGGACGGGTTTGAAAATTTATGCTTCTGCGCCGCCCTTTACGGTATGCGGCGAGAGGAACGGGAAACCAAAGCCCGGCAGCTCTTGGAGCAATTCCACTTGAAGGAGGCTGGGAAGCGTCCCTTCAAAGCCTATTCCAAAGGAATGCGCCGCAAGCTGACCATCGCGGCGGCAATTATCCACTCCCCCCGTATCCTGTTTCTTGACGAACCGACCACCGGCATAGATGTGGAAAGTGCCCGGCAAATACGAGAGCTTATTCTAAAATTAAAAGAACAGGGCACGACTGTGTTCATCACCACCCACTATATCGAAGACGCCGAGCGAATTTGTGACAGACTGGCGTTCATCGTCAGCGGTAAGATTATCGCAAATGGGTCTGTGGATGAATTGATGGAAAGCGCATCGCACGGCTACGCGGTCAGGCTGATGACAAACATCAATTCAGAAAACCTTGCCGCCGATTTACAGGCGCAGTTTGAAGGCAGCGCCGTTGAAATTACGCGTGACCATGCGCTGGTACTCAGATCGGAAGAACGCATCCCGCTGCTGCCCGTTATGGAATATTTTGATCGCAACGGCATTGCAGTCTATGAAGCCAGAGAACTGCGGCCCACGCTGGAGGATGTGTTTGTTAAGCTGACCGGCATTGAAGCTGCTAAGCTTAAAAAGGAAAAAGAAAAAGGAGGGAACGGCCAATGAAAAGCTGGATTGCGTTTTGGAACATCCTTAAAAAGGATGCGAAAACATACTATCTCAAGCCACCGAATATCAGTTGGGGAATTATCTTTCCATTATCCTGGACGTTGATGCAGTTCATTCGTTCTCCCGGTGGAAATATGCTGGAGCTGCTTCCTGGTCTGATCGCCATGAGTGTTCTGTTCGGAACGACTTCCATGCTGGCCGTAACCATCACCTTTGAACGGAGCGGGCGGTCGTTTGACAGGCTGCTACTTGCGCCGATCAGCGTGAGCACAATGGTATTGGCGAAGATCACCGGTGCAATCGTCTTCGGCATCTTCAACGCTTTTGTTCCGGTCATCTTTGCCGCTTTTTTCGTAAACCTCGGCGCAATAAATTGGGGCATGATGTTGCTGGCGGTACTGCTGATCGCCATAACGTCAACCTTGCTTGGCTTGCTCATCGCGGTATATGCAAAGCAGGTTTTTGAAGCGCAGACATTCTCAAACTTTTTCCGTTTCCCGATGCTTTTCCTGTGTGGCCTGTTCATACCCCTCTCCAGTTTACCCGTTTTCGTGCGGCCCGTGTCTTTCCTACTGCCGCTCACCTACGGGACAGACATTCTAAACGGTGCTATCGCGGGGGCAAATCTTCTGTCACCGATGTTATGCTATGGTATATTGCTTGCGTTCGCGGCTGGATTGTTTCTCGTCTGCCTTCGCAACATCAATCGGAAATGGATTTTATAGATAATTCTTTTCGACATAGAATAGCGGCGGCTTCGGTCAAAAATCAAAGCTGCCGCTTTCTTTTATTTTGAGGGACCTCTGTGTAATAACGGTGGTCAGATGCAGCTCAAGTCTCCAAATTTCAAAAAACCTGGGCCTTATGTGTGCGCTTTGCGCCCATTGACAAATACCCCGGGGGGGTATATTCTGACATAGGGGAGATCATGGAAAGAAGGGTGCATATATGAAGCAGGAGGTCTATCTAATTGAGGGCATGCACTGTGCGGCGTGTTCCTCCTCCGTTGAGCGAGTTACGCGGAAATTGCCCGGTGTCGCCCGTAGCGACGTGAATCTGACGACGAATAAAATGACCATCGAATACGACGAAACCAAGGTTTCTCCCGATCAAATCATGGGCAAAGTAGAAAAGGCGGGCTTTCGCGCCCTGCCGTTTGTGGAGGAAAAGCGACCTAAAGCAAAAGTAACTGAAAACGAAGAACAGGTAGCATTCCGTCGAGAGCGCAACAGTATTATCGCCGCTTTGATCCTCTCCGGTATTCTGCTTTACGTTTCCATGGGTGCAATGATGTTTGGCGCGCCTCTGCCCGGCCTTATCAGTATGGAAAGCCACGTTATCAACTACGCTGCGGTACAGATGCTGCTGGCTGTGGTCATTATTTTTATTGGGCGAAGATTCTATGTCAACGGCTTCAAGGCGTTGTGGCACCTGAACCCGAATATGGACTCGTTGGTGGCCATAGGGAGTTCGGCGGCTTTTCTCTACAGCCTTGCGATCTTTTTCCTGCTGACTGATCAGCCGGAGCTTGTGAATGGGCTGTATTTTGAAGCCTCCGCTGTTGTCGTAACCTTGGTATCCTTGGGCAAGCACATGGAGGAAGGCAGCAAGCGGAAAACCACCGGCGCGATCAAAAAGCTGATGGAACTTGCGCCGGACACCGCCATCCTCGTCCAATCGAACGGCACGCAGAAAGAGGTTCCTACAAAATCGCTGAACGTCGGGGATATGGTGCTTGTAAAACCGGGCAGCAAAATTCCGCTGGACGGCATTGTGACGGACGGCGTTGGCGGCGTGGATGAATCCATGCTGACGGGCGAGAGCATGCCTGTGGAAAAAACCGTGGGCAGCGAGGTCATCGGCGGCAGTATGAATCAAAATGGCGCGTTGACCGTTCGGATCACCCGGATCGGCGCTGATACCGTTCTTGCAAAGATCATCCGTTTTGTGGAGGACGCCCAGGGCAAAAAAGCGCCCATATCAAAAATCGCTGATAAAGTGGCGGGCGTGTTTGTGCCCATCGTCATCGTTATATCCATCATTTCCGGTATCATATGGCTGCTTGCAGGTCAAGAGCCTTCTTTTGTGCTCCGGATATTCACCTCCGTGCTCGTCATCGCCTGTCCCTGCGCTATGGGGCTTGCCACGCCAACGGCCATCGTAGTGGGCACTGGACTTGGCGCGAACAGCGGCATTCTCATCAGGAGTGGCGAGGCGCTGGAAATTACGCACAATGTCAAAGTCGTTGTTCTCGACAAAACAGGGACTGTGACCGAGGGTAAACCCGTGGTAACGGATATCGTTCCCATTGGTATGGAGAAGAAGGAATTGCTTGAGTTGGCCGCCGCTGTGGAAGCCGGTTCCGGTCATCCACTGGCCGACGCTATTGTAAGAAGCGCGACGGAATATGGAATGAGTGCGGCCTTGTCGGCCTCGGATTTTGAGAATTTTTCCGGCAAGGGCGTGCGCGCAACGTTATCGGATGGACAAAAAGTTTTTGTGGGTAATGATAAGCTCATGCACGAAAACGGCGTGGATACGCAGGTCCTTCAGCCAGATGCGGCCGCTTTTTCCGCTCAGGGTAAAACGCCGATGTTCATTGCCGTCGATCACAGTTTGGTGGGTATGATCAGCGTGGCGGATTCCGTCAAGGAATCGAGCCGAGCAGCTATACAAAGGCTAAAAGAGTTTGGGTTGCGCGTTATACTGCTGACGGGCGATAATAAGGCCGCTGCGGATCACATTGGGAGTATCGTCGGCGCGGACGAGGTTATCGCGGAGGTATTGCCGGAAGATAAGGCCGCAGTCATAAAGCGCCTTCAGAGCGAAGGCAAAATCGTCATGATGGTCGGAGACGGCATCAATGACGCTCCGGCGCTTGTTCAGGCCAACGTAGGCTGCGCCATTGGCAGCGGCAGCGACATCGCCATTGAATCGGCAGATATCGTGCTGATGAAAAACGATCTTACCGATGTTTCCAGGGCGGTAAACTTGAGCCGTATGACCATCCGTAATATCAAGCAAAATCTGTTTTGGGCATTTTTCTACAACACGATAGGGATTCCTATTGCGGCCGGCGTCCTATATCCCGCATTCAGTCTGCTTCTGTCGCCCATGATCGGCGCGCTGGCCATGAGCTTAAGCTCGGTTTTCGTGGTATCCAACGCTCTTAGATTACGGGGGAAAAAGCTATGACAACAGGCAAAAAGAAACACCGCACCGAGGAAGAATACAAATCCTTGATAAACCGCCTGAACCGCATAGAGGGACAGGTTCGGGGAGTCCGAAAAATGGTGGAAACCGATGTTTATTGTGTGGATATCCTTACGCAGGTATCCGCCATCCAGTCGGCGCTTAACGCCTTCAATAAAGAACTGCTCGGCAATCATATCAAGACCTGCGTAGCCGATGGCATCCGGGCGGATAACGACGAAGTAATTGATGAACTGGTGAAAACCATACAAAAATTGATGAAATGAGGTAAGAGGACATGACAACACTGAAAGTACCCGATATGCACTGTGAAAAATGTGTGGAACGAATTACGAGCGCACTGAACGGCGCTAAAATAGCATTTCAGATCTCCTTGAAAGACAAGACCGTCTCCATTGACGGGGATGAAAGCAATGTAGACGTTGCTATTGAGGCATTGGATGACCTGGGATTTGATGCGGAAAGATAACGTGCGTCACAAGCGGCCAAGTAGGAATTTGAATTGAAACTAATTATGTTTCTTTTAGCAGGCTTGAAATATAGTCTGCTATTTTTTGCTTTCAGAACTATGTAGGAAAAAATCTTGGCTATACCCAGCCGCCGCTATGTACTTCACACACATCGCTCTATACTTTTTGGGCGTTCAAATTACCTTGGGATAGAGCGTAAACAAGGTTTTGTTTACGCTCTATTCTTGTTAATAGGATGTCATAAACTACATAGGGGGAATAACCATATCGTTTAGCTTTTCCGTAGTGACTTGTAAAATGATATAGGGTGATATGATAATGCACAAAAAAGACAAATATGACTTTTCGGCCTTCGGGCGGGCCATAAAGGAAGCGCGCGAGAACATGGGATGGACACGGGAGCGGTTGGCACAGGAAGTGGACCTTGCGCCCCGCTATATCATGTCTATTGAAAACAATGGGCAACATCCGAGCTTTCAGGTTTTCTATATTCTTGTTACTCTTTTTGATATATCGGTAGATCAATTTTTTTATCCTCGTAAAAACATAGAAAAGACAACGCTTCGCCGCCAGCTTGACAGTCAGCTTGACAAGTTGGATGAGACGGACTTAATTATCGTGGCCGCTACTGCAACAGGAATACAGGAAGCAAAGGAAGCAAAGGTATAAGCCTCTATTTCTTTGGCTTTATCGGGGATCATGAGATTACATCTTTTTGGCTTGTTTGGCTGAACTGATGGCTCTGATACAGCAAAAAATAAAAGAAATGCGGAAACGGCACAGGAAGGCTGGGTGTTTTCCACCCAGCCTTTCTTTTTGATGTGCAGAATCCACTGGCTTTGCCAGTGGTACAGAAAGAGCTTT
>DHOG01000099.1:887-3212 GCA_002410715.1 Ruminococcaceae bacterium UBA5396 | reverse complement strand
TCCGAAGGCTTTCCAAATTCCTGCGCTAAACTTGCAAAATAGTCAATCTGTGGGCTGGAACCGTATCGGTTTGCATCCTGTAGATGAGCATTGTACAGCGCAAAGTATTCCGGTATCGCAATTTTCTTTGGACAACCGGGGGCGCAGTACCGGCAGGCTGTACAGGGGATCGCAACTGAAGCGTTGATGATGGAAGCAGTTTGTTTGACTATCTCTTGCTCTTTTTGCGTGAAGGGCATGAATTCCTGCATATAGCCCGTGTTATCCTCTAATTGAGCCATATTGGACATGCCGGAAAGCACCATCATCACATTGTCAAGACTTGCCACGAAGCGGATCGCCCAAGAGGCAGTAGATAATTCAGGATGATGGGCCTTCAGCAGCTTTTCCGCTTCTTCCGGTACATTTGCAAGCGTGCCCCCCTTAACCGGTTCCATGACAATGACTTTTTTGCCGTGCTTAGTCGCCACATCGTAGCACTTGCCCGATTGAATGGAGGCGTTGTCCCAGTCCAGATAGTTGATTTGCAGCTGTACGAAATCCATTTCAGGATATGCGGTTAGCACCTCATCCAAAAGATTGGCATCCTCATGGAAAGAAAAGCCGATGTTCCGGATTTTGCCCGCCTGCTTTTGCTCTGCCATAAACGCAAAACTGTCCAGTTCCTTTGCAATGGGGTAAGACATGCGGTTGATGTCATGGAGCAGGTAATAATCGAAATAATCAACGCCACACTTTTCAAGCTGCTCCTGAAAAATACCGCTCTGTTGCTCTTTGCTTTTCAGCATAAAAAGCGGCATTTTTGTTGCGATGGTAAAGCTGTCCCGGGGATAACGCTTGACAAGCGCCTCCCGCAGCGCGATTTCGCTTTGAGTATCGTGGTAGACATAAGCCGTGTCAAAATATGTAAAGCCTCGTTCAAGAAACAAATCAACCATGCGGCAGACCTGCTCCATATCCATGCTTTTCTGATTCTTTGGGTCTTCAAGAGGCAGGCGCATAAACCCAAACCCCAGTTTCTTGTGTTCCATAACTGAACCCTCCTTTACGCATACTGATGCTGCGTTTGTGCCATATTTTATTACTCCAATCAGTTTTCGGCAGATTCATGCCTATTTGTACTAAATTCTGCCGCCCATCTCATAGGCTTCCTGCATGGCAGGAGTTTCTTTGACGGAACCGGCTTCGTAAGTATTGATACCGTATACAATGCCTATTTCTTTTGAATCGGGTAAACCGGCAACAAACCTGCGCAAACCGGCAACCGGAACATCCAATCGCTGGATGCTATTGGCAACCCCTGTGATAATTAGATATACGTCCTTGTTTATCATTTCCGTATATCTTGGATAGGTGCGCTCCATAAACACTTTTAGTTTCGAGTACATGGAACCGCAGTAGATTGGTGCGGACAGAACAATCACATCCGATGCGATCATCATTTCCAGAATCTCACTCATATCGTCTTCATGTATGCAGGTACCGCCGTTGTTTCGGCAACGATCGCATCCGGTACAGTAGAGGATTTCTTTGTCCGCCAGGTATACCTTTTCTACCTGATGACCCGCGGCCACCGCTCCCTTTGTGAACTCATCACAAAGGAGGTCAGAATTGCCCCCTTTTCTGGGACTGGAAGCGATAATCAACACTTTTTTACTCATGTTTTCTCATACCTTTCTATATGTGGCTATACTTTAGGTGTTGTTCATAAATGCGTGTAAACGCTCCACATAGAGCTTTGTAAACGAAAGGAGAGCATTGCGCTGTGCTTCATCCAAACTTCCCATTGCCGTTAGTTCCGCTTCACGGATTTTTGGCAGAATTTTCCCAGTGTACTCCATGCCATATTCCGTTAAATGAATCTCTTTCTTGCGGCGATTTTCCGGTACTTCCACCAGCCGAATCATACCTTGCTTTAGAAAACCTGTGATAATGGTATTGACGGTCTGCTTTGGCAAAAAAGTCTGTTCACAGATAATCGTTTGGGTACAGCTTCCATTCCTGGAAGCAATCATGTTGAGTATTTGCAAAGACGTATAGGAGTGGCCGACTGATTTTGCATAGTCCTCATAGAAGGCATTTAACTCTTGCCAGACTTCACAATATTCATCCGATTGTTTTTGTAGCATCTCAGTATTCATGCGACACTTTCCTCCTCGCTGATAAAATCAATCCTATTTTAAGACAGTACGAATTTAGGACTATTTTAAATCATGCCACACCATTTGTCAATAGAAAATGCCTGCGCCGGAACTGTTTTTGATATTTAAATAGCAAGAAACCCCTTGAAACAAGGGGTTTCTTGTGCGTCACCTTTGTATCAAT
>DHOG01000099.1:0-723 GCA_002410715.1 Ruminococcaceae bacterium UBA5396 | reverse complement strand
GTGACGTCTAATTATGACGGAAGCGGTGGGATTCGAACCCACGAGCCCTTGCGGACTACCGCATTTCGAGTGCGGCTCGTTATGACCACTTCGATACGCTTCCATGCTAAATTATTCAAATACTTATCTTTTATTTTTAAAAAACTGTTTTAACATGTCACTGCATTCCTTTTTACAATCCCATTGAATACTGGTCCAATGATTCAAAAGTTCATTCTGTAACACATTTATCACAGAGCCACAGGCCCCTGCATCTGGATCAAATGCACCTATATACAATTCACTGATTCTACACTGCAATATAGCCCCTGCACACATAATACACGGTTCTAACGTAACATACATGCCGCAGTCATTTAATCTCCAGTTTTTAAGTATCTTAGAAGCTTTTCTTATAGCAATAATTTCTGCATGAGCGGTAGGATCTTTCAGCGTTTCCCTTAAATTACATGCCTCTGATATTATTTTATGATCCCTTGTTATAACGGCTCCTACCGGAACCTCACCCAATTTCAAACCTATTTTAGCTTGCCTTAAGGCTTCAGCCATGAAATTCATCACATATACCTCAAAAAAATAAACACACTAATTATTTTTTTAATAAACATATAAATTAATCTTGATAAATAAAATATAAATATAGAATAAGGATATAATATTAAACAAGATCTTGTTGGTGCGCCCGAGAGGAGTCGAACCTCCGGCACGCGGTTTAGGAAACCG
>DHOG01000126.1:4056-6904 GCA_002410715.1 Ruminococcaceae bacterium UBA5396 | reverse complement strand
CCAATTATTATTTTACACTAAGGTCGCACCTGTCGTGCACCCTAGTCTATAAAAGCATAAGTTTCCTAACCCTGCTTTAATTTCTAAAGCTACGGGTGGTGTAGCCGGTAGTTTTTTTGAAATATTTCAGAAAATGGTTGTAATCCTTAAATCCCACTCTCTCTGCAATCTCTGACACCGGCATATCGGTTGTCTGAAGCAGGTCAACCGCGCGATTGATTCGGAACCGTAGCAAGTATTTACGAAGCGAAAGCCCGGTATGCGCCACCATCAGCCGGTTCAGGTAGTTGGGATGAAAATTGAAAAGCCTGCCGAGCATCTGATTGCTCAGCTCCTCATGATAATGCTCCTTGATGTATTGCAGGATTTCCTCAACCCTGCTGTCGGACCGGGCAATTTTGCTGTCCCGCAGCAGCATGGCCTGGGCGATATCCGCCAGGACAAGCAGAAGCATTGCAGACAACCGGTCCTCCGCAAGAATGCGCTGCCGGTCGTATTCATGTTTCATCGTTCGCAGCATATGCTCTATATGCTGCATATTTTCAAGGTGGATGGTCCGATTGAACATCTCCATATCCAGCAGGCAAGGGTCCAGAATCTCGTTCTTGTCGAACAGCTCTGCCCTGTCCGGCGGGACGGGTGCGGACTTCACACTGCTCTTTTGTGTGAAATCGAAGTTGCAGCCCAACATGGTATACGACTGCCCTTCTTCGCAGGTAAGGTCGTAGGAAGCGCCCGCCCTCCAGAGCATCAGAACACCGCTTTTTACGTGATAAACCTGTTCGCCCACCCGGATGATGCCGCTGCCCTCGGCGATATAAAAAAGACGGTTGTCGTATGCCACGCTGTTCAAAAATCTGATGTTATCATTGATGGAAAGCCGCTGCACATATCTGACAAAGGGCCGGATTTCATTAAACAATACCATATTGGAATCCACGAGTCACCCATTCCTTTCTCAATAGTCGAAAAACTATGAAATGTTTATTTTAGACAGTTATTGGTTTGATTACACCCTGTATTATATTACGAACTTCGGTATAATGAAAGAGGAAAGATCATTTTTGTTTATCGGAGGTTTGCTTTCATGATTGAACGAGCGAAACAAAGAACAGGGAAAATCGGTTTTTTCTCCGTGGGACACGCTACATACTGGCATCAGTTTGAGGGCCTGCTGGACAACCTGATGGGCTATCACCGGGATACCATCCGGCTGGTTGAAGCCAACGGGGTGCAGATTGTAGATTACGGGATGGTTGATTCCAGTGAAAAAGCCTTCGCAACGGCCGCCAAAATGCAGCAGGACGGGCTGGATGTTATTTTCTGCAATATGATTACCTATGCCACATCCTCCACCTTTGCGCCCATCCTGCGGGAAGTAAACCGTCCGGTGGTCTTGCTGGCGCTCCAGCCGCTGAGCCGTTTGGATTACACAAAAGCCAGCACCTTTATGCAGCTGGAAAACGACAATATCTGCTCGGTTCCCGAGTTTACCGGCGTTGCAATCCGCTTTGGAAAAAAGGTGGCGGATGTCATCATCGGAATGCTGTATCATGACGAACGAGCAAAGCGGGAAATCGCCCAGTGGTGTGAAATCGCCAAGGTTCTGCATGATCTCAGAGGTGCGAGAATCGGCCTGATGGGGCATGTGCTGGAAGCCATGTATGATATGCACGCTGACCCCACCGCGGTATCCGCCGCCTTCGGCGTCCATGTGCCCCTGCTGGAGATAGAAGATGCGGTGCAGCTGTATCGCCAGGTCACGCCCTCGGAAATCGCCCAGAAGGAGGAGCTGATTCGCAGAGAGTTTGATATGCCCGACCCCAAGAGCGATCCGGTGACCCGCAAGCTGACAAAAGAGGACCTGACCCAGGCGGCGCATGCGGCCGTAGCCCTTGACAAGCTGATTCAGGCCTATAATCTGACAGGACTGGCTTATTATTACGAGGGCGAGCCAGGCAGCATTCAGAGGCAGGTGGTAAGCTCCTTCATTGTGGGCAATTCCATCCTCAACGCGCAGGGAATTCCCATGTGCGGCGAATATGATGTCAAAACCTGCATCGCCATGCTGATTATGGACCGCTTGAACATCGGCGGCAGCTTTGCGGAGTTTCATCCCCTTGATTTTGAGGAGGATTTCATTCTGGTGGGGCACGACGGCCCGCATCATATCGCCATCGCCGAGGATAAGCCCATCCTTCGCAGCCTGATCAAGTACCACGGGAAGCCGGGCAGCGGCGCCTCCGTCGAATTCAAGCTTAAGGAAGGCCCGATTACCATGCTTGGCATTACCCAGACGGAAAACGGGAAATTCCGCTTTATCATCGGCGAGGGCGAATCCCGCAAGGGCCCGATTCCTCCCACGGGAAACACCAACACCCGGGGCTTCTTCAAGCCCAACACCCGCGATTTCATCAAAAAATGGGTGCTCGAGGGACCGACGCATCACTATGCGCTGGGCATCGGGCATCATGCCGAAACCATTAAAAAAATCGCAGACGTTCTGGGAATCGACTCGGTCATCATTCGGGGATGAGAGAGGATTCGCGATTATGAAAAATTTGAAAAGCATCACTTTTGAAATGAGTCTGAAGCCATTTCGTTCCACGAAGCAGGAAGATATTGAGGCGGTATGCTTTTCCCTTTTTGACTCGTGGCGGGCGCTCTCAAAACATGCAGACAGAATCTGCGTCCTGCTTTGGACGGCGGACGGCAGCGAGATTCTCGAATATACCGGCAGGGACGAGGATGAGATTGAATGGTGCCGCTATATCGGCGGCGCCAATCCCCTGCAGGGCTGGGATAAGGCGAATGACCCGCAGGGCCTTGGGCTGCATACGCGCTGGTA
>DHOG01000126.1:0-3909 GCA_002410715.1 Ruminococcaceae bacterium UBA5396 | reverse complement strand
CGCATACGCGCTGGTATTATTACACCGAGAACCCGCCTGTGATTACCAATCGAATCCTGCGTCAAATTGTTTCCACTCTAAAAAGAATCGGAACAGAAGTGACCGGCAAGCCGGTGCTGGTGGGCGAAACCTTCGACCCGGGTCCGGAATCCGCCAAATCCGACTTCAAATATAACCGCCACAGCGAAATCTGTGTCGGCGCATCCATGGGTCACAAGAGCATGGTGTGCTGTTACGGCATTCTCAAGGGCGACCGGCACCATTACGCCACCTACCCTGATGGGATCCCCGATGGTACCCCCCTCGGAACCTTTCTGGGCAAACAGGCCCAGCGCTTTTTGACGGATATGGGGTTCGACTACCTCTGGCTTTCCAACGGATTCGGGTTCGGCTCCGAGACCTGGAGAGTGAACGGAGCGACCTTTGACGGAAAACATTTCTATCCTGAAAAAATGAGTGACGTTCAGGAAAGGATTATGGAGTTCTGGCGGCTGTTTCGCAAAGAATTCCAACTGCCTGTGGAAACCCGGGGCACCAATCTCACCGCCGGAATCGACTTCGCCACAGACGCAGTCAATCTGAAGAAAATCTATGAGGGTGATTTTGACATCCTTCCCCCGCCGAACTCCCCTTGGGCGGCGCTGGACGGAGATTTCGGGCTGGAGCTGGCGGGCTATATGTCCAGAATGGCCGAGCTGCCGACAGGCGGGCTGACATCAGGGAAAACCCCCGACAGCTATCTCTTTCGCTTTTACATCCACGACCCCTGGTGGATGAACAGCCCGTGGATGGACAGATATGAGGGGCAGCCCCACGACATTTATTTGCCCCTGGCCACGGCAAGGCTGAACGCACAGGGTCAAGTCGTGATGCCCGACCACATGAATCTGTTTACGGTGGACAATTCGCTGGGTGAAATGCCCGAAAACTGCGTGAATGAGGTCATTCCGCATCTTTTGAAATGCTTTGAAACGCCTCCCGACCAGCCCTCACCCTTTGTCTGGGTCTACCCGTTCCGGGAGTACCACGAAAATGAGGAAACCATCGCCAAGGCATTCTTCGAGGACTGGTTCATGGTTAAGAGCATCAACAGCAGCCTGCCGGTGAATACCGTCATTTCCTCCGACCATTTTTCCGCGCTGTTCGCAAAGGACTCCGGATTCCTGAAACATTCGGTTCTGGTTGTTCCCGTGCCGCATAAAAACAGCAGCCTGAATCGGTTGCTGCCGGAGTATGTGCGCCAGGGCGGCAGGGTGATGCTGTACGGCTCGCTGACAAATGCCGACAGCTGGCTGCTGGAAGCGCTGAATCTGAAATTGACGGCGCCGCTTCTGGGAGAAATGAGCGTCCAAGCCTCCATGCGGGAGGATACGCTCGCAGAGGGCAGCTATCCCGGCAGAATCGTGTATGAGGGCACTCTGTCCGACGGCGGTGTCGATACGGTCATTGATGACGAAACAGATTCCTCCACCACTGTTCTGGCGGAGGCCGTGCAGAACCGGTGCCGGCGGGTATTGCTGCATACGGTCAGCCACCCTCAGTGGAACGGCGGCGGATTTGTATGGTGCCGCGGATATTCCTGCTCCAGAGCGGAAAAGGATCAGGATATGTATCCCCTCGCCCGGCTGTTCACGTTATCTGCGGGCGTGTTCGGCTACGAGTTCCGGCTGGTCAAGCAGAATCAAAGGGTCAAAAACCCCGTAATGGCGCTGCACCGCAGCAACAAAGTTTGCTGGTATTCGGGGTATAATCCCGATACCACAACGGATGTGCACCTGAAAGCTCCGCTGGGTGCGCCGCTGCTGACAGGTTATGAAACCCTGCTGAAGGAGGGATGCGCTGTTTACCGGTTCCCCCGGGCATGGCGGAACGAATGCCGCGTGTTTGTGCAGCAGCAGGATGGCGGCGTGCTGGGCTGCAAGGAGATGGCACCCGTCAGCTTCACCCAGCGGCACAGGCTTTTAATCAGCGGCCTGAAAGACGCCACGGTTTATGTGCTACCTCTTGGAGGAGACATCCGGCAAACCGAGCTGCTGCTGAATTCCCAATACCCCTATTTTGTGGGCCAGCCCATGGATGTTCAGCCGGCTGATACCATTTTCGGCAAAGCATTATGCGCAAAAAACGTCACGGGAACCCTGATTCTCTCGGATTTGACCGTGTAATATCCCGGCAGCGGGAGTGAATTCATCCAATGGAACCAAGGCAACTGGGATTGCAAAGCTTACAGAACTTTATTCGATTGATACAAAGGACATTTACACGATTGGAGATAACTACAACGATATTCTGATGCTTTCTGCCTTCAACAGCTCGTCGTGGCAAACGCGCCTGCCGAAATAAAGCGGTATGCTTCGATTGGGGTTGTGCCAACAGTTGCGGATGCGATTGAAATACTTTTGAAAATGTAACAAAAAAACCTCCTGAAAGCAATATGCTGCTCAGGGGGTTTTTATCACTTTTGATGCGGAGGATATGAGCGATGAGGTACATAAGCTGACTCATCAAATTAATTGTGTTCTGGTCATCTTGCGATATTCGCTTGGTGTACACTTACAGATATTCTTAAATGAACGACAAAAGTGATAAACGGTACTGTATCCGCAATTTTTAGAAACTTGATCTACTGACAGGTTTGTACTTTCAAATAACTCCTTGGATTTAGAAATCCTTAAATGAATGAGATATTGCTTTGGAGAGACTTGGAGGTATTTATTGAAAAGCTTCCTTATGCCGGTGCCGCAAGGCTTGTCTATGATTGAAGCAGCTGCACTGCCGGAAGCATTTGCGACTGCCTATCTCAACCTGTTTATTGAAGGTGGTGCCAAGGCAGGTGACACCCTGCTAATGCATGCCGGAGCAAGCGGCTTGGCCAGCGTGATAATCCCCATGGCGAAGGCGTTTGGCCTGCGGGTCATCACAACAGTTTTGGATGAGGAAAAGGCAGCATCAATCGCTCATTTAAAAGCAGACATTGTTGTCGATACTTCCAAGGAAGATATCGTAGACATATTAAAGCGCGAGGAACAAAACGGCCGTCCGCTTAATCTCGCCATCGACTGTCTGGGAGGAGAGAAGGTAGGCGAATGCTTCCCTTATGTAGCTTACGGTTGCCGATGGATTATGATTGCCACACTGGCAGGAGAAATATCAGCCATCAATCTACGTACCATGTTTATGAAAAATATCCGTTTGATTGGCAGCACGCTAAGAAGCAAGTCCCCTGCGGTTAAAGCACAGATTTTGGCGAGCCTTGTCAGGGATGTTTGGCCCAAGGTGGAGTCCGGCGAAGTGCGCCCGACAATTTATAAGGTTTTGCCTTTGTCGGAAGTAAATACTGCCCATTCGCTCTTACGGGAGGGAAAAAGTGTAGGAAAAGTTGTGCTAACGTAAATAGAATATTCATTCTTAAATGAATTTGAAATCACTCTAACACATTGCGACTTTTAAAAAAAGAAAATCGATTTCCCTTGTTTCAGCATCCCTCATATATACCCATAAAAATCGCCCCACAAAACATTGTGTACGTACACTATGTTTATATAAAAGTTTTTCCACCTTGTCACGAGCGTCCCGGATCAACGGTGGTTCAAACTGTTCAAAACGAACGCTGCAACAAGAGGATGGCTGACAGTTTCACTTGCAGATGTGGTTAGTCCAAAGGAGGTATCGTCAGACCAATTACTCCTCTCATTGCAGCTTAGGCTTGAGATGGAACAAGACACGGTTGGCTACCGTGCCTTGTTCGCAAAAATATTGTAGCAAAGAAGATACTTGGTTCCCAAGGGTTACTCGGTGTAAAATTAATGTAGGGGTTTTTAAAGAAAAAGATACAAGAGATTGCCAAAAAGTGATTAAATAGAGTTAGGGACTCAAAATCACTTAGAAGGAGGCAACCTCTTGTGAAAA
>DHOG01000060.1:7348-7518 GCA_002410715.1 Ruminococcaceae bacterium UBA5396 | reverse complement strand
GACATTATCATAAATGAATCAGATATTCTTAAAAAATAAAAAAATAACTATTGACAAAATTGTACAGCGTAATATAATAATTGATGTACGGACATATTAACATATGCACATACGGCAATTCTTATTTGGGAGCGATAAAAATGCGAGGACGAATTAAAAGCGAACTTTCG
>DHOG01000060.1:6761-7169 GCA_002410715.1 Ruminococcaceae bacterium UBA5396 | reverse complement strand
GCCGGCAATTACTGAAGAAAATGCCCGCTCATTTGGTAACATGAGCGAGCTGAATTACGCTCATGTGCTGATGCTGATGGATCAGAAGATTATTGACAAAGTGGATGGAATAAAGATACTTAAGGCTCTTCATGAGATATATAACGCAGGTGCTTCTGCTATAGAGATCCATCCCGAATATGAGGATTATTACTTTAACATCGAAAAAATTGTAATCGCCAAGGCCGGCATGGAGGTGGGCGGTAAAATGCATACCGCACGCAGCCGTAACGACCTTGGCACTACGTTGCTGCGCATGAACGTGAGAGATGCGGTCATGCGCGTTATACCGAGGCTAGTCAAGCTGGAAAAAGTAATTCTCAAGATGGCGGCTGAAAACCAAAACACTATCATGACCGGGTATACGCG
>DHOG01000060.1:1280-6632 GCA_002410715.1 Ruminococcaceae bacterium UBA5396 | reverse complement strand
ACCGGGTATACGCATATGCAGCCCGCGCAGCCGATAAGCCTTGGCTATTATCTGTGTGCCGTGGCTCAGACACTTGAAAGGGATATCCAGCGCCTCGAAGCAGCGTTGGAACGTATGAATTACTGTACGCTGGGTTCCTGTGCTTTTGCAGGAACTTCCTTCCCCGTGGACAGGCAAAAGGTCGCTTCTGATCTTGGCTTTTACGGACCGGTATACAACAGCATGGATGCCATCGCGGCGCGTGATTATATTCAGGAACTCACAGCTGCGTATACTATCCTTTCAACAAATCTAAGTCGCCTGTGCGCAGATTTTTATTACTGGAGTACCGATGAATTTGGATATTTCGAGTTAGACGATTCCTTTGCAGTATGCAGCAGTATAATGCCGCAAAAGAAGAACCCCGTTCCTTTTGAATATGTCCGCGCTAAGTCGGGCCATATGTTGGCGGCGTTTACGTCGGTTACAATGGCGTTGAAGGGCATAGCCTTTGGCCATAACAGAGACGGCGGAGGAGAAGCGCCGCATATGTTCTGGGACGCTACGGATCAGATGGTGGCGAGCCTTGAGCTTTTAAGCGGTACCCTGTCCACCATCAATGTGCGCAAAGAGCGCATGCTCTATCGCGTGAACGCAAATTTCTGTACCGTGACGGAGCTAGCCGATAGGCTTGTTAAAGAGGAGGGCATGCCCTTCCGCGTAGCTCACGAGATAGTAGCCGAGGTGGTTTGCAATTGTGTTGAAAATGGCAAGACCTGCCTTGACATCGACTCAGCATTGCTGGATCGTTATGCGGAGCAGCATGCGGGTCGCAAGCTGGGCTGGGACGATGCGAAGATACGCTATACTCTTGACGCGGAGAGTTCTGTGCTTGGCAAACACAGCTACGGCGCTTGTGCTCCGGAGGAATGCAGCGCTATGATCGAGACTGTTTCCAAAAACGTTCAGGACGGCGAAACCAGATTCAACGCATTTGAATCACTGGTGACGGATAGCCTCGATGCACTTAGAAGGAAAGTGGCGGATGTTATCGGAGAATGACCGATATTCACGCTTTCAAATATAATGATAGGCAATTGTAAAATGATTTGGTGATAAACTGTGGATAAAATCCAATAAAAAGATAACCAAAAAAAGGAAAAACCAGTTAAAAAAGGTGAAAATTTTGATTTAAGGGCGACCTTAATACACCTACGTACATTGAAATATCAATAAATTTAAGTGTGAAGAGATTATGCAATTAGTGGTTTAAGGCTTCTGAGATACTGTGGATAACTTAGTCTATCAGCGATAATTGCTGTGAATTGACTTGCAATTCCTGCAATAAGTACATCGGCTTTAGTAGTAAGGTGGTCACGAGATTTTCTTCCGGCTATACACATGTTCATTTTAAAATGGTTAATGGCTCTTTCTATAACAGTACGAATTTTATATAGCTCATTCCATTCATCAGAATCACGTTGTAAGCCCGGAAACATGCGAAAATTCATATTTTCATATGTATAAGTAGTTCTTCCCCTTTTGGCAGTACTGCAGGGATTGTCACAATTACAAACATATTGACCTTCTTTCATATGAACTTTAGGGCATCCCCATTTTATTCGGTCAGCACGACCTTCTTCACGAGTATGCCCACGATATTTCATAACTAAAGAAGAGTCATTTGGGCATAAGGGATAACCATATTCATTGTAACCGACTTTTTTAAGAGTACTTTCATTTCTTGGATTGTAGGCAATAACAACCTTTTTAAAATTTAATTCATCTATTAAAAAGGCATATGTAGCAATAGCATCAAAAGCAGAATCACCAAGAAAAATTGAAGGGTTAAAATCAGGATGAAGTTCAAAGAAGTCTTGCAAAACGGGCTTTAAAGCAGAAGAATCACCAATTGATTTATCTTCATCAGGAGAGTCAGACTTCTTGTCAATTTCAATATCCGGATGCTTTTGTTTAAAGTCATCATCCAAGAAAGCAATATGACGTACAATGCCTAAGCCATTGGTAATAATACTGAATTTATCAGCATAACAGAAATGACCATTGATATACATCTGTTTAGCATCAGATGAAGCAGCTGCTTGAGAAGGCATTAGACCATAAGCCATTTTGTATGGATCAACATTAGGATTATTCTTGTAGTAAGTTTTTAACTGTTTGATAAGAGTGTTCAAATACTTGGGATTGTTTTCTTTAACGTATAATTCAACACCTGAAGTATCAAGTGTAAGAATCGAAGATAGGGTAGAATCAATAGCTTGACAGATAGGTTCGGTATAGTCAACCATTTTAGAAAACATAAGCTCAAGTTGAGGTATAAAAGTCTGTTTAAAACGTGTAAACATAGGGGCATCAGGAACTTTAGTGAAACCGCAGAAATCACATAATTCACGGCATAAAGAAAGCAAAGATATAAGTAGAGAATCAGTAGGGATAGTTAATATTTTCTGCAATATTAAAGCAGATAAAAATCCTTTTAGAGGATAATCTCTCTTTCTACCTAATGATAAGTGAAATGCACAGTAAAATTCTACCGGTATGAATTCACTTAAATCAATTTGTTCTTCTAATAAAGAGAAGAATGTAGGTGTGTCAGAGGTTAGTAAATCTTGGCATTCACTGAAATGTTCAGCAAGTGTTAGCTGAGAATATTTAAAAGACATAAGTTTCCTCCTGTTGTTAAAATTGTTTGTGTGTACTTACATTATACCACAACAGGAGAGAAATTTATATAAAAAGTTTACAAAAAACCCGATAAAATCAACGGGTTTGGGCAATTAACAAATGCCTAAAATATAATGATAAAAGGAGAGAAACAATGAAGAAACTTATCACCCTACTGCTGGTCGTTGCGATGATGGCAAGCATGATCGCTTGCAGCGCGCAGCCTGCAGTAAACGAAGCCCCCGCTGAAGGAACGGAACCTGCTGAAAATGTAGAACCTGCTGAAAAAGGACCCAAGGATTACGCCGGTTCTCAGCTACTGCTGGGATCTTCCAGCGCAGGCGGCACATATTATGTTCTTGGTGCTGGCTGGGTAACCCTAATGAACGATCTGCTTGGCACTAATGCGACCTGCGAAGTTACTGCGGGCCCCGCCAGCAACATCCCCGAGATCGAAGTTGGCAATATTGACTTTGGTATGGTCACATCCTGGCTGGCCGGCGAAGGCTACACCGGCACCGGTTGGGCACAGGAAAATGGCCACGGTCCGTATCTTGAGAATGAAGCGATGTTCCCCACCCATTGTAGCTATTTGTACATTTTCACCTTGGCCGATAGCGACATAAACAGTCTCTCTGATCTGGCCGGCCGTCCTATATGCATGGGCACCGCAGGCTCCACCTCTGACAATGCGGGTAGAGGCGTCATCAAAACACTTGGCATCGAGCCCAAGTCCATCAGCCTGCTTGCTTCCACCGATCAGGTAAACGCCCTTAAGGACGGCACCGTTGACGCAGTGTTTGCCGTTACCGGCAGCCCCGCTCCTTGGCTCCTTGACCTGCAGACCACTCATGACTTCAAATTCATCCCCTACACCGAGGAGGAATTTGCGAAGCTCTTTGAGGCGTTCCCCTTCTGGAGCACAGATGTTATCCCCGGCGGCACCTATACCTGTGTTGCTGACGATTATGAGACCATCTCCTTCTGGAACTACATTGTTGCAGACAAGGATCTCAGCGAAGAAATGATCTATGATATGACCAAGGCTACTTTCGAGAACAGCGACTATTTGCTTAATGTAGACGTTAGCGCGGCTGGTATCACCCTGGATAACCTCAATAAGATTACCACCCCGCTGCATCCTGGCGCATACAAGTACTACACCGAGATCGGCGTTGAAGTACCCGATGCCATCAAGCCGGTAGAATAACGCATATTCACTTTATCTCTGGGCGACTGATATGCCCTTGGCATATAGTGATTTGATAATGGGAATAATCATGGAGGGAAGATGAATGAAACTGTTAGATAAAATTAGAAAAAAAGATACGCCTCCGGGCGAGATAGATCTCAAAAGATTGGAAGAAGACGGCGCATTGAAGCGTACCCTGACAGGAAAGTGGGACAAGATATTCTACGTTTTTGCCATCGCCATGTCCTTGTTTCACATATATGCTCTTATCCTATCGTCAACTACGATGTGGTATCTGTACTGTGTGCACGTAGGTATGGGCGCTGTGCTCACGTTTGCGCTTTACAGCGGGTCAAAGCGCTCACCGCTTGATAGACCGGGCGCCGTGGACATTGTCGGTATGCTCGCTACTGCGTTCGCTTTCATCTACATGGCGGTGGAAATGAATACCCTCGTATACCGCATCGGGATTGATCCCACTGCTATGGATCTTGTGGTGGCGGTGATAATTATTGTGGTCGTTCTGGAGATCACACGAAGGACCTGTGGCAACATACTGCCGTTGATCGCCTTGATATTCATTTTGTATGCCAAATTCGGTCATCTGATCCCCGGGCCGATGGGCCACAGGCTTTATACCTGGCAGAAGGTGCTTAGCTATCAGCTCGGCATGGACGCGCTGTTTTCGTCGTCCGTTCAGGCTTCTGCCACATATGGGTTCCTGTTCCTAATCTTCGGTTCGTTTTTGCAAGCTTCTGGGTGCGGCCAGTTTTTCATAGACTTTGCAAACAGCGTTGCAGGTGCATCTCGCGGCGGCCCTGCAAAGGTGGCTGTTATATCCAGCGCGCTGTTTGGCACTGTATCGGGCAACTCCGTAGCTAACGTTGTAACCACTGGTTCGTTCACCATACCTTTGATGAAGTCCATAGGGTACAGCCCGAAGTTTTCCGGCGCCGTTGAAGCCACTGCGTCGACAGGCGGGCAGATAATGCCTCCAATACTTGGATCGGCGGCGTTCATAATGGCTGCGCTGATAGGTGTGCCTTACAAAGATATCATCGTTGCATCCATTCTTCCGGCATTGCTGTATTTTTACACCGTCTTCATTATGGTCGACCTTGAAGCGGCAAAAACCGGACTTAAGGGGTTGCCGCGCGAGCAACTGCCAAAGCTTAGCGTCGTATCAAAGAAAATATATTTATTGCTTCCGCTGGCAGTCATCTTTGTCACCCTTACCGCCTTTAACCTCAGCCCAATTCGCGCTGCGGCGTGGGGCATAATCAGCGCGATCGCCGTGACGTTTGTCAACTGGAAAGACCATATGACATTCAAGGGTGTATTGGACGCGCTGGCATCCGGTGCAAAATCATCCTGCAGCTTGGTCGCTTCCACCGCTACTGCAGGCTTCGTGGTCGGCGTTTTGAACATGACAGGTGCTGGCCTGAAGTTGGCGGGTGCGATAGTATCGCTTGCGCAGGGCCACCTGTTCCCAGCGC
>DHOG01000060.1:0-1102 GCA_002410715.1 Ruminococcaceae bacterium UBA5396 | reverse complement strand
GCTGCTCACCATGATAACATGCGTAATAATGGGCATGGGCTTGCCTACGACTGCTTCCTACCTCATCTGTGTTTCGGTCGCTGCCCCTGCGCTCATAGAGCTTGGCGTGCCGGTGCTCTCAGCGCACATGTTTGTGTTCTATTTCGCTTGCATATCGGCTATAACGCCTCCTGTTGCGCTGGCTGCATATGCAGGAGCCGGTATTGCCAAGGCCAAGCCTATAGAGGTTGCGTTTACGTCGTGTAAGCTTGGTATCTCGGCATTTATAGTTCCGTTCATGTTCGCCTACGCGCCTTCGCTGATGATGCAGGGCACATTGGGCGAGATAGCGCTGACAAGCGTAACGGCACTGCTGGGCGTCACTGCGATATCGTTTGGTCTGCAGCGTCAAATATCAAAGTATGCGCTGACGATATTTGAAAGCGCATTGCTGGTAGCAGCGGCATTCCTACTGATAAAGCCGGGTATTGTCACGGATTACATAGGCATCGGCTTGGCGGTGACCGGCATCATTATGATGGTTGTGAGGCTCTCTCTCCATAAGAAAAAGCCTGAGCAATCGGAATAAAACCAATAGACTAAGTAACAGAAAGGATTAATTTACAATGGAAAAGAAATATGTGATCATAGGCGCGGGCAACGGCGGTCAGTCTTTGGCAGGAGATATGACGATAAGAGGCACCGAGGTCTCCGCTATATATGATAAAAGCGTTCCTGCCATAAAGGGCATAAACGACCGCGGCGGCATCAAGATGAGTGGCCCCGTCGTTCAGGGCTTTGCACCGATAAAACTTGCAACGAACGATCTTGCAACGGCTATGTCTGCTGGCGATGTGTTTCTCGTATGCATCACGTCAAACTTTCAGCAGGCTCTTGCGAAAGAGATGGCCCCGTATGTACGCTCCGGGCACACGATTGTACTGATCCCAGGGTATCCCGGCAGTTCGCTGCTGTTCCGCAAGACGCTTGCGGATTGCGGCGTGAAGGAAATGCCTTTGTTAGGCGAAACGATAAGCTTCCCGTATGCGACCCGCCTTGTTGAGCCCGGTCATGCCGGAATAAAGGCCCGCAAAGGTGTCCTCGAAGCCGCTGCGCTGCCCGC
>DHOG01000173.1:6093-9037 GCA_002410715.1 Ruminococcaceae bacterium UBA5396 | reverse complement strand
CTTCCCGCGCGGGTGGTACTTTTTAAAGCTTCCGTCCTCCAATTGGCCGAAGATGTCCAGTTCATTGAAAACAAAATGCTTGCAATGGTTGATGTGTTTGGCTTTGCTTGCAGGATACATAACGCCCGCCCCCTCAAATCCTTTTCCCGCCATGCCGATAACTCCGACCCCGGTTATACTCATGCTTAATCCTCACGGCCTCGTCTATGTCAATCTCCTCAGCCCCGCAATAGTCCAATATGCGGATGATACAGTCGGCAAGTTCAGCCGGTACGCCTTCAGGTTTTGCGCCTTTGCACCCGGCGCAAGTCTTTCCCTTGTTTTTTAGTTGGCAGTTTTGCTTAAAGTCGAACCCATCAATTTTTATTGCTTTGCAAGCATAATACGTCTCGTTCTGCTCTGCTCCGGCTCGGTATTCTTCCAACGCTTCTGACAGCTCAGAATGGCACAATGCGATAATTTCCCCGAAGCTCCGCTCCTCGTCCCACCATCCGTGCTTCACAGCGTTCTCATGAACCTCGTCCCGCAACTCATTAAACATTTTCTTGTCCTCCTTTTTCAGCCTTGGCTATATCATCCGCAAATGCGGCGCACAGTTTTGCATAGTCATCCCTCGCACGGAATTCGACCACTTTATCCCAAGTCTCGTCCAACTGCTGCTGTACGGTCTTGAAATAACTAGCACTTGCAGTACTTATGCCGCTTTTGAGGTCTATGGCGTACCATTCGTCGGCCCAAATGTCAAAGGTTTGCTTATAATAGCCAATTCCGCGCTTACGGTCAATATTTCCTTGCACCTTGACCGCGATTTTTCCCCCAGTGCATTGGTTCTTTTGCCGCGTCCAAAATTCTCCTTTAACCATTCTCCCGCCTCCCTTTCTTGGCCTCTGCGGCCTCACTCCCAACTGGCACAACTGTCGATTTCAGGATATTGCCCATCTGGATCACCTCCATGTAGCTCGATATTAAGTTCAAGCTCCCCCGTGTCATAATTGCGGTGATAATAAGCGTCATTAGGCTTTCGTTGCAGTATCACCAGCCGCCCTTCCTGCTTCACTTTTGCCAATTCAGCAACTTCTTCCGGCGTCAGACCGGTGTCCTGGTAGGCCGCGAGGCGATCTAATATGGCCTGGATTGGACACCCATGGCGGCAACTGTCTTGTCGTTTGCAAATATCTCCGCATGTGTAGTAGCACACTTTCCCATTCAGCTCTGTCCGCGCTTTTACGATTTGCGCTATCCCATACGCTTTTTCCGTCAATCTATCCATCTCTATTCCTCCTCTGCGAGAGCGCGTAAAAGCTCTGCGATTGCGTTCCCGGCCTCTTTACATTCTTCATGATAACTGATTTCTCTCGCCCCGCAAAAGTATACCTCGGCGTGCAGTAACGCTTTGTACGCTTTTTTCAAGGTCTCTGTCAAGTCAAGTTCTCCCATCATGATTCATCCTCCTCCCATGGCTCATTTAGCCAGTCAAGCCAGATTTGAATATCCTCGTCATAGTCAACCCTGTTATGCATGTCATAGATAACATCTGATATCCACTCCGCCAACTTTTCCGGGCTTTCCGTAATGCGCTGAAAATTGGTACGGGGCGGCTTAATCTGCCGATCGCACTGTATGTTGCAGGCAGCGCGGTAAAGGCAGGGGTTCCGGATACATTCTTTGCATGGATTCATTTCACATCCTCCTCCGGCTTGCGGCGATAGGCAAGCCACGTTTTCCCGTATTGGCAGAACTCCCCAACCTCAACCATCTCGTCTCCGACTACCGTATAAACACTTTCTCTGAACCGCATCACAAGGCACCAATAGCTTTTACTTCTATTTGCTCCGGTACCAACTGTCCATACCGGCTCCCCGTCCATTTGCTGGAGCTCCTCCAGCGTCAGAGGCTTGTTCTCGGGCGCGGCCCCCAGCGACGCAATCCGATCAATTGCCTGTGTCGGTGTGTAGCCATCCCATTCCGGGGCATTCGGAATTTCTGGAACCCGGAACATATCCCAGTACAGATCAATGTCATAATGGTATGAAGCTGGACCTTTCGGAGTATTGATTCCGACAATGAAATCACCATCGAACATTGTTCCATCGCTATGTTTTTTGCTCTTCCACGCCAGCTCCGGGTAATTGTTGCAGATCACACTAAAAAGTACAGCCCGATGATGATATAACTCGTTGAAAGTATGGTATCCGTCCGATGTTTCGCCGGTAATCTCGGGCGCGGTGCGGCGGTTCCATTTTTGGGCGGCTTCATCTGCCGTCTGCGCATAGCCTCCGGATGCTCCACAGCCGCCTTTATTCACGTCACAGACTATGCATACATATCCATAGCTTTCGCAACATTCAAAATTTTTGCATTCTTGCAATTCATGGCAGTCTGTAAGGCCAACGGTATCTGTTTTACCGCAACATGGGCATTCTCTAAGCTCTGCCATCAGACTTCGCCTCCTTCTTTGTAAATTGCTTACAGCATCCACCATCAATGAACACCGCATATCCTTTCCCCATATTTGAACTATGGTTTGTGCCCCCAGCCTTAAAGCAATATCCATATATCACAGCTCCATCACTGCGTTCCCGCGGTTCCTTAAGCGCTGAGTAAAAGGAGCATGTATCGCAGCGTTTTTCGGGCTTAACCGGAAAAAGTGTTATTTGTTCCACCATCTGCCATAGCCTCCTCCCTTGAACACGGATCCGTCCAATACACCCACATCCAGCGAACATCCTCACCATATGTATCCATCCAAAATCCGATAAATTTCGCTTTCGCAGTGCAATGTGGGTCATTCTGAAACCCATCCTCCTGTGCAAACTGTTCCGTTACATCCTCCAGCCGCATGACCTCGACCTTTGTCACCTGAAAAAACAGGCGAGCAATTGCTTTTGGCATATGGATTGACGGTTTCCACGGAAACGGTTTGTCTGTCTCGAACCCATCACCA
>DHOG01000173.1:748-5870 GCA_002410715.1 Ruminococcaceae bacterium UBA5396 | reverse complement strand
CATAATCCTTTTTATTGGCTGCGTAGAAGTAGTCGCAACGACCCGTTTTGATGTCTCGCATACATGTCCACGTTTCTCGGACGTACATGTAATCCCCGGGGTGAAACTTAGGCTCAAGCGGAGCAAACCGGCAGTATTCTCCGGGGTATTTCTTAGGCCGCGTCACCATGATTCCGTCCGTGCATTCGTGTACTTCGGCATCTTTTGGGAGAGGCCGACATGTATGTAATTTCCGCTTTTCCAGATATGCCTGGACCATCTCTTGATTAAACAGCTCACCTTTTAACATCGGTTTTCTCCTTTCCGTCCATCTTTGCCCCGCAGGAAGGGCAAAATTTATAAAATTGTTTAAACGCGTTGAAATACTCTCTACTGGGTTTCTCATCCGGGGAAACCTCATATAGTTCTCCGCATTTATCGCATTCGGCGGTTGAAAAATCATTGTAAAAATTCAGCCATTCCCCGTGCACCACCTGCTTATACTTTCCTACGGCGACTTTGCGGCAGAGGGAGGCGGCAAGCTTAAGTCTGCCAGCATCGCCCTGGGGCAACTTTACTATACCGCTTCTGGTTCCGTCTACCGCTTTAAGATTGGACACGGCAATAATATCTTCGATTATTTCAGCCGCATTTTCCGCTTCTTTTGCGCTCATTTCAATCATGATTTAGCCTCCTGTTCCTGAGCCTGATGGATGAAATAATCAGCATCAGGACAATTGAAATTATTTTCTCGCAAGCTGGCTACTATCAGTTCCAGCGCCCTTTTCAGCGTGACAATCTGCTGATCTTTGGCAGCGTTGTCGATTTCGTAATCTTCGGCGCGTTTGCTTGCCTCTTCAACCATTTCGTAGCGCCTCTGCGCAATTTCCATGTATTTACCGCCGTTTGCCGCCAGCGAATTGTTTTCCTTTGTCAGCCGCTCAACCTCGGCAAGCAGGACGGGGATATCCTCCCGGGCGTGGGCGATAAAGTCAGCGTCAATCTTGCTTTGCACGCCAGACCAGCACATATTCCCCGCTGGCCCCTTTATCCATCCCCATGGAGTCCCGTTGCAATTCGGATGCCTATTTTGTTGCCAGTTCCACGGCCCCTTTGACGCTTTTTCTGTTCTTGCCTTTATTTCTTCAATGTTCAACATTGTTCTCCCTCCCTTTCTTGGCCTTGTCCAAATCTCGGTCAAGCGACCGCATAATGCTTGGCAAACAGTCCGCAAACCACAAGGCAATCTTGGCTGCTTTGCGCGGCTTATACCGCTTAAACCGTAGCAGCTCTCTGTAGTAGGTGACCGCAGCGTCCCCATCCGAACAGTTAACGCCGCTTTCACAGTACGGGCATCCAGTGTTTTCGTTTGCCCGGCATGTTTGAAAATTTATGCCATCGCAATATCCATATGGATACATTTTGAGCCAGCGTTTCAACAAATCAATCCGCATCCTGCTCAGCTCCTGCCCAGCGGGCACCATTTCGGCGTAGAACCCGGCCACGTCGCCGCATGCCCAATTTTCTTTGTCCTTGCCGTTGACAGGCAGTAATAGCAATATTTCTTCATGGGCCTACCGGCCGCCGCGTTCTCGCTGTCGGATGTGCAATAGTACAGGCTCAGGCAATCTTTTTCGCCAAATTTTCTACACCTTGCCATTGTCTGCTCCTTTCCCAGCCTCTGGCCCGCGCCACTGCCAATGATCCTCATTGCGACATTCACGGCATGCGCAGGTCGCAGATTTACAGGTCAGGCAATCGTAATCTGCCTTTTTACATTCACCGTCATGTTCCTTGCCAAACAGGCATACGTCACAATGGTCGCAGCACATAATATCTTTTACCGCCGCTTTCTCCCTGCGCTGGGAGGCGGCAAGATCTCTCCGTAGTCGATCTATCTCTCGGTTTGCGCACCTGTACATATCCCATTCCCATGTTTGCTCAAGAGTTGCGGTCACGTCTTTTAGCTGGGCTTGCAGGGATTCTATAAGGTCGATGGCTACATGACATGCTGCCGAATTACATATTTTAGCACATGCACGTAATTCTTTTACAATCTCATCAGCGTTCATGGTCTTTCCTCCTCACAAATTACTTCTGATAACGTCATGCCTTTTGGCGGTGTTAACAACATTTCCTGTTCCTTAGTCAATTTTATAGATCTTGTAATGGCATAATTTGAATAATGATCAACACCATCCTGATAACATCCACGAAATATAACAGTTAATTTCATAACTTCATCCCTTTCGGCCACTCCTGGATAAGCGGAGCGCCCCATATATCTTTCAGACTGTTTTTCATGAAAACCGGCACCCATGCATCCCGGCACTGGTCTACGATATCCTGAATCCACTCGCGCTTTGGGACAACATTGCCTTTGCGGTTCCCGGTCTCCGCACCCAGTATCACCCATAGCGTATTATCATGCCTCAAAAATTCCATGTCTGGCATTCCGAGCAATGGTTCAAGTGACACAAAAGTCCGCCAATTGCTGTATAATTGTTCAGGCCTTTGTTCAATTCCTGTCAATGTATACCCATACCAATGCTGCGGTGGCAAATCGCCGTGTCCAGCTAATTTCCTGTATCGTTTCGGGTTCTTCGTCAGAAACAGGTATGTATGCCACGGAGCGCGCTCGCAGGCGTCGAACACTTCTCGTATCCATTCGTCCGGAACCCAATCGCCGAATAGATCTGCCATGGAACAAACAAATATCTTCTGCGGCTTCTTAATCCGTGCTGGCTCTCCCAAGCGATAGCTGTGAAGTGTAGGCGCGAACCCATATTTAAATTGTCCACCGTTGCTGTTCTTGCGCCTAATTTCGTGTAGTCCATTGCCTGGCTGTGTGCAATCGTCCCAATTATCCTTTTCTTTTGGTACAAACCGCTCTGCGATTCGTCTGGCATAGCAATATTCACATCCATGCAGGCATCCGGTAACGGGATTCCACGTTGCATCACACCATTCGATTCCGTTCTTTCCTTGCTTATTCATGACTCCTCCTCCTCGAACACAACTTCCTGGTCCTCCCAATATGTCGGACGTCCTGCCAATATCTCATTCAGGCGTTTTATCCCCGCCACGATGACCGGGTCCTTTTCGGCGTCTCTATAAACATCCTCGGCCCAATCCTCGTAATTTTCATCGCGCTCTGAAATATAATCAACCAGGTCAGATAAACTGATTTGAGATGTTGCCACGCTCGCCGTGAACCATGGCTCATCATATTCCTCTCGAAAGTCCTTCCCCAACTCTGCAATCCATTCCGCTTTCGTCCGGAATTCGCCTGTGCGCTCAATATCGCCCGAATACATGATGGTGTCGTCAGGGATATCATCAAAACGAATGTATTTAGATTCGTATGGGCATCCGAACGTCACGCTGTGTATCCCACACAACTTCTCTTTGTTCCCGTTCCACGCTCTATGTTGACACGTATCATGTTTTTCTGGATTCATACATTTCATAGTTTAGCTCCTCCTATCCAAATGTTTACTTTCCTCAAGCAAGAGCTCCCGCGCCATTGTAATTGCGCGTTTCGCCTTGGCCTTGTGTCCGGAATCTCCATGTGGTGGCCATCTACGTCTATCAGTCCGATTTTCATATTCTCACCCCTTAAAACATACTCATTTGCTCGTATTTCTGCGGTTCTATTTTTGCTGGTTCCCTTGCTTCTTTGAGCTCACCTTCTGTTATTCCGGCTTTCAGTAGGCGTATGCGATATAGTTCATCTCCGGTTTTAACCCACAGTTTCCAATTGCGCTTGTACCTTTCTTCAGCGGCCTTTACTCGTCTTTCCTTCTTAGCCTGTTTGTTCGCTTTGATGATGTCGCTAGCATGTGTAACTTCTATCCCCTCCCGGACGTCAGCAAGGTCTTGGAACAGGTCCCGGCTTTCACGTTTTTCAATCCTCACGTTCAAAATTTCAAGTTCATATTTTTGCCCGTGATATTCAGCAAAGAATAATGGCACTGAATGTTTCCGCTTTCCTTCTTCTTTTCGTATCGGCGCGTCAGGATAGGTTTTCAGATACATTTCAAGGTCAGTTATTGTTTTTCTGTCGTCAAACAGTTTCATACCTTTTTCGATGCGGATAACCGGCTCTATGACAAATCCCTGCCGGTATTCGGATGTCGTTTTTACATCGTAGTAAATATTCCCAAGGGTTAAATCTCTTTCTTTTCCGGTGCAGTGGCATATTTTGTTATCACAGCCATTTTGCGTGAATCTTATGCAGTCCCAGGGATCAAACTTGAAGTATGGTTCACAGGTATCCTCGTTGATATGGCAACACATGCAATGTATCATGCTCGGATGCCCGAATTTCTTCTCAAGGTTTTTCTGTGTTAATGTCTGCCGTTCATCCTCAATTTTCTCAGCGCTGTTGTCGTAATTGTAGGGCTTGTTGGTCATATGCCACGAGCATTTTGCACCAATCTTCATGTCTCTTAGCAAGGGGTGAAAAAATTTGCATTCTTTTTTGTAATAGGGACAATGGAAGTTGTAGTTGTTGTTTTCGACTCTCCAATCAATCCCGGCATAACTCATGTATCCGTACGTGAATTCGCCTTTTCGCTGCACTCCGCATGGAGCTTCCCAAACTGTTTTAGAAATATATCCCGGCATATACTCAAATTCACGCATACTGTCATACCATCTGACATAATCTGGGTGGTTTTCTTTTGTATACCCTTCGGCTAAAAGCCTTTCTGTAAGCTCGTTCATATTTATAACCCCCTTTATAACCCCTGGCACGGCCTTAACCCGAAATAATCTTCCATCTTGTCCCGCAGTTCGTCGGCGGTGAGGCCATACTCTTTGGCAATACACGCCTCACAGACCGGATTCTTATAAGCAAGGGATTTACTCAGCCTGAGATCCCATGATGTCAGCTCGTTTTTGCATATATTGCAATATTTCCCGGTATGCTTCGTGCCTTTCATTTTTCACGCCCCCTGTGTCGCATAAGCTTTATTGCGCGTCTTATTAGCCCATTCTTTTCGCGATTTCATAAATAACGCTCACCGTACAAGCATCGCCGGCCGCCCTATAAAGTTGTGTATCAGATATTCCGGCTTCTATCAGCTTGTCTGTTATGTAATCCGGTACGCCTTGCAAGCGCATACATTCACGCGGGGTT
>DHOG01000173.1:400-630 GCA_002410715.1 Ruminococcaceae bacterium UBA5396 | reverse complement strand
GTGTCTGTTATGTAATCAGGTACACCTTGCAAGCGCATACATTCACGGGGAGTCAGGCGACGGATGCGGGTTCCGTTTAACACTTTTGGTTCAAGCCCTGCCCCCGTATCGCTGTGGGAGCACAAAGATGGAGATATACCATCAGAATTGTAAACTCGCCCTCGCTGACTTTTTCCATTGTTAAGATTTCCGACGCACTGAATTATCGGTTCCCTGCCGCCGCCTTCCAT
>DHOG01000173.1:0-129 GCA_002410715.1 Ruminococcaceae bacterium UBA5396 | reverse complement strand
GCGCCCCGCAGTAACGGGCGGTAATGGTGTTTGCACATTGTCCTTGTAATTCAGCAGACGGCTTGCAATCTGCTCCGATATGAAATACTTTTCGGGTACCTCGTCCTCTAAGATGTCCGAGAGTGTACA
>DHOG01000095.1:1431-14909 GCA_002410715.1 Ruminococcaceae bacterium UBA5396 | reverse complement strand
AGTATACGGCGCTTCCAATGTTTACACGTTACTTCACAGAATAGCACAGAAACTTAAGATATCCGGCTTGCTTAATGCGTTCGTTGGATTCCGTTCAAAAATTGGGCTATCGGCGGTTCGCCGGTAGTCCCTTCTGGTATTCACCCATATCCACGCTCTTTCTTCATCTAAACTTGCTCGCTGGAGATTTTCAAAGTGTGCTCGTACCCTTTTCCATCAAAGCGGAGTTAACCTAGTCTATTTATAAAATGGTTAATATGTTTAATGTAAACGTTCACCATCTCAATTAACTTCGAAATACCGTTAAAAACCAGAAGATCATCAATCCGGTCATATTCATGCACTAAACGGTTACGCATACCTGTGCACGGCGCCAAAGCCAGGGCAAAATCCGTGGGTATCACATCGATTGTTCCGAGTATTTCAAAGGAAGAATAATAATCTTTGGGTGGTGGTAGATTTTTTTGGGAGATGACAACCGAATTAATGTCGACCATATTTTCAACAATTAATTGAATCAGCCGTTCACCGGTACGTTTTATAAAGTAATTCCCTACATACTGGTCAAAGGAGTAATCTTTAAAAGGGCTAAGTTCTTTACTATATTCAACCAAACTAATCAATTTGCGGCGGATGACATTGGTGTATTCCACTCTGGACACCCCTTACAAAGTTATCCAAATATAATTTCTCTTGTTTTAACAGTTTTTGAATATCATTATACTGTTTGATGGTATTTAAATAAAAATTAATAAAGATTTCCGGGCTTGAACAGTATAAAATCTTATAATTAGAGATAATCTCGAATTTAAGCACCGGATCGGCGTGGTTTAAGACAACCAGATCAATGGTATGATTATTAAAAATAGAGACTAAATCAGAGATGATCGGCGCCAAATCTGAAGGCAAATCCGCAAACAGTATTCCCAAGTCAAGGTCGCTGTCCGGACAGTAATTATCTTGAGCCCGTGAGCCAAATAACAAGAGCATCGTAACTCCATATTTTGTGGCGACGGTTTTCAACTTTTCTTCATCAAACTGCATTAATCCCATTCCTTACTATCTTTGCCTTTAGTTTACCATATACTAGGAAAGGATACAATCTTTATAGCATCCCCTTATATTCGTACCCATAAATGTTTTTCTTGGTTGGCTTTGAATATGCCTAGACTCGGCCAATACCATCTAGATCAAAATAAACATTTCTAGCCTTAAAAGGCGCGGGGTAAGTATATTGCAGCCTAAACTTTTTTAATTCAGGTACTGTATTCCATGTCATGCTCTGCCATTTTTCTTTCGGGTAAAATTTTAAAAAATCTTCACGAATCATATGAGCATCAGCAGGCATACTTTGTGGGTTTGAAATAGACTTGGCTATACCTTGAAGTTTTTGTTCAAGCATAGGAACACCTCCAGATAGTTTTTTACTGTCGGTTAAAACAGTATTCTTTGTCACTAGCTTTGCAAAAAACACTTGCTAAAAAGTCAAGTCCTAAAAACGCCTAATAACGAGTAAAATATGAGACAAAGTAATGCTTTTCATAAAAAACTCCTTATAATTGAGATATGGAGATTAAACCTTTTTAGAAAAATATTACTTATCTCTCCTCACATATAATAGTAAATTCCAACAACGTTAATCGCTACAACACTGGCGAATAAAGAAAGTTTTATATTATTTCACCAATTTCCCCCGGATCACTGATTGCTTTTTTTAATGAAAAAATCTGCGTGGAATTATTTGGCTTTTTATCATAGGTTGAAAAAAGGATTCAAGCTTAAAATATAGTTGGTGGAAAAGCGACTCATCTTTTGTCACTTCCCTAAACCATCTTTTTAATCTATTAAAATACCGCGTTCATCTCTTTATAGCACCGAAAGAGACCATGCTGGAGATAGCATTAGTCGGGGTAATAGTTTCGGTATAATAATAGAGCTTATCATGAAGATAATTGGAATATTTATGTTCTTTGATTTCGGCAAACGGGTAAATAATAGGTTCTTTATATTCCGCCGGTTCACAATAATAATGTTCCAGTAACTGACTATAAATAAAGTCGCTAATCTCTTTTTTATGATATTGAACTACATTAAGTATCTCCTCACCTTCCAAATAACTCTAGCATCTAACGACTGCTTTGCAAGGTGAAATAATAGGTCGCGAAGCCATTATCGTCAAATTGTCGAGCCATTTTTTCATCCTCCTGAATATAGTTTATAGTTTCTAGAGGATTCGTCTATGTTTAAGGTATGGACAAGTTAAAAGGTTAATCCCCCCTGCATTATAGCAGTTCACTATAAAAACCCATATCCTTATCTTCAAACGTTCCAACAATCAGCCCTCGGTCAAGGAAACCGTTGCGTTCTTCACAGCAGGTTTCCGGTAAAAGCGCACAGGCATGACATGCCGCAAGATTTAGCGATTCACGTCCTTGTCCATGACTTAGGATGCATACAGGGTTATTTGAGCATGTTTTTGCCCCGGTAATTGCCTTTCTGAAAATGCGCGGAAATGCATCTGGCCTGCCTTGTCTGACAAGTCCACCCAACGTGCCTTCGGAATCTCCACTCGCTGTATAGATGAATATTCCCGCCATTTGCTTCCCATCGGAATCCTCGGCGCAATATATGCGCTCACTCAAACTGGCTATGCTGTATCCGCATTCAAAGCTTAGTTGTTTAATCAGTAAATGTGACAGGGTATGTAACATAATAAACTTAGGGGTTATGATTCGAGGATAATTCTGCCCTATAAACGATATGGCATAATTATCGCTGATTCTTTCCGATCGCTCAATAACGGAGGCATTATTAGAAATCCACTCGTCAATATCGTTTTGTTTAAACTTAATGAATACCCCCTCACCACGAACTTCGTAAGCCGGATACCACTGAGTATTCGGTTCTTTTATATGGACAAAACCTGCGTCTTCTTTGCCCATAACAGGTTTTATTCGCGAAAAACCAATTAATGCGTTCACAACCCTGACTTTATCGATAAGCGAAACCGATTTAACATGGGGAAGGTTATATTCATCATTCGGCATCTCTTCGCGCGAAAAATCTCCCAAGGAACCGGACGCTGCGGATATTTCCCCGCCGAGTGCCTCATATTCTTCGGCACGATACTTAACACTTGTTACATCAATCTCAGAATCGCCATCTTCAAGCCATTTACTGCTTAGAATACGCTCAATATCTGATTTTACGGCACCTGTTTCCGATGCAATTTTTTCAGTCCATTTTGTAAGTCGTTTCTTGATAGTGTCGATTCTTTCTCCGGGTTCTTCATCCTCGATTATTGTCATACAGTCAGCAAAGGCCTTGCTCTTCTCTATTCGTGCGTTTAGTTTATCTGCATACGGAGGAATTACAAGCGAACTGTATATCACAGGAAAATATACTGATGATGAGCCACGCTGGACGGTTCGCGGGTAACAAGCGCACTTTTCCCGTATGTGTTTATGAGGATGGCCGCCCTCACAACAAAAATCATTCGAATCTGATTCCTTATCTAGTTTTTCAAATCGGTCTTTATCAAAAGCACCTCTAAGAGTCGCGGATGCACCGCAGGAACAAGAAATGCTTAACCCTTCCAGACCTTCCGTACCCGAAGCACCGGTTTTGAATTTTAGGAAAGGGGTCGCACATATCGGCTTCTTACTTTGCCTATGCACCCATTTTACCCAAGGGAAGTCATTGATATGCCCGTGTTCACATACAGTTAGGATACGGGCGACAACCAAGTCTTGATGGCAGTCCAAACATTGCATGTGTTTTACCATATGTTCGTCGGTTTCAAGAACTCTCGCTTTTGCTTGTTTCTTGTGTTCGGAAACCCACTTGGCTATCGGCTGAAACTTCCGGCACTTGGGGCAAAAATACCATTCGGGAAATCTGGCATACGAAATGTTTGTGGGCATAGCAAAATAGTCTACGCTGAGAGCCTTTGCAAAACGATCATCGTAGATTCGTTTTGTTTCGCTCCAATATTCCGGTGCCGCCGTGACAAGTGTCTGATCCGGGAAGTCGACCATAGCACCGACTCCATATTGCAGAACGGCTTGAGCCGCACGTACCGAATGCGTGACCTTGTTAAGGTCAACTTTATCTTTGATCTGCTCAGTCATCAACCAATCCCCCCCAAATAACGATTTTGCCTTTAACCTCAGTATCTACGTTTCTCATAGAAGTCAGGGTTTCAAAGGAATTGTCCTGTCCGACAGTATTGTATGGTTTAAACAGACGCTTCACATCTGTGCCGGGTGAATTAACCATAAATCTGCGCCCGAAAAATAGCGGAGCATCTGTTTCATTACATAAATCAACCTTCTTTTGCCATTCGGCGATGAAAGCATCCATCTCGGATTTAATTTCATCAATATCATCATCCGGTCCGTTGGCGGCACGGGTATTGATGCTTTTAACCCTCTCAAGAATAAACCGTTCAGCATCGGCAATAACATCGACAAAATACTCGCTATCGAAGTTCGCCGCATCCTTATCCTCACTCAGGCCGGCTTGTTGTCGTATAATCGAGGCAAGTACGGCATGTAAGGCTCTTTCCCGTGCGGGTTTTGAGAACGGAGTCGCTCCGGTCGGTTCCACATAACGATAAAATGACTCGTGATATGCTCTGAACCGCTCATAATGAGAGCGGTCCCGACTCTTTGTGGCGTCGTACTGCACGAAAACCACACCCGGAAAGGAGCGCCCGACACGGCTCGATGCCTGTATGTATTCGCTTGTCAGTTTCGGCTGTCCGACCATCAACATGACATTAAGTCGGGAAACATCAATACCCACGGAAATCATATTAGTGGCGAGGAGAATGTTGGAAGAATAACGTTTATCTTCTATATTCTTTCGTGAGTATTCCAGTTTCTCTAACTTATCCAAAGTTTCGTTGAGTTTCGTTGTTGTCACTCGACTTGTCAGTTCATCGGCACTGATAATCAACCGCCGTGATGTGAACATACGGTTTGCTGTTCGAATAATAAAATCCTTAACGTCGTCCTCCACAAGTGTAGATGCTTTGCCGAGGTCTTTCAGACTGTTAAAATATGTGGTCAAAGTCCACATCTTATCCTTTACTTCATCAGGCAACCGCATCATATGAATTCTTTGCAAAAGGGCGGCCATTGCTCGGATTTCCATCATAGCTTTTGTCTTTCCGGACGGCATAATACCAACGTACATACGGCCGAATACGCCGTCGATATGCGATACTTCTGCCTCCCGTGCAAAAAAAGAGTCATTTGAATTTAATCCGGGAGCCGGAAATTGGACAACTTCACGATTGTATAAAACTGAGCATTGTTCCTTTGCTCTGCGAATCGTTGCGGTTGACGCAATTATTTTTGGCCTTACTCCTTTCCGGCTGCAAATAGCGTCAACAGCTGTTTCATACAACCCTACTATGGTTCCGAGCGCACCGGAAATTAGGTGAAGTTCATCCTGAATAATCAACTCGGGTGTGCGATTGTCGGTTCCCACCGCAAAGAATGAGCCTACACGACCATCCCAAGGCAGCATTGCAAACTTATCCACAGTTCCGAAAAGCAAAGTCGGCGGGTTAAGATATAGTTCTTCGTCAATTATTTGAATCGGTAACCGTACAGTGAAATCGCATTCTTCTTGCGGGCAGAACATATAGAAATGTTTGTCCCGCATACTGTATCCCCACTTACCGACAAGTTTCTTATCCTTGTCATCCTTAACGAGCTTCGTCCCGCACCAAGGGCACTTTAATACTTGGAATTTATTATGTCTGTCCTTCTCACTCCGCACATAATAATGTTCACTGACATTTAATAGTTTCTCAAGATGGTACTTTGCATCTTCATTTCTGTTCGGAATATGGGTACCTCCAATCCATAAACCGATGGTAATCGACTCTTTCCCCAGCAGGTATGATGGATAGGCGGAGCGTTTTGCTTCGCAATCCTTGCGGATAAATTCACAGGCGCATATCAAAGTAGCCGCACGGGTAAATTGTTGCGCCGCAAGCAAACGAAGCGTATATCGCATGATTACAGCAGTACCTCCCGATTCTTTCGGGTGTTTCAACCGACGATAGAAAATCGTAAAAGCGGTTAATCCGAGATATGCCTCTGTCTTACCGCCGCCAGTCGGGAACCATATAAGATCTACAATGTCGCGCTCAGGCAACGCATCATCAACGATAGAGTTGATGTCCATCAGTAAAAAAGCTATTTGAAAAGGACGCCATCTGCAATCGCCGTCATCGGCTTTTCTGTAGTCCATATTGCGTAGGAGTGACGCTATTTGTTCGTCATCGGGATAACGGTCCGCATTGGCGGTAGCAGCCTGCATTTTAAGATGTATTCTCTGCATAAACATTGCTCTGTTGGCAAGCGAAAAAGCTACATATGCGGTATCATTTTTTTGCAATGTCTCAATACCCGAATACATACGTGCATGAGCGCATTTGCATTCCGCTATATTCTTGGCTGCGGCGGACTTGTACCGATTATCAAGTGTCGCGGCGATTTTTTCCAAGCCGTTGACCCAAGATTTATATAGGTCGACAAGACTTTTTAATACGGAGATTTTTTGTGATTTATCCGTTGCGTCTAAATCCGACAGATGCTTCATTGACAATTTTTCTGCGGAAACTTTATCGTTTTCAGGCAAGTCAAAACCTATTGAAGGGACTTCCGCTTCAGGGAAGAAATCGCTCCAAAGACTGCCGAATCCCTCATTGTTTATATTCCAATTGACGGAAATGCCAAGCCCGGTCCCGTATATTTTCTTATCCCGATATAGCAATTCAAGTGAACGTTCCTCGTCATCCATTGTTTCGGGGTCATAATCGGGATCGCTTTCGGTAAATACAAATTCATTATTCTCGGATGAAATTTTAAGAACAGGCTGAAAAATACAATGATGGGCTTTTGCCGGAACTTCCTCAATATCGTTGACGAGCATAACGGTCAACGACCAAAGTTCATCCGAGATTCTTGTACGAAGGGCGGTAACTTTGGCGGTTGTGCCGTCAAGTTCTTTGTTGTCGTCGATGTAGTTGCCTTGTGAAAAGTCCAGTGTAAATTCAGCCGTATGAGGAACACGGACATAACCGTTTCTGCAAAGATTGGCAAAGCGGTAAGCTATCTGCCTTATGACAGGAAATTCGTTTTCCGGAATAGTGCCCCGTTCAAGAATATCTCTGATTTCTTTTGCATTAACCGAGGAAATAAGTCGGATTACCCTCAATTTTTTATCATAAATCATTTTATGCGCCAATTCCGGCGGTACGGAATAACTTTCTGGATTATCCGGTACAAAAGGAATTACGCAATCGTGAATCGTCGCATTTCTGTATGTTGCAAATGAAACGCTGCCTCGCACTACATCCGTTTTTCCTTTCACAATAAATGTAATGCCCATAGAGGAAGGCATATACTGCGCAGACAGACCTATTTCCTCATCTAAGTTTTCGTCAGCCGTTTCGTCATATTCATAGTTACGAATTCCTGCCGATGTCGTCCCATTCGGCTCTTCATCCCGCGGAACGGGTTCATCACTTTCGGCTATGGTTTCTTCGCCGTTTTCACCTATCGGTACCGTTTCGTCGCTGTCTTGATTAACTTGATTCCCCTGCGGATATAATATGCCGACAGAGTACCGGCTGATGGGATTGCTTGAGATAAGCTCATGTTCGGCATCAGGCACGTTAAACTCCGAGCCGGGGCCTAGAAGTTCCGACTTAATCAATTGAATATATTCTCGGCGAGCGGCAATCATCTGCTCCCGAATTTCGTTACTTGTCATGTTATAACCTCCCTATCCGTAATCGGTTTATTGATTAAGTTGATAGGAACGGTAACGGGTTCCTCAAGCAGTGTGATTGCATCTAATTCTAAAGTCTCGGACAAGCTCTCTACGTTGTCGTATACAACTTCAAGAATGCTGCCTACCGGCGGTTTGTGACCGCTTATTTTATCCGTAATCGCTTTCCCGATGAGTTCCAGTATTTCTCTTCGTTGACGTCGAACAATGCGACACGCTTCAAAGTAGCTGTGTGTATCATCGAGCAAATAAGAATCCTGAGTCAGTTCTGCTATTTGCCGCAACGTAACTTCATCTCTCGGTCCCACTATATGGCTTTCCTCAATGAGCCACTGCCGCACAGAAACCTCTTGAAGAGTACTTCCGAGTTTTTGAAGCCCCTCTGCAATATCTCTGTATGAGAGATTATAAATTACTTTATATTCGCGCAAAACTTCTTTCCAATAGGCTGCCTTTTCGGTGGCATCCAAAACATCTGCACTTAACCGACCGGTTGTCTGCAGATTTTCATATATATAATCAACCATGTTTCGAGTATAGTCGTCACGTTTTGCAAATACAAGCTGATCTCCTGCCGAAAGGTCTTCCGCAGCGATTTCGGATACCGTTCCTCTTTCAGGATTAAAAACAACCGCGTTGTAGTATTTGGAAAATAATATTTGTTCACTGCTTATAAATCGTCCAATAGCGCATATTTCGGATGTCAAGGTGTTTTCCGCAGCGCCCGCACCCCCCGCGGCATATTTTCTGATATCAAATGTGCATATATTATCTATGTATTGCTCCAAATCCGCTTCCGATTTGGCAAGTTCGTCTATATCCTCCATCTCGACACCGTCATCCGTCAAATCTCCGACGTCAAATATATCATCCGGTGTAATACCGATTTTGAAATCCAATTTTTTTTCAAATATTTCCGATTTGCGTTTCTTGTGCTTGAAACAGTGCGTTTCGCATTCATAAAGCAATACAATAATATCCGCTGCGGCTTTACACTTCAGCGGGTCAAACCGTTTGCCGCTGAAATCACCTACTGCTATGATCTTGTCATAGCGAATGGCGTTATCAAAACGGTTGGCGGTAATAATGGTAATGCCCTCGCTGTGAAACATTTCATCCTCACAAAGGATGTCGGCATAGTATGCTTTCGGAACCACAACAGCAATTTTTCTTCCGCTCGAAGACTCAAGGTGCCACTTTAAAGCAATATATTTTGAACAATAGTAGAAACAGGATTTGTACAGACGTTCTAAGACATCGGCAACATATGCACAATGATAATCTACCGATTCGGCTCTATCCGCCAAGTCCCAAAGTTTTCGAATCCGAAGAGCGGGAGAGGATACCTCTGTCATCAACTTACCGCTCTCAACAGCTTTTTCCAATGTTTCAATCGGGAATACTGCCGTGGTAAATAAATTAAGCAGAGAATAGGCCATAATTAAAAAAGCATTCTTTGCATCGTCATTCCATTCGGATTTCCTTATCACGTATAGTGCTTCTTTGGCTTTGCGTAACTCTTCCCACGAGCATCCACCGTCAACAATCTCTGTAGCAACAGCGTTGTTAACGATATTCTTAACCTGTTTGTCAAGTTCGAAGGTTAAGTCATTTGTTTCTTGCGGAGGGAGAGAATTCTGCAGCAGGAATTCCCTTGTGCACGCAAATACAGCAACGTCCTCCTGTGTTTCAATGATTTCCTCCGCACACTCGGAATCAATTTCGACTGCAACATGAGTAAATTTAAGAGCTTTTCTTCCTAACAGATCTGTCAATTCAGAGCCGCCTTTTAACGCGGCACCCGCTCCGATAACCATCAACCCGACAATCGTGTTTCCTTGCTTATCAAGCACCAAATCACGAGCGGTAGATATTTTTCCGGTTATCTTTAATACCGGTTCTGTTTTGGCGGGATTGTTGCCGTATTGATACTCCTCACCGCTGTCGGTATAATACGATGCGGTAACAATATCAAGCAATCCTATGCTCTTGCCTTCTCCGTAAACAATACGCAAACCCTTGGAAAAACGGTCAAAAGTACCGCGTTCGTTAACGATAACCGTTGAAACGCCCGTAACACTTGGAACATCGGTTGTCTCAACGCCCAATATATGCGAAATAAAATCAGCCCGCTTGTTGTTTTTTCGCCTTATCCCACGACCGTCGGTTACAACCGAAGTGCCGTAGTAAGGCTTTATTAAGCTTTTATTCGTCAAACGGAACCCAACACTTAGTGGGACCTTTTTTACCCCGCCCATCCTGCTTTAACTTCAAAAATTGCTTCCCATTCTTGATTTCCAACCCACACCAACGATAACGTCCGTTTTTGTAAAGAACCATATCGCCCTCATTCAAGGAAGCGATAATTGATTCGGCATCGGTTTTGTCCAACGATACACATGCCAATGCGGCCATAACAAAAGAAACAATTTCAAAGCAGACAGAACCGGTATGTAGCGCCACACTAACTGCGTGTCCATCACCGGACAGCGTTGATGTAAGAAAGTCGGCATACCTTTTGACAATTCGCTCTCTGGAGATGAGCGCATTCTCAAAGTATATGTCGAACTTGTCAGTGAAGCGGAACAATACCTGTTCGTTAGTCATGGCAAACTTACCTCCGTACCCTCATCCGGCTCGCAGAGCTTTTTAAAGCAGGAACTCATAAAGCGAGCCATCTCTTCAATGGCGGGTATGGTAACGGAGTTACCGAACTGCTTATACTTTTGGACATCCGATACGCCGTCCGGAAATGAGAATCCTTCGTTTCCATCTTCGTCCGTAAAAGCATAATTGATGAATCCTTGCAGTTTCCCCCATTCGGTCGGTGTCATTACCCGGATGCCCTTATCGTTAAGCGGTGTCTTTTTCCCTTTGATTTTCGTCCCTGCGATACCTTCTCGCGGGTCATATATCAAGTTTCGTTCTCTACCGGAGCCGCCTGTCGCAAGCAAAGTATTTGCCACAGGATTTTCTATCCCCGGCTCGTTGACTATTCTATACCCAAATCCGTAGCCTTTACTTTCCTGCCGTTTTCTATGCCTTATCAGCGTTTGAAGATACCCCGAAGCCATATAATATTTCGGTTCAACATCATATTCAAGAACATCGTTCAGGTTGTTATAAAGAGGGCGTTCACGGCCTGTCGGCAACATCGCCGGTAATGCCGATAATCGTTCCGGCTTGAATCGTTCTCTGTCAAAACCGATTATGTAGACTCTGGGCCGATTTTGAGGCACTCCGAAGTTTCTGGAGTTCCTTACAAAATCTTTAGGATTATAGTTTAGCGTGCCGTCATTTGCGTGTGAAACACCTATAACCTTGTATTTTAAATCGGTTTCCAAAGTTTCAATTATTATTCTGAATGTGCCCCCGTTGTCACGTGTTACTAAATGATCGACATTCTCCAGTAAGACTGCACTTGGCCGGGTGCGCCTGATAATTTCGGCAATGTGGAAGAATATTTTTCCTTTAGTTTCATTTTCGAATCCTTCCCCGAGACCGACTCGGCTGAAAGTTTGGCAGGGGAATCCGGCAAGTAATATGTCATACGGGGTATTGTCAACAATTTTTTTGAATGCTTCCGACATCACGTCATTATTAGGGTTTTCTCCGAATAAATGCTCATAGGTCATACAAGCGTATTTATCTGTTTCGGCGGACAGTACGTTTGTAAAGCCGCCAACCCACTCAAAACCGCACCGAATACCGCCTATGCCGGCGCAGAGGTCTATGGTTCTATACGGTGCTTTTGGATAAATTCGCAGAAAGTTTTCTACTTCATCGACACAACCGATGACATCGTCCTTTATTCGCTTTCCCCAAAAGCGTAAAACCGTCCACCCATCAGATTTAAGCTTATCGTTGACTTCCTTATCTCGTGCCATGTTCCTTTCGATTTTAGGAATCCAGAAATCGCGGTTGCTCTTTATTTCACCTTTTGCGGTTCCCCAATCGTATCCGTGCCAGAACTCACTGTCGCAAAATACGGCTATTTTCCGCGCCGCGAAAACGAAGTCGGGCTTGCCAAAAACAGACTTATCATTCCTTCTATAGGTTGTTAAACCGCGACGGTTAAGTTCATCACGGAAAATTATTTCAAGAGCCGTGTTTCTGTTGCACACGCGGCTCATATTGTAGCTGATTTGCTCTTTCGTTTTTCGAGCCACAGCGCTCACCTCGTTTCCTGCTTATTTTGACTGTCTTCTGTTCGTTTGGGTGAAAAGCTGACTTTAAAAGTCGATTTGCATCAGACCCATCGACCAACCGGGAATAGGTAATAGAGCGTTATGAAAAAGTGCCGTTAAAATTTGTACTATGGAGTCTGAATCAAAGGGGTTCAAATTACCGTTCTTAAGCTCTTGATTAAAACTTTTAGCCTCCAAAATTGAACTAAATGCCTTACTTTCATTGGTTAATTACTTAGTTTACTTTAGTCCATTCTCCGGCAGTCTTAACAATTGCCCGTAAAACCGTATTTAAAACAATCTCCTCCGCTTTTAAAACTCCTATTCTTTTTACCTCTATCCTCCCTCCCAACTTAATAAGATTTTAATTCATCTTTTATTTGCAAATCAATATCCGGTCTTAGGATACAGAATAACTCCGGTTACAACTCCCTTCCCACCAAAACAATACAATTTTATAGAATAGTAAAACATTTCGAGAATAACTGAACCTCTCGTGTGTTCATCATAGTTGGTTTAGAATTTACTAAGAAGTATTTTCATTCACATGCCTGCCACATACCGGGAGGGACCACGAAATACTTCCCTGACATGCCAGTTGATAAAATTTTCGTCAGGATAGTAGCTGGGGCTTTGTGGGCGACGGATGGCCCGGTCGTGATAACGCATGAGCCACTCATCAAAACCGGATGTCCCGTGAGCGTTTTCCGCTACCCGTAAAACAAAAGATTCATTAAGGGTAAAGACACCCTTGTCAAAAAGTTTGTGATGCAAAGAGCACATGGCAATACCATTATCTTCACGGTCAGGCCCTCCGTAACAATGCCATTTGATGTGTGCTGCTTCTACTGCAACCAGGGTATCGCCCAACCTAACGTTAAAACCGCAAACAGCACAGCGGTATTCATAGGCCTTAAGGACCTTATCCCGGAAGTCAGGGCTGCGTAGCTGCATGACACCACCTTCCAGTTCCAAGCCAACCTGGGCTAAAATGTCCTGGTGCAAGGTATCGTCAAAGTATTGGTCAAGAATAATCCTGGCCAGTTCGTAGGTAAGTTTCCTGTCTTTCTTCAAAAGTGAATAAACTTCTTCGGTGAAGCCACCGGACGTATGGTTATCGATTAGCTCCCGGTCAGACCAGTCCTTGATTGTATTCAAAACCTGCTTCCCCTCAAGTTCCCAAAAGCCATCATCATTGCTGAGCTTTACAAAAGGGTAGCTTGGGTAGTGTGTCTTGCGATATGGTCCGAATTCAATCAGCAGCTTCCGTAAATCCTCTTCCGCCTCCGCGTAAGACACAAACCTGGGCTCACCCCTGCATAAACGGCCAAGGGTATATAGCAGCAGTAGCGGCTTGTGAGGCGCCCGTATACCACCCTTCTGCCAAGTCCGGATCTTCATTATTTTTTCTACCAGTTCTTCTGCCAGCAAAGAGATTAGCCCACTTCCTTTAATTTTTTAACATCATTATCTGGCTCT
>DHOG01000095.1:0-1153 GCA_002410715.1 Ruminococcaceae bacterium UBA5396 | reverse complement strand
TTTTCGGCGGTAATAGCCTCTTCTTCTGTTACCGGATCGGTATAACCAATTGCTGCTGCCAGTGGTACCACGCATTTATTGACTGCTACCACAAACACGTGTTCAAATTCGAGCCCCTTAACACGATGCATCGTTGCTACGCGCACCCCATCAAAACTTCTTTCATCAAGCTTGCTCCTTCTGATCTCATACGTTTTGATACCTGCATTATTTAGCTGAGCAATATAATCATCCAGTAAACGATGGGTCCGCGCTACAATACAAACATTTCTGAGATCCACACCATGCTCCATCAACTGTTTCAACTTGGTAAGAATGAAATCAAATTCTTCAGCCGCGTTCTTAAATATTTCAACCTGAGGAGCCTTGCCATGGGTTAATGAATGACAAGCCTCTCCGGCGTCAAATCCTCCATTCAGATCGTCAAAGGTTACGCCTTTCAGTAAACCAAAAGCAAATTTACGAATCTCCTCTGTGGTACGATAGTTGATTCTAAGGTAGCTGCTACGTCCGCGGATATTAATGCCACACCTGGATAAGACGGCCCTCTTCTTATAAATACGTTGGTGCGCATCGCTGACAATAAAGATATCATTCGACCGCTTAGCTCCTGCCAAGGCTCTGAGAAGGCGATAAGCATTCATACTCAAGTCCTGGCCCTCATCGACTATGATCGAAGCATAGCGCGGGCCTTCGTTAGTATTCTCAAGAATCTTCCTGCATTCATACATGGCAGTATCCACGTCGCGCAGTTGCTTTTCTTCCATTAGCTTTTGGTACTCTTCAAAAACATGCCATACCTGCATCCGTTCTTTACCAGTCAAGCTTGTGCCGCGACCCAAACGGGAAGCCTTCAAGTAAAGCTCCGCCGAAAAAGCTTCTTGCCCATTGACAATCTTTGCCCATTCATCAGAGAAAAAGCTTATCGGGAGTTCTATCTCCTCTCCGGACATAATAATTGCTTCTTCCCAAATCTTGTTTAAAATATTATCATCATACTCAATTGAATATGGATATTCTTGCTCGCGGAGAAACTGCACTACCCAGGCATCCAGATTTACCACTTCAATATGGTTTTGCTCCTCAACTGTGCAGATCTTCTGCAAATTATCCTTGATATCTTCCGCCAGATTAGTTGTAAAGGTGGTAAACA
>DHOG01000130.1:33935-43285 GCA_002410715.1 Ruminococcaceae bacterium UBA5396 | reverse complement strand
TACCTATTTTCCCGGGCCGTTTCCAGCCAAGTATCTTCGGCGCAAATGAGCTTAACTTCCGTGTTCGGGATGGGAACGGGTGTACCCTCACCGCCATCAACACCAACTATCGATCCCCTATTGGGGAACGAATGAGATTATAGCATACAACCTTTTAAATTGCAAGCACTTTTTCAGAAAATTTGTAAGAAAAAATTGGAGAACTTTGCAATTATAATCCCACAAAGGAAAAGACATTTGCTAAGTAGATCATGAGAAATACGAAAACAAAAATAAATGAAACCACTTGGGATGCTATCCACAGCCATAAAAATAAACGTCTGCGCTTATTATACCCCGCCATCTCCTCGGAAGAGGGAACCATAAGCGACCGCCCGCAGCGTTGGCAGTGCTGACTACCCGGAGCCAGAAAATCACCGCACTGCATACAGCGCATCGGCTGCTGCTTTTTTGAAACCTGGATAATAATATAAATCAGCGCAACAATGTTGAAAAAGCCGGACAGAACCGCCCACATAACCGGATTATCAACCCTGCGGTAAAGCGCATCATTATACACGCAGAATGCAAGAAGCAAGGACGAGCCAATCCACATCAACGAATACAATCCAATTGCACCAATGAGTAAAATCACACTAAATGCCATACTTGTTTCAAATCCCATCATATGTATTCCTCCAAATATTTTATTATCTTAACAATTGGTTTAAATTCTTGGGCGTTCATCCAACGGGTTGAAATGTATCTACCTCTCAATTAGCAATGCCCTTACCGGCGAACCTTCGCAGTCAGCAATTTTGATGGGCGCCGCAAACAAAAAATAGCTTCCGGGCTTCACTTTTGATAAATCCAGTCCCTCAAGAAGAACCAAATCACTGCCAAGCAGCTGACGGTGAACAGCGCCACTGCATTCCGGCGGGGCAACCGATTGGGCCTCTACCCCCACCAGCTTCAGCCCAGACGTAGACAGCACAAACGCCGCGCTCGGACTGATTTCCACCTCGCCTTTGAACAAAACACGAGGATGAAGTCGTGGAACAAGTTCTTCAGCCTGCGCACCCAACAAAATGCCGTTAAATTCTACCACGCTGCATTCGCCGACACAATCGTCAAGCCTCACCGACGCGACATCCCGACCATCAGGTACAAAGTGTAGGGGGGCATCAAGGTGAGTTGCATTATGTGCGCATATGTTTAAAGTAGAAGTATTACATGTGTCACCCAACGCAATCCGTTGAAGGGGTTCAATTTCGGGCATCGGATCCCCCGGATAAATCGGTGCCGACATAAGCTCGCGTGAAATATCAATAATTCGCATTGCATCTCTCCCCTTAATTGAGATTGCCCGTCATTGCCATAATCACAGAAAGTGCGGCAATTGGAGCGGTTTCACACCTTAGAATCCTAGGTCCAAGGGTAGCTGTTTTGGCGCCCATTTGGTTCAACTGCTCGATTTCCGATGGCTCAAATCCACCTTCCGGACCGATAATAATCGACAGGCGCTTGCAGCTTTTGTCTACCAGTTGGCTTAAAGATGCACCGCCACCCTCGTAAAACACGATAATAGATGAACCGTCTATCTTTAATTGCTCAAGTACCTGCTTGAAACTGACAGGTGCTTCAACCTTCGGCAGAATCCCCCTTCCCGACTGCCCTGCGGCTTCATCCGCAATTCTTTGCAGCCGTTGCTGCTTTTTTATTGCTTTGGCGGGTTCTTTTTCAATTCGTGCAACACTGCGGGCAGTCTCGACCGGAACAATTGCTGATACGCCCAGCTCGACCGACTTTTGAATAATGTATTCAAGCTTATCCCCCTTGGGGAGCCCCTGATACAATGTCACAAAAAGGTCGGGCTCACAGATGGTGGGTGTCCGATAAAGAACCTTTAATACAACATCATCACCATCCAAAGAAGTAATCTCGCAGAAATAGTCACTCCCTCGTCCATCACAAAGCGTTAGCGAATCGCCTGTCCGCATACGCAGGGCACGGCGAATATGTACCGCGTCCTGCCCTGTGATCACAACCGTATCCTCACCGCTGATATCAGCAAAAAATCGAGGCATAGAATCCCCCTTAAACAAACAGAGTGTGCAAAAAGCAAAGCCCTACCTGGTTATTTTGTCTCGCAGCTTTGATACAATGGCAACCCAGCCGCCCTGTCCTCGCCTTTCGACAACCTCGAAGCCGCATTTCTCAAGTGCGTCCAGTACATCCTGTTCCCGGGTATCAATGATACCCGAGGCGATATAAACCCCGTCGGGTTTAAGAAATGGAAGTATATCTCCCGACAATGCAATAATGGCATCGGCTACGATATTGGCAGCAATGATATCATACCGACCTTCAACCTTTTCGACAAGGTCACCCTGAACAATTGTATATTCAGGAGGGTTCATACCGTTTATTCTGCCGTTTTCAACCGCTGTTTTTACGGCAAGGGAATCTATATCCACACCGAACGCATTTCTTGCACCAAGCAGCAGAGAGGCAATCGATAAGATTCCGCTGCCGCAGCCCACATCAAGCAGGGTTTCACCGCCGCGGATATGCCTTTCCAGCGTTTCAAGCACCAGTCTAGTTGTATCATGGCCGCCTGTGCCGAACGCCATTCCAGGGTCAATATGCAGCACCACCCTGTCATTTGAAGGCGGAGTATCCTCCCATGTCGGACATATCAGCAGCTTTTCGCCGATGGGAAGGGGCTTGAAATATTGTTTCCAATTGCTTGCCCAGTCTTCCTCACTGATTCCGTTTGTATCTATCCCGTGTTTAATGCCTGAAGCTGTGAACCGCTCACGCAAAAATGCAACCGCCTCGGCAGGATTTTCCTCCGGACTGATATAAAGATGGATTACCGCATGATTGCGATCCCGCGCCAGAAGCTCCTCATCAATCAGATCAATATGGGCAATATCCCGGGCACCTTGCTCCAAATCACTGTAATCTTCGATATACAGACCGTAAGTAACCACCATATTTGCAATATCGGCGGCCCGTTCGGCATCTGCCACAGGTACGGTCAGCCGTATTTCAGTCCATTCCATAGAGTACTCCAATCAAATATGAATTACGATAAAAAGCTTTTAAGGGAGACAATATCCAGACCCTGTTGCGAATTCAGAAAAGACTTTAGCTTCTCGGCAATCAGGCGGTTCCCGCCTTTCACATCGCTCTCAATATTCAGCGGCATAACCGGATCATGCACGCTGAGCCGAAGTAAAAACCAACCTTCCCCCTGCCCCGCACCAAATGACACGCGCACGCCTTCGCGGCTGTCATCCGCAAGCGCCCATCCGTTTTTCCGGGCATACTGCTCAAGCGCAGAGAGAATCCGGTTGCCGCAGGATATGAAATCCGATTCGGTAATATGAAAACGAAGCTCCTCACTCTCAACAGGCTCCGCAAGCTTTTCAATCAGACTTTCAAGACTTTTGCCCTGCCCACGCAGCTGAGCTGCCTTGATAATGATTTTTGTAATCAGATAGGCACCGTCATCCAAAAAATAGTTTTCTCTTAAAGCGGCGTGGCCGGAGGTTTCAATTGCCAGCGGGCAGTTTACACCCGCTTGATTCAGTCGCAGAGCCTCGTTTATAACGTTCTTATATCCCCGCTTAAAACGGTGATGAACGCCGCCCAGCTCCTGCTCAATAAAGGCTTTAAGTCCGCTCGAGGTGATGGAATCGGTCACAATCGTACCGCCGTCATTCCCTTCAAGCGCAATGACGGATGCCAGCGCAACCAGCCTGTTTCGGTTAATCTCGCGGCCGGCGGAATCCACGCAGCCTGCACGATCAACATCGGTGTCAAAGATAACGCCAAGGTCAGCGCCCGCTTTCAAAGTTGCGGCGCATATCGATGCCATCGCCTCTTTATTTTCAGGGTTGGGAACATGGTTTGGAAATCTTCCGTCGGGATCAAGGAACTGGCTGCCCGAAATATCAGCGCCAAGGGGAGCCAGCACCTGATCGGCATAAAAGCCGCCTGCTCCGTTGCCCGCATCAACCACAATATGAAAGTCTTTCAGCGGATGCTCATAATCCGCCGCCTTTACGCCCTCACAGATTAGACTGCGAAGCCGTGCGGCATACTGCGCCATATAATCCTCTCGAACAAGCGCCCCCGGCATGGAAGCCTTTTTTCTCGTTTCAGGGTTGTTTGCAAATTCCTGGGCAGTTTCCAGAACCTCGGAAATATCACTGCCTTCCAATCCTCCCGACGGAAGAAAAAACTTTAGACCATTGCGGTGATATGGATGGTGGCTTGCCGTAATCTGAATCGAGGCATCACATTTCAGATCCACCGTTGTCATAAACATTGCAGGCGTCGATGCAAGTCCGCAGTCGATCACCCGAACACCTGAAGTGGTAAGCGCGTTTATGACAGCGTCGCGTATACGCGGACCGGATATCCGACTGTCGCGCCCCACCGAGACGGTAAGCTTCTCTTCCGGTTTTCCTGTGCGTTTTGTCAGCCAGCCTGCAAAGCCAGCGGCAATATTCTCAACCACTTCATCTGTGAGATCAAGCGGCTCGCCATAGGCGCCCTCAATCGCTACACCGCGTATATCGGTACCGCTTTTAAAATGCTTCCAAAAGGGACTGAGCATGTTATCGTTCCTTTCAATACTCTATTAACCTTAGAGTATTATAACCAATCAAGACCATTTTGTCATCCGCTTTGCGAAAGAATAATGGTTATCATTGTGAAAAATCGTCATGATGCTGGGCATACTATTTGTTGACCACCCGTGATTTAGATAACATTTTTCCACCCCAGCTGTATCCATTGCGGCAAAGTTGGCTTTCAATAAACATACAAAGGAGCTGCCATCCATGTCCCATATTATTCAAATTCAAGACTTGTATAAAATCTATAATCAGGGTGTCAACCAAGTGAGGGCGCTTGATGGAGTATCGCTTGCAGTGGAACAGGGAGAATTCCTTGCAATCGTCGGTCATTCCGGTTCTGGGAAATCTACCCTGATGAATATGGTGGGCTGCCTTGATACCCCGACTTTTGGTGTATACAAGCTTGAAGGCAAGGATGTAGCCAGCATGACGGATGACCAGCTGTCAGTCATCCGCAACCGCCATATTGGCTTTGTGTTTCAGGGGTTTAACCTGATTGCAGGACTGAATGCGCTTGAAAATGTTGAGCTTCCGCTTATCTATCGCAGTATGAAGCGTGAACAGCGGCGAAAAGTCGCCATAGAATGTCTGGAACGCGTAGGGCTTGGCAATCGTATGCATCACCGCCCTGCCGAAATGTCGGGAGGGCAGCAGCAGCGTGTCGCCATTGCCCGCGCGATTGCCGCTCATCCGCCAATTATTCTGGCGGACGAACCAACCGGAAATCTCGATACTGCATCGGGAAGAGATGTAATGAATATCCTGCTGGATCTTAACGCAGAGGGACGAACCGTAATTCTAATCACCCATGACCGTGAAATCGCCTCATCCGCCAAGAGGATCGTTGAAATACAGGATGGAAAAGTGATATCAGATCAACCTTCAAAGTCAGCTGTATCATAATATAAATACCGCTTTATCAGTCTTTCACATTAATCATCGTCCAAACTTCCGTCTCCATCGTAGACTGCATTGCAAATGTAATCATACAGCTCCCTCGCCGTATTATAAATCTGTTTTATGCTGTCGGAATTAAGATGAAGATTAATGTCAGAAGGATAGCGGGTTTCAATATAAAGCCGGTTCATGCCGGCAGTATCCTCCATAAACCTTTTAAAGGTTTTATCGTGTTTCGCAGCCTGCCGACAAAGCCATGTTAGGTTATGACCATCCACCAAAACACCGGTACTGTCAATCAGATACGCCTTAAATGCTTTTTCGATACATTGCTGGCAGTGAAACCCCGCAATATCATAACATTGCTCCTGCTCAATCAGCAAACGTGCCGCAAGGAGATCTCGAGCGGATATCTCCAGCCAGTCGAAAAATTTTCGGCTGTCGGTGCCGTGCTTAGTCCGCCTCATACAAAACCCTCCCGGTCTTTTGTATGCGTGATGCAAAGCTCATATTGTTTTCAAGAAGCTGACTCCATTCGGCTTCGGTGTAAACTAAAATATCAAAAGACAGCACCGAATCAACTTCCACATACAGTTTGCGCTCGATCATACGGGAATCCCCGTCGCCAATTATGACGCATAATTTGACCGAATGCAATTCACCGTCAGGACTTTGCTTATAACTGAATAAAAGGATTTTCTGTGGTACGCAAATACATATTATATCCCTGCACAAACCATCAAGAAACTCATTCGGCTTCATCTAGAGCACTCCCTTTCGGTTCTTCGAAAATATTATATCACAAACCATATTGATTCACCAGTATTTCACATTTATAAGGGCTTCTTTATAGTACCGTTTTTTCCGTTTTTTCGTATTGGTTATGCCACGTTTGCTTGACATCTAGGTCTTGCTGTGGTATAGTGATTTGCGTTCAAAAACAAACAAACACATACTTGTGCGCTGGTGGCTCAGTAGTTATCCTTAAGGTAGGCATTTTAAGAAAACCGACCGCTTGAATTGTAACGGTTTTTGACAAGATAAAAGGGGAACAAAATGGGAGCAATTGTTGCACCGCCGCTTATCGCCTTTTTGTTGACTATTATTTTTATTTTAGGTGCTATTTCCTTTGTTTGTGGTTTATTATTATTGATATTTCGTACCCTTTTTAAAAAATATCATCAACCGAAGATTATCCTTGTTTATTCAACTTTTTTTTTATTGAGCGGATTGCTCCTTTTTGCATCTTCTTTGGTCGGCGGAGTAAAGCTTGTTAACGTTTTTGTTTCCGCTTTTACAGGAGGTTGAAATGGAGCCATTAGTAATAATTTTCTTATTGCTCTTGTTGTCAATAGTATTGGCAATCTCAGGCACTATACTTTATATTGTAAGATCTATTGTTTCACATAAAAGGCGCCCTTCGTCCGTGCTTCGGGTTGCTCCAATTGTCCTGTTATCTCTCCCGTGCGCCGTATTTTTATCCTTATCGTTGTTCCTGTTTTTCATTATGCTATCCGTATAATTCGCGACAAACTAAAGTCGGGAGTGGAAACCCCGCTCCCCTATATATGCTGATGTGGCTCAATGGCAGAGCAGTTCACTCGTAATGAACAGGTTGTCGGTTCGATTCCGACCATCAGCTCCAAGTAAAAACCCGCTTAATCTGTACGGATTAAGCGGGTTTTTGATGTGTAGTTGTCACAAAAATATTTTCTGCAATTTCGCCAATGCCTTTTTGCGCCTTTTCTCAATGACACTGGCATCTGCCGCACCTTGCAAAAGGGCGACCTGCTCATGCGTTTTCCTCGGGAGTAATCCGAGACAGCTCAGGCAGACGCCGACGGTTTGCTCGACGATCTGGATTTCCTTGGGCGACAATTTTGTTGCCACTTCTATAAACTGTAGCCGTTGCTCTAAGCGCAAATGATCATCCTCCGCTGATGGAGATGGCGGCAGCTCATATTCATAAACAACCCCTGCTGCAATTTGATTCTTATCCAGGTCATCCTGCCCAATACGGTCGGCATATTTAAACTGCTTGGCCGACCGTATAACCTGGATTGCTTTTTCCTCCGGTAGTTTTAGCTTGTTCATGATAGCTTGTATTCCGTCCCGGGGATTATCTGCAGAAAAGAATAAGTAAGAGGAGTTTCGAATCAATCGGTAAGCATTGGCAGAATCAATAAAGGTCTCACCACAGCAAGTCCGGACATAATCGTGCCACACCGCAATTACCTTATATCTTACTAATTGCAAAAGTGGCAGCTCATCCGCCGGGTTATATTGTTGCAGCTCTGTCCAAACAACGGATGCAAAAAGCTGTTTCAAGTCATCAGCTCGTCCTGCATCAAGGTTGTATTTATTGATGAATTTCCCTGCAATTCCATCCAGTATGGCTTCGTACCGGCAGAGAAAATGAGTGAAATATTTATCGTCTTTTCCTTTGGTGAAGCGAATAAAATATTCGTTCCAATCGTCAAATACAATCGGGTCTGTGGTCGTATATATTTCCTCATCTCCCCTCAAAAAGAATGCGCCTTATCCCTTTCCGAGTCGCTTTAGCGCTTCGGTGTATATTTTTTTAAGCTGGATATCTTCAACATAGTAATTTTCGGCGTAATCAGAATCAATTTCTGCATGCTCGAACCTTTCATCCAATATGTTCTTCGCCATATCGGTTGTTGCCGCATCATACTTGCCGAGGCTTTTGTTTTTTCGGATGGAATTATACCGCTNNTAGTCACTGCCCCACAAAACGCCCATTGTTATATAACTTGTATAATCATCAGTTGTCAAACGAATGATTATACGGAACTTGCGTCAAGGTAAATGAATAGGCTTTAAAATCACCATGAGTGGATATAGCAATTCCGGCGTTCATCAGCTCGCCTCCGCTGTAAACCGCATCACGTTCCTCGATATAATAGCTTTCATGGGGATCCAGCCCGGCCATCTTCAACCGCATATTCGGTTTGCTGCTTGTGCATAGTGTCTGAATATGAACCACGAATGCACGCCGCTTATCCTTCGATACCGACATCCAAGCACATCGCTCGGATGTAAAAGGACTAATTAATCGATAAAAATCCCCTTCTACAATAAGGTCGGATATTCTTCTGTATAAAGATGTCTGTTTCTTAATATCCTCCCGTTCCTGTTCAGTCAGGGAAAGCGGATTAAGCTCATATCCAAACGAGGTGCTCATGGCAACCAAACCACGAGTGTGAAAAGGTGTTGTGCGGCTTACCTGATGATTGGGACAAACAGATACATGAGAAGTCATACTTGAAGGCGGGTACACCATTGAGGTTCCATATTGGATTTTAAGCCGTTCAATCGCATCGGTGTTGTCGCTGGTCCATATTTGCGGCATATAATATAGGATGCCCGGATCAAAGCGACCTCCCCCGCCAGAACACGCCTCGTATAGAACATTAGGGAAACGGGTGGTCAGATAGTCCAGCAAATCGTATAGATTCAAAATATATCGGTGATATATCTCTGGTTGCTGTGCAGGATTTAGTGCGGAGGAATAGGCATCCGTAATATTGCGATTCATATCCCATTTGATATAGCTAATGCGGTGATTGGCTATAAGACTGCCCAGCTTTTCCTTGAGATAATCTAACACATCGGTGCGTGATAAATCCAACACAAGCTGATGCCGCCCACGGCAGTAAGGTCTTCCTTTCTGGCGAATACACCAATCGAGATGAGCGGCATACAGTTCGCTATCCTCCGAAATCATTTCCGGTTCCAACCAAAGACCGAATTTCATGCCTCTTTTTTCGCATCGCTCGATCAGAGGATCCAGTCCGTGTG
>DHOG01000130.1:9840-33790 GCA_002410715.1 Ruminococcaceae bacterium UBA5396 | reverse complement strand
GATCCAGTCCGTGTGGTAGTTTTTTAGTATTTACGAACCAATCACCAAGGGAGGATCTGTCGTTATCTCGATGTCCAAACCAGCCATCGTCCAACACAAAAGTATCAATGCCTAAACCTTCGCAGCTATCAATCAGTTCCATAAGCTTCTGCTCATCGTAATTAAAATAGGTTGCTTCCCAGTTGTTGATAACGATGGGACGTGGCTGGTTGCGATACAAAGAAGCGCCCAGATGGTTGCGGAACACATTATGGAAATTCTGCGAAAGACGGTTAAGCCCTTGCCGGCTATAGGTGAGAACCGCTTCCGGCGTACAAAAAGTCTGATCTGGTTCCAAATTCCAAGCAAAATCAAAAGGGTTAATCCCCATCTGCAAACGAACATAGTCAAATTGATCCAACTCTGCATTGGCAAGAAAATTGCCGCTGTATATCAGAGAAAAACCATAGGCGGCACCGGAATGTTCGGTGGTTTCTGGCGATACGATGGCCATGAATGGATTTTGTTGATGACTCGAAGAACCACGACTGCTTTCTATGGCGTTGATGCCATGCCGTATGGATTGGCGCTCTATCTGCCGTTCACGTGCATGGGCGCCATATAGATTCATCATCTGGTAGTCTTCATTTAATATATCCACGCTTGCACTGAGTGCGCGGAGAATGCGAAGAGGCTGATTGGTGCGATTGACAATAGCGGTGCTTCTCGCAATGCAATCCTCTGCCTCGTATACCGCATAGCGAACTACTACTTCCAACCCCGTGGAAGGATCAAAAAGGACAATCTCCAACGTTTCATCTGCTCCACTAAGTTGTGGAAGACCAGGTTGTGGAGTTCGATCGCCTGCCGTTATCGAATGGGAAAGATAACGCAGGTCCAGCAAACGGCTGCCGTTTGGAAATTCGACCTGAATAGCAGGACTGCGGAAGTCCCCACTTCCATACACTGGGTATTCGGACGGATATAAATCCAAGCCGATATTACCGTGCATCGATCCCGGATAGTTGGGGGAGAAACCAGAAGGGTAGGTTTGCCATAAGCGGGATGGGTCCAAAGAGTCGATAGAGGCTCCCCAATACCCTCCGAATACATATCCCTCTTTAATAAGGCGAAATATATAGCTGGTATTTTTTGTGTTGATGTGGAAAATCCCTGTCTTTGAATCAAAATTAATAGGCAAGCAAAATCATCCTTTATATAATCTGGAAATGGAATTCTGCCGATAGTTTCTAATCAGGGGTATTGCGAAAAGAATGTAATTGTTTCGCAATACCCCTGATTTTGTATAGCTAAAATACGCTATTTCTTTCTTTTAGCAAATCCGTTTTTTAGCATACGGTAAACAACAAAACTCCCACCCGCTGCTACTATGATACTGGCAAGACAAAGAATAATAACCAACGGTTTATTTGCGTTTTTCTCTCCGGTTTTGTCAGCCGATGTCATAGTGGCAACTGTTTTTTCTTCCATTTTCGATGAGGTGTCGGTTGAAACTTCACTCATCTCTGCGCTCCCAATCACGAGCGTTGTGCCGATTGAAACGCTTTGCGTGGTATGAGCATTGGTTGTGGTATTGTTTTGTCCTTTGGTAGTGCCTGCAGATGAACGGGTGGTTGTCACTATGGAAGTTCCCGAGATATTGGCATACTGAAAGACAAACTCTTGAGTGGCGGACGCCGAAAAGGAATAATCCTTCATCGCCTCACCTTCCAACTCATAGCCTTCTATCTCTCTGGCAACCAAGCGAATCCTGGCGCCCGCAGCACCTTCAAACCGGATTGCCGGAATCAGGTGCTTTCCGGTATGTTTATCCGTAAACTTGACGGTAACTGCCTTTATTGCGGAAGGCTTGGAATATTTGGCATCCAGAAAATTGCCGATTACCTTTGCGTACAACTGATTACCCATACTCGCAAGATGCACGCCGTCATTATCCAGCAGCTGCTGTGGGCTGTATCTTTCGCACTCGGCGCGCACATCGACGAGATCCACCTTTTTTTCTATCGACACCTGACGCATGATTTCACTGTAATCGTCTAACAGCTGCAGGGCTCCACCTGCAGATGCATAATTCTCCTTGGGATGCCTTGTGTAATACGTTTCCTCAACCATATAGCTTGTGGTGAAAAACACCGGAATGGCGCCAATCCCCCTCACCTTATCAGCAATCGTCTCCAAGTTGTACTTGTACCACTCCTTGGAGGTTTGTGGTGAGTTGGGCCTATCCGTCACATGATCATTCATGCCGAAATTGATGATGACAAAATCCGGATTATGCGCCTTTACCGATGAATCAAAGCGCGAAAGCCCGGCTGAGCTTGTGTTCCCGCCTACGCCGGCATTAATGGCAGCGGATAGATTAAATCGATTCTTTAGAGTTTCCGGCCATGTTCCATAATGTGTCAGGCTGTCCCCGAAGAACACGACTCTGGCGTTATGTATCACGTCCGTCTTGGGAGATACCGCTAATGACTGGGCACTATTTCCCACCAAAATCAGCGTGGTCAAGCTCAGCAAAGTACCCTTTGTTATTCTGTACAGCAGTCGTTTTACCATTCCATATACCCCTCTATCGGCTACTTAGAGCTTGCAAGAGTTCTCTACGTAATTGCAGGAAACTCGCATCATCAATCGATTCAAACATTTCTCTGTCGCAATTATCTCCCGATTTAGCAACAAACTCTTCGGGTATATCCGTACCAAACAATTTTGTATATATCTGCACTAATGTAGTGCTTCCTTGCTTTTCCAACTGCCGAATCATTTCAAATTCTTCTATCCCGCGCTTCAGCGCTTTCCAGCGCAGAGTAAGGAGTACTGTTCCACTATTGGATGGTAGCACGAAATGCGTGTCTCCCGCTGGGAAGGTCATATATCGAGCGTCTACACGCGGGTTTTCTGGCCAGACAGTGTAGTTCCAGCGAAGAAATCCATCCATCCGTAAAAAAGCAGTGATATAGAACAACAACGATGTTTCGGTAAAGGGGCTATGAACAAACGTGTTGGGGAAATCCGGTCCGCAGCATACATATAAAAGAAAACGCTTGTCCGGAAACTTCTCCATCGCCTCGCAAACGGTTGAATATTCGCGGAATATGCAGTCAATAAACGGAGCGAAATCCTGAATTTCGTCTTGAAAGGTGGAAAGGAATTCTGCATGATTTAAGGCCGCTTTAAATATAAATTTTGGTGCTATTTCTTTAATATGCTCCAAGGATTTTTGATACGCTTCCCTATTTCTTGGCTCGTCAGCTGTAATGCGAACGCGGCTGAGCAAGCCCTTGTGCTCAAAATAGGATTGTAACGATACGATGTAGTGGTCAATTTCTTCCGGCTTGGTAAGATACCGATAAACACCATCCGCGTCAAGGCAGCGGATTTTAATTGGCTCCTGATAATCCGGACAAATAACCGGAAATTTGCCATTCCACACGTTTACAAGACCAAACACTTCAATCTCTTGGTTGATGCCGTACTTCATGCACAAATCGATGTATCGCTGCATCACGGAATAATCGTACCTTAACGTTTCATCTTGGTTGCGGTATACACGAATGCACGAGTATTCATACAGGTTGGCAGGCGTGCGATGCTCTTCGCTGCAGCTTTGACCCGCCCATGGCAGCTGAGATGCAGCGATTGTAATCACCTTCTGTCCCAACTCCGCAAGCGAGCGGATATAGGATTCCAGTACTTCAAAATGTTTGTTGCTCCACAACGGCGTCTCTGCCTTACGCGCAATGTTGCAGGGATGCTGCCACAGATCCAGATAGCAACAATATTCGGACGGTGCTGGCAGGGTATACGAATAAACCTCTACACTGAAAGACAGTTCCATCGCCTGCTCTTCTTCAAATAGCTGGCCGATATACAGTCTAATCTTTCCGCCATAAACGCCGTGAGAAGTGCCCGCGGGAACTGCTGCCTCAACCCAAACACTCACCGCGCGATTTGCCGGCATCTCCCGCACAGCTTGCTCCAGCAGTGCCTCGCCCCATAAATACATCTCATTGTCAATGGCCATGTCAATTATATTCAGCCGGAAATCCAGAGCACCATCCACAGCCACTCGTATGAATTTCTGTGCTGAGTCTCGGCTGAAATATGGCTCATCCCCCACATTTAACGTAAATGCCTCATCCGCCTTCAGAACAATCTGAAACGCAACGTAGCTGCCACGCGCGCAGTCCAGGCTAATGCTTTTGTTGTTATAAATGGCTTCATCATTGTTCATAGCCTCTAAGCCGTAACGCAGCTTGAAGTATTCATTAGCCAAACCTGCCTGTATGTGCATAATATCCTCCAATAAATTGTTATATTCGCCTTCCCTATTACTCAACTAAGCCTGTGCGTTCCACGCCTTCAATAAATCGTTTTTGTAAAAACAAATAGGCAATAAATGGCGGCAATATCGCCATGACGGTGCCCGCCATCACGATTCCTTTGTGATACATGATTTTAGCACCCTCCGCAGCCACCTCCATATTGGGGTCAACGGACAACTTGTTTAGCAGATGGTAGAGAGAACCTAATATCTGAGGAAGCAGCATATCATCGAAGCTGGAAATATAAATTCCAGGTTCGTAAAAGTCGTTCCAGTGCCAAACTATCGATAAAACAATGCACACGATGGCGGTAGCCCCGGAGGAGGGAAGAGCGATACGAAAGAAAACTCGTAGCGGCCCACAACCGTCGATGCTGGCTGCCTCGTCCAGCGATTTGGGTATGCGTATAAAGTACTGGCGGAACAAAAACACAAACAGTCCGCCCTTTAATCCAAACCCTAAAAACGTTGGAAAAATTAGTGGTAAATACGTTTCAAGCATATTGAGGTTGGAGTAGGTAATGTACATCGGAATGATTAATGTCTGCACAGGAATTAAAAACGATAGTATCACGATACTGAAAAGCACCCTGCGAAGAGGAAATCGAAACCGGGCAAAGCCATATCCAATAAATGAACAGGATAGCACGTGTCCCATGGTCGCAAAAACCGTTACAAACAATGAGTTTATAAAGGTTTTCTGTACTTGTAAAGCGTTGTACGCAATCGTGTAATTTGAAAAAGTAAATTCCCGAGGCAGCCACTTTACCGTTATATTAATAATATCGTTATAACTTTTGAAGGAATTAACCAACATAAACAAAAACGGATAAATAAAGACAAATGCTAGTAAAATCAATAGACAAAATACAACAATATCAAATAGTGATACCGGGAGTCGAAGATGCTGCCTTTTGATTTTATCCTTGAGCGGATACTGTGTCAAGGCTTTAAATTTTGCATTCATTCTGTCTCAACCCCTCCTTTATCATTCTTTGACACGGTTGACAAAGCGCTGCGTTATCAAGAAAAGTGCAACAATCAATATAATGGCAAAAACAAAGAACAGCCAACCCATCGCCGAGGAGTACTCGAATTTGTTGGCGACAAAGCCTTGACGGACGATATAGGCCAGCAGAGAGTTGCTCTCATCACTGAAGCTGTCCACCACCGAATAAATCAGGTTAAGCTGCATCATTGGGGTGACCATGGGCAGCGTAATCAGCCAGAACGTTTCCCATTCGGTAGCCGAATCGACACGTGCCGCTTCATACAGTTGCCGGGAAACGCCCTGCAATCCTGCCAGATAAATCACTATCTGCACTCCGGATTTCCAAAGTGCGGTGGTAATAACGTTGAGAAACTCACTTATCCAGTTGGTTATCTTGGGACCGAGATAAATAGTCACCTCTTGGGGAAGAAGCACCTTTCGGGCAACCTCCATCGTTTCCTGATCCACTTTTTGCCCCATAAGCTGCTGCATGATAAATCCGGTTCCTAACAGAACGGGAAGAAAGAACAGCAGGCGGAACATGGTACGTCCCGCAAACCGACGATTCAGGAACACCGCCACCGTCAAGGCGAATACGTTTATTAACGGAATTTGAATCATCATAGATTTTACGGTATCCAAATAATATTCAAAATAGATGGCATCTCCGAATATCGCTTTCTTAAAATGCTCTAAGCCCGCCCATTCCAGTTCCCAATCGGCTATATTGGTGATGTTGTGAACACTTAACTGTAAAGACCGGAAAATTGGAAACATCAGCAACAGCAGACCTCCGATAATCCAAGGCGATATAAATAGGAACCCATATAAAGCCTCCCGCTTTTCAAGGGATAGTCCTTTTCTCTTAACTTTTCCTGAACGATTCACACAGCTCCCCCCTATTCCACTATGTTTCCGTTGTTATCAATCACGGTATAATCAACCCCACCAATCGCTATGCCATCAATTGTTTGTGCAGTGCGGTTGTAATTGATGTAAATGCTCCAGCCATTGGCGTAGGAGACACGATACACTCCGTCGGACAGCTTCTTATGCTCCGATATGGTGTGGTTGGCGGTAAAGCGCAGCTTCTTATTAAACTCCTGGCAGACGGAGGCAATTTCATCCAAAAGTGTTTCTGCCTTTGTGGCAAAAGCATTGGTTACTTTGGAGCCTTTAAATAGCTCGGGAGAATTTTGTGTCAATAAAAACATGGGTTCGCAGCCATACTCAATCCATTTAAGCTTTTCCACGGCATAATCAACCGACATATTTCCCGGCGTCACGCCGCTATAAGGAATTATCCCGTGTACTACCATCTGATAGAATGGAACGCTTTCACTCATCACCATAAGATTTGAGTTGCTCAAGGGAACATCGTACAGGTAATCTGCCCTCTCCAATGCGTAGGCGTTACCGTGCTGAACCGCTATCGACCGGCCGGACTCTCTCGATTCCTGAAGTATACCGCGGTATGTCAGTAACATATCACTTCGATTCATTGCCATATTTGTTTGATAGTCATCATAGACATACTTGCCCAGTTTATCAAAGCCGATGCCTTGCAGATGGTGACGGTTAAAATATGGCAGGACTTTATAAATGAGCTGATTCAGAGAACGGAAGCCATTGGTCAGATAGCGCGAACCATCGGCATTGGTGATGGGCAGCTGCATTTCGTTATACGCAGCATCGCTTTGCTTTGTGAAGCCTCTTGTTTCAGCATCAGCATCCACCATATTCATTATCAAGTAGGAGTCAATACCACGTCGTCCAAGGCTTTTCGTCAATCGCTTTAACCCACTCAAGCCGCCGATTTTTTCGGAAGGCTTATACCCTGTTGGATTGGAGTTATACCCTGATTTCTGCCAGCCCAGCATCATAATCCGTAATGCGTTTCCAGTTGGATCGCCCAATTCACCCACCATTTTTTGTATATCGTCAAAGGTTGTCATTTCCTGATAGGTGGTGGCGACCATGGTCTTAACCTGTGAACCCATAATCATCTGCAAATTGACGTTCACTCGTTCGTCATCCGCCGCCTGTGACGTTGACAGCCGACCGGTTTTGAGCATATACTCCCGCAACCGTTGCGCCATGGACGAATAGGTGACAGTATCTTGTTCCATAAAGAAATAATGCACCCGATAATCTCCGGCAGAAATATTCTTTTCCACCGCGTCCAGTGGCGTGCCGTCAGGAGATACGTACTGATACGCCTTGCGGTAGGTGATGGTAGACTGAATGCGGTGGAGGTCATAAACGTTGCCGCTTGGTGTCAGCGTAATATAGCTGTTCATCTCTCCTTCGAGGATGTACGCCAGCAATCCTTTACTTCCTGTAGTTACTCCATAAACGGGCAGCATAGCGTATTGCTTACCCTGTACGTGATCTCGTTCGATGGAATCCAAATCAAAGGTGCGCGGAAAATAGACATCCGTGGATACCGAGCTTTGCCTGTTTTCAGAGGAGATTAAGCGGTATAAGGCGCCCGGCCCGTCCGGGTACACGATATAGCCATCCTCGGAATCGGTCGTGGCACCAAGCATCGGGAAAACTGTGATATTGGTAATGCCGTATTCCCCACTCTCCACTATACGCTCACGGGGAATGCGCACGTTCAAGCCATCCTCATCCAACCATAGCTCCATGGTGAACCCTAACTCATATTCTTCAAACATCAAGGCTACAGCCACACCATTTTTCAGTTTTTTCTCGGTGGCGGTAACGGTGACCATCTGTGTCAAGCGCTCCGCAATATTGATGGTGCCGTTCATATCTGCAAAGTTGGTGTAACCCACGATACAGGCTTTTTGCAAATCTGCCCATATATAATCCGACTCGCGTTTGGGCGTAAACTCTTCGGCTGTTACCCCGGATTTCCACATATGGCCGCTTTGTACACTTTTTATAGAAAACGACACGTTGGCGCGGTCATAATACAGCTGATACCCGCCGGCTTCACCAACCAGAGCGATGTCATCCTGCCAGTCGATGTTATCGTTCACGTACACAGGGGGCACTGCCTTCGTCGCATAGGAACTCAGCTGCTCGGCGTCCACCTTGAGTTTAGGCTTGAGCACAAGGATAGCAGAGACTGTCACAACAACAGCGAGCGCTGACAACAAGGCAATGATTTTCTTATTGTTCTTCATCATGCTGCTCCTATCTCAAATAGTAATTAATTTCCGACGTGAGCTCCTGAACAAATATCACTATTTGAGAACCCAGCGCGAATATTAGCAGAAACGTTGCGGCAATCAAGACCATAACAATGAGCGATAGAAATGCACGCCATATGGCTGCACCAAATCCCAGTCCGTTGGATTCTTTAAACCCCACAAACAAAAGAATTAGCATCCAAACAATTAGCAGATTTTGTAATGTATTGAAAAAACCTGCTTCTGACGTAGATAGCACCTGCGAAATTATGATCACTAATGGCGTGAACAGAATATAGGGAACCAAGCTATAGGTGCTGATTGTCAGCGTTTCCTTAAAGGTAGACTCGCCGCCCATAATTGTCATGAGGGCATAGCTTGCAACCACCCACAACAGCAGGGGTACCACAACCATGCCTAACTCCCACAGGGCGTTGGCTTGCTCTGCAGATTTGCTGGCGACAGTATAATTGACCGTGTACACAGTGAGGGTTTTTATGAGAACGGCGATTGCCAGAGTAAACAGGCTGACCATCCAAGGAATGTTTTTTCGATCACGTTTGATGAGGTAGAAAATCTCAATGGGGTGAAATAAGATCATGAACCCATATTGAAGCCATTTCATTGCTGTCCCCCCTTACTGCTTCCAAAGCTTGGCTTGAAGGTTGCTAATAAACTTGCGGGATTTTTTAATCAACAATGCCAACAAAATGAATAGCACCGCTGCCGATATTACAATGACGTAAAAATACTTCTGTAAAAACTGGTACCGCAGCGATTCAAAGGTTTTCCCGTAATTCACTTTGTCACCGCTTAACCGGAAATCCTCCAGTGCTTCGGTATATTGACCGTTTTTCATACGGATTTTACCAATAAAATTGCGCGACAGCCCATATGTGCTGTCTTTCTCCTTCACTCTATCCCAACTGGCCATGGATTCTTCATAAAAACCGGCGTTATACTGAACAATGGCATTATGAACGAGTGAAATGAATTCGGTAGGCTGAAACACCTGAATCTGGTTTAACATAGAATCCAACACAACCAAGTTGCCTTGTTTATCCGATACGATGGAGGATGGCATACCAAAGAACCCTGCCGACAAACCCTCACCACCAAAAAAACAGATTAACTGTCCCTCGGAATCGTATTGGTAAATGAATTTCGAATTTTGTTCAATAACGGAAATAATCTGATTGTCGTCTATGGTTACATCCACAAACAATGGATTGATAGGTGTTCCGTCGTCCTCATAGGCGACCTCACCGTAGTTGCCGCTGGGATAAATATTGCTGCCCACCGTATTAATAATGCTGATACGGCTGTTGCTGCTCATGCCCACAGCCACCACACGGCCATCCTCGGTCATCATGAAATTACTGTAGGAAGGCGGTTCAACCTTGGTGAGCTGAAATTTCAATTCCTCAGACGCAAAGTTCTGAACCAGCCAGTTGAAAAAATTAAATCCAATCTGATTCGCACCCACATATCCTTTAAACTGGTTCGCCGCATCCAGCATCATGAACTGCTTCCCCATAATGATATAGAGGTAGTTGTTAATGGGGTTAATGGCAATTTTTGTGGGCACAAACGATGTAACATTATACAGCAAATCGGATTCGGGTTTGACAAATTTTTCGATATACTTGCCTTGCTCGTCTAAATGTACAATACGAGCGTTGCCCGAATCCGCAACCCACAGATCCCCAACATTGTCGACAAACACTCCGGTGGGCTTGGACAATGCTGAATCGTCAGCCTGTGTAAACTCGGCGATAAACTGAAAATCGCTGTCCAGCTTGATAATACGATCGTTTTCGGTATCGGCTATATAATACTCTCCAGTTTCTGACAAAAACAAATCCTGCGGTGAATTGAGGGTTGTTTGTGAGCCGCCAAACTCTTTGATTACCGTCTTTACGGTATATGGTTTGGGAATCGCAACACGTTGTTTACCATCCTCGGAAAGTGCGTATCCATTGTCACGATAGTCAAAAGCGGCAGCCTGTAAAGTTAAATAAGCGCACAGGATTAGCACGCACAGTAGTCGGAATATGTTTTTCATGGTACCTCACCTCTCCGCTTATTTGATGCCTGAATGTGCCATCGTTTCAATAACCCGCCTTTGCATGACCGTATAAATAATCACGGTTGGCATCGTCATCAGAAAGGTGGCAGCTGCCATCGCACCTGCACGGGCAATGCTACCGCCCTCTGCAATTGACTGAATCGCAAGTGGGAGCGTTTTCTTTGCCTGACTGGTAATGTACACCAGAGGTCCAAAATAATCGTTCCAGTTGGATACAAATGAAAATACAATCAACGATGCCCATGCCGGTTTCAGGAACGGAAAGACGATGCTTCTGAAAATACGAGACTCACCGGCGCCGTCAATGCGCGCCGCCTCAAGCAGAGCGTTAGGCAGTTGTTCACAAAACTGTTTCATCAAAAAAAAGTTAAACGCTACCGCTATTTTGGGGATAATTAATGCCCACGTGGTGTTAACCAGCCCCAGACCATTTACCGTCAGGTAGTTGGGAATCTGCGTTACCTGTGAGGGGAACATCATGGCAGCAATAATCAAAGAGAACAAGGCGCTGCGGAATGGCAGATCCAACTTTGTCATAGCATAGGCGCCCAACGCTGATACGATAACCGTTAGGAATACGGTGACCACTGCCACATAGACGCTATTCAAAAAATACCGCAGAAACGGTACACTGGAGCTACCAACTGCCAGCACCAGGTCGCCAAAGTTTCGCGTCGTCGGCCGTTCTACAAAGAACCGCGGCGGAAATCGCAGCAGTTCATCCAACGGCTTGAATGCTGTGACAACCACATAAACCAGCGGCATTGCGGTAAACGTGACCAATATAAGTACAAACATATATAACCACACACGTTTTGAGCTTATGGTTATCTGTTTTCGCCCAAAACGAATGTGTATCCCTGTTTTTACCATAATAAGGATAATTCCTTTCTGCCTGTAGTCAATACCATCTCTCATTTAAGACTCGTATTGTTCCGTAGCCATTATTATTAATCACGCAGCAGCCACATGAAAAAGCGGCCGATGACAAAAGTCATCACAAAAAGCACTACGGCAATAGCCGAGGCATAGCCCATTTCAAACTTGATAAAGGCATAATCATACAAATGTGCCACAATGGTGTGGCCTGCATAGTTCGGGGTAGGCATTCCGGCAAAGCTGACAATAATATCAAACACACCAAACGAGCCGGCAATGGTATTGATGGCGCCAAATAACAGCTGTGGCTTCATTTGAGGTAGTGTAATATAATAAAGCTCCTGAAAACGGCTTTTCAAGCCATCAATCGCTGCTGCCTCATACAGCTCCTTTTGTACGTTTTTTAAACCAGCCATAAACACGAGAAAGCCTGTTCCCATGCTCATCCATATTTGTATCAGGATGGAAACAGGAAGAATGGTCGTTGGGTCCTGATTCCACAGAATAGGCGAGCTGATGATTCCACTGTTGATTAAGAAGTTGTTTATCAAACCGTAACGATCAGGCGAAAAGAAATACAACCACACCACCGACATCGCCACACCACTGGTAATCGAAGGCGCGTAAAATGCCAATGCAAACAGCGTGCGGAATTTCAGACCGTCCAGAACCCACGCCATAATAAACGAAGCCAGATACCCTGCCGGACCGGCGATACAAGCGAACACCAGCGTGTTTTTAAGGGCAATCATAAAAATCTCATCATCCATGAACAGCAGCTTATAGTTGTTCAGCCCCACAAATTTCGCTTCTTGTATCAAGTCGTAGTTGGTTAGGCTAATGATGATCGACTGCACCACCGGTCCAACAATGAAGATACAAAATAAAATAAAAAAAGGAGCAAAAAAGATAATTGCCGTTTTTCGGTTGCTGCTCATCGGTATTCGTCGTAAAGAACGTCTGATAGGTGGTTTTCCCGCTATCTGATTAGCCGCCACTATAGCTTCCTCCATTTGTAATCGGGCAGAACCAATCTGCCAGACAAAATTCGTATTCCCTGGAGCCGGTCGTCAACTGACCAAGCCGGATTCGGGTCAATTCACAAAAATACCGTAGCTTTCCTGCTTGCGTTTAAGCTCCTTATCAATTTGTTTCACAGCCTCTTCAAGCGAATCGCGCACGGTTTCGTTGTTGACAACGCAGCGGGTAAGAGCATTCCCCAGATGACGGGCAGTAAAATAGCTACCCAACACAACCGGTGTTTCACGCGCCCATCTCCACGACTGTTCGATCGTTTTCAAATCGTTGTAGTTCCATGGCAAGCTCTTGAATGCCTGAATATTTGCGGTATTCCAGCGGGCAGATGTCCCTATCCGCGACTCCAGTTGCCGCCCATACTCCACCTGCACATTATACTGTGAGTACCATTTGATGAAATCCCATGCCTGTTCAACTTTTTCGCTCCCTTGAAGGACAGCGGTTGCGGTTCCGATCAGCGATCCGACCGAACGATCAACGCCACCATCCGCTTGACGGGTGCCGGGTATGGGAGCAATCGACCACTTGCCCGTCAGCTCAGGAGCCCCGTATGTCAACTGCATATACAGTGAAAAATCACCAATTCCCACCGGCATTTCCCCTGTACGCATCCGGTTGAAAAAGTTCGCAGCAAACGGAATACCATAGTCGGTATAGTTTTTAATCAGCTGGTTTATACCGTTATAGGCTTCCACGCTTCCAAGCAGAGTTTTATATCCGTCTCCGGTGTAATAGTTGCCTCCATTTTGATAGATAAACATATCGTATTGCGCTGGAAGATGCATTCCCATGTTGTACTGATACAGTGCCGGAAGCAGTGAATTGTACACATCGTCCCACGTATCGGGCAACTTGAGATTCAACTGACGGAAGATGTCGGTACGGTAAAACAAAACACGAAAATTTATGGTTTCCGGAACACCGTATATGCCGGACTCATAGGTCAAAGGCACAAAGGATTCTTCAAGGTAGTTTTGTTTGAACTCGCTAAAACCCGAAAGGGTTGACAAATCATACATCGCCTTGCGGATTGCATATTCCACAGGGATAGTGCTGGGCAATCCCATCGCAACATCCGGCGCCGATCCCGCATTGATAGCAAGCAACAGCGGATTGACACCGCCGCCCAAGGTGCCGGACGGTAGAATATTGATGCGCACGCCAATGCGCGATTCGGGCGTGTACTGACTATCAACCAACTCTTTGAGAATTTCACACCACTCTTCGCCGCGGCTGATCCAGAGGTCCAGCACCTCCGTTACTTCCGCAGAGCTCCCACCAATACTGCCAATGGCGTCATAGTCTTTGGTAAAAGACAGTACCACGTTAGCGCACAAGGAAAGGAAACGGTCAAACAACGATTCCTTTTTATTTTCAGGTATTGTGTCAGGTGCAGCAAATTCTATGTAGTCGAGTGTAAGCGGTACCTCCTTCAGCTCGGAAAGCCAGTCGCCCAAGCTGGTGAGTGACGAGTTTAAATCGCCCAAACGGCGGGGAATTAATCGCGGGGTTTGATATACCTCAGACAACTGATCTTTTAGCATGACCAGATTATTCTGAATACTCGTAGTTTTCGCTGTCATCTCCCCGATGTACCCGATTCCGCTTTCCAACGATTCTATAATGCCGGCTATATTGGTGAGCAGCGAAGGAATAGACTTCTCCAGCTCATAGTCGTAATTGATGTCCGGGTTTTGTCCGGTGATCATGGTTACATTGCGAACGGTTGTCGACAAAACCTCAGTAATATCTGTGAGAGTATGCAGCAAACGCGTCATGTCTCCCAATTTCGCAGTCATGGACAGGGTATGTTCTCCCGCTGTGAGATACACGAGCAGCGGTTCTTTATCCGCATTTTGTAACACGTGCGTAGTTAAATTATCATTGTAAGCAAATGTGTATTCCAATAACTCCTCAAACGGCACTTCTCCGTCAATGGCAATCTGCCGTGTTGTTGAAAGACCATTGCCGAAGTTTTGCCGAATTCTCAAAGCTATTTTATATAATCCATTTTCCGGTACGGAAAAATTCCATTCAATCGTATCATTACCTTTGCGCCAGCTGTAGCCGCCTATCGCATTATAGAGGCGAGAAGTGAGCGATGTGGGTGATGCATTGGTCTTTGAACTGCTAACCATGGTGATACCGGAGTCGCTTTTATAATTGATATGTCGAACGTCCTCGGCTTCAAATCGAATGCTTTTGGTCGCATTCGTGTATCCAGCGTCACGGTATTGTTTCAATACCTGTTCATATGGAAGGATTGGCTGAGGCACTTGAAACCGGATGCCACTGATAGCCACGGGCTGATCCACATATACCAGCGTCAGCGTGTGCGTTCCCTCAGTCAGATTCATTTTTAAAGCGGATGCGTATTTGCCCTGACTATCCATCATGGGCTTGGAGGACCACTGAACCGTTTCTTTTTGTGCTGGAAGCACTTCATCGCCCAAATTATTAACTTTTGGAGCACCTTCATCCTGCCAAAAACGATTGAGTGTAAAGTTCATGGCTTCGTCATAAAGATATTCACCGTCAATCATGGCACCGCGAATCACCGGCAAGCCATTGCCCTGATAGGGCAGATAATCAATCCACAATTCATACAATCCAGCACTTTCGACCTGGATGTCCCAGCTGATCTGCTGGCAATCCCCTCCCCAAACCATCACATTCTCTCGTCCAAAGAGCGTATGGCTTTCGGGCTGTGTTCCCTCCACGCCCTTGTATGACCAGAGATCAACAATAACATCCGATCCATCGGCATCCTGTACCCCAACCTCCTGGAGGTATGTGCTGTAATAATGGGCAGAAAATAAACGATCGGTTTCTTGCTCGTTACTTTGGTAACCAATACGGTCAGACAGAGTTTTTCCCCTCACCATTACCGTGCTTGAAATCACCATGCACAATATCGCGAATAGCGCAAGAATTCGATACCGTCCTGTCGAATGGAATCTATGAATCATCATAAGTCTGTTCCTTTCCGGATAATAATCGCATTAATGACATGAGAAGGTCAGGGAGCCCTATCTACCGTGTTCAAAAGAAGTCGGATAAGGAGATACACTGTCTTCCTGTATCTCCTTATCCAAAGAAGCACTTGATTAGAAATGAATGCGTTTTTTAGACTTTGCGGAAACGATGGCCGTCATAGATGCCAGAATCGTAAGCACAACCATAGCAACCGGTAAGCGATCACCTGTAGCAGGGCCTTCCTCGTCGAGGTCCTCATCCTCTCCCGGGGTTTCGGGGTCAGTGTCAGAATCCCCATCCGAGACTTTTCCTTCCAATGACTTCGTCAAATACTCAATATCATCGTAAAGTGCCAAATCATCAAAATCAATACCTGCATTTGCAATGGACGGATAGGCCGCAGTATCAAAATGGAATGTCAGGTTGCCCATCAGATCAAAATCCAGCTTAGCGTTCACAAAAGTGGATTTATCTTGGATATAGTGGAAGCTCTCTCGTGGGATGATAACCCATCCTTCAAATCCGCCTTCAAATTCCAGAACAGCATTCTTTTCTCTGATGATACCGTCTTTTCCAATAACGGTATAAATAATTGGCGTGCTGGGTGTCTGGAACACTTCAACCTGTCCGCCAAAAGAATCCTGTGTACCGATACTAAAGCCTGCCTTAACCACATTCGAGGGCACACTGATCCAGAACAGAATGCCGGAGGAACCGGAAGCGTTAGCAATGTCTAAATCACTCATATCGTTGGAGATCGTCACGCTCGACTTGCCACTCTTCGGAGTGATAACAATGTTCTTTTTATCTGGTGATTTGGTCGAAGAAGCAACCGTTACCTCACCTTCAATCGCCACAATGCCGTCATCAACCTCATATCCGCTCAGGTCGTTGATCATATACATGGCATAGTTTTCCTCAGAAGATTCGTTGCGAGGAGGTACTGGGATTTTCATACCATTATCCAACATAAACTGCTCAATGTCCGTTGCCAATCCAATCTGTCCGATGAATACATCGCCATTAGTTAAAGCTTTGGAATTTTCAAAGTATGCGTGTAGCTGAAGAGTTTTAAACTTCTCGACGTTAAAAACGCCGTCACCTGTTCCGGAATCCACCTGAAGTGTATTAAACGGAATAATCAGGAAGCCCTCTTTGCCTAATCCGATATTGATCGTATTCACAGCACCAACGGTAATTTCACTTTGGTTACCGTCTTTGCTCAGGAACAACACTTTTTCTGCAATTTTGGGTCTGAACCACTGGGTGTCATCCGCAATTTTAAAGGTTGTATGCATCGTAAAGGTAGGTGCAGCACTGGTATCTACCGGGATCACCAAGGCAGTTTTGTCCTTAATATTTCCTACTTTAGAAATAGTCACATCAAACTGGAACTTTCTTTCATAATTGTCCTTGCCTTCGCCGTCCGGAGTCAGTTTGTATGCCGGAAAATCAAAAACGGTGTTATCCACCTCTGCGGCAATAAAGGCTTTGACAATATTGGCGTCTTCCCCGGGCTTGTTGACCGTGTTGTAATTGGCAACAACGGCATCCGGATCAGGCTCCGGCTCCGGCTCCGGCTCCGGATCGGTTCCGGGCTCTGTATCTCCTACAATATCTGGATTTGCGACAAACGCTGCCACATCGGTGACCAAGCCAGCCCGACCGATAAAGACATCGCCATTGGTCAATGCTTTAGAATTGTCAAAATATGCGTGGAACTGAATCGATTTAAAGGTATCAACATCAAATTCGTTATCGCCGGTTCCGGAGTCAACCTCAAGAATGGAAAACGGGATAATGAGTATGCCGACTTTACCGGATCCAATGTTGAGTGTGTTGACAACGCCTACTGTGATATCGCTCTTGTTGCCATTTTTGTCTATGAAAGAGGCGACCTGACCGATTTTCGGTCTGAACCATTGACCATCGTCCGCCAGCTTCCATGTCGCATGCAGGGTAAACCCAGGAGCAGCACTGGTATCCACGGGAATCACCAAGGCGGTTTTATCGGTGATATTTCCTACTTTAGTAACATCCACATCAAACTGGAACTTCCGTTCGTAATTACCTGTGCTCTCGCCGTCCGGAACCAACTTGTACGCCGGAACAGAAAGCTTGGTATTGTCAACCGTAGCGTCGACAAAGGCCTTTACGACATTGGCATCCTCGCCCGGAGTGTTAATGGGATTGTAATTCGCCACAACAGAACTGTCACTCGCCACACTTGAAAACCCGAACGAAGCCACCATTGTGCCCGTAGCCAGACATAGAGCCAACATTACAGATAAAAACTTCTTCATGTGATTAGCCTCCCTTAATAAATAATATTGTCGAGAAATTCGTCTATCTCAAGGCTTTCTAAAAACTCATAAAATCTGAGTTTTTAGAAAGCATCCTTTCGATACCAATAAGGACCTCTATCCCTTTGCATAACCATCTATTTGATATAAGGCTTTCCTCTGTCAAAGGCCGTCTGCTGGATTTTCATATATTCCGCAAGACCCTTGGACTCCACATTTTGTACAAACGTGCTCCACTGTGTCTGAATGTTGAACTCATCCTTGATAAAGCGCATTAGGTAGTTCCAGTGAACCGTATTGCCGTCAACCACCGTATAACGATTTAGTCTATCTGCTTCGGTAGGCGAGAAAATTCTGAATACTTGTTTGGAACCTGTTTCCTTAACGCGGCGCAAATATTCGTTATTGGCTTTAGTCATGAAGCCGGCGCGGGCTTTTTCCACAGATGTCTTGCCGGGAGCATCCAGTTTCTTGCCGTCCATGAGATAGTTGATACCGTTGAGGAGCGTTCCCGGTGCATCCTTTTTCTCATCGCCTTCCTTAAAGCTCTTCATTTGGTAGTTGTCTCCAATCTTTGTATAATACTTGCCGGGAGCACCATACATTTTGTACATGTAGCCGTCATCAGAATAAAAGAAGTCTGCAACCCGAACGGCCATCGGCACATTTTTGCAAGCCTTTGTGATGATAAACCCACGACCACCAACCGTTGCACCGACTTTCACCGTATTGGAAGGAAGATTATTCAAGTTAAGACCCGCCGATGGCCAACTGATTGGCACATACTGCTTTAACAGAACTTCGCTGAAATCGTTCACATTCTGCCATTGCCAGATGCCTACTTTACCGCCGGAAATCAACTGACGATATTTCTGCCAGTCTCCGGCCATATCACCCAAGCTGGATTTGTCCATGAGATCTTCTTTATATACCTTGTTCCAGAAAATTAATGCTCGTCGCTGATTTTCTGTTGTTGGCGTATACACCAATTTCCCATCCTTGCCAATCGCCAAAAAGTCAGATATCCCCCATGGGATAAACAAGCCGTTGTTAATCATGAACGTTGCGAAGGGAATCTCGTCGTTTTGTCCGTTACCATTCGGGTCTTCGTTCTTAAAGGCGACCAGCGTATCATAAAACTCATCCATAGTTTTTGGAATGGGCAATCCCAACTTATTGAGCCACACCTGATTAATCGCTAGGGTATGTGCCACCTTGGTTTCGGTTATATACGGCAATGTATAGATTTTTTTATTCTCAAGACTGGTGGATACCGCCTTAGCAGCGGGTATTTTTTCAAACACGCGTTTTATGTTCTCACCATACGCTTCAATTGCGGCTGTAAGATCCACAAAGGCACCGTTTTTTGAGTAATTCGCCACCTCGGCATCGGTTATGGATGTGGTATACAAAGAAAACATATCCGGCAAATTGCCGCTCTGCAATGCCAATACCTTGCGCTCGTTAATTTTCTCTTCCGGAACCAGCACCCATTCAATCTGGACATTGGTCATCTGCTCAAAATCCTTGGTAAAAGCATTTTTCTGCAAATCACCGTAGGAAGGCGAACCAATCGTCATAATTTTTAATTTTTCTTTGTTTTTCACAATGGGAAACCCGGTGGTAAAGGTATTTCCGATTAACTTTCTACCATGTGCAGGTTGGCGTGTTGTAGTGGTAGTGGCAGAGCCTGGTTTACTCCCATCTGCGTTACCGGGTTCGCTCGAATCGGGATTCTGATCGGGCGTTGAGGATTCATCGCCATCGCCACCCACCTGCGATTCGTCGTTATGATAGCCGCTTTCTATGCTAGAGGCCACATCCGACGAATCCGATGACGACGGTTCTTTTTTACCTCCGCAGGCTGTGAGCATGGAAGTTGCTATGGTCATTGCCATGAGCAGTGCTAAGATACTGGTTTTCCTATTCATTGATTTCCTCCCCTTGCTAGATTATTTCAGTTTGGTTTTTATAATTTCTTTGCCAACCCTTAACATGACCTTATCATAATTAGAAAAACGTCCGTCCCGCAGAGTGTCCTGAAGACCAATTTCAATAGAGTCGCCATTTCGCCATGTCGGCCACGAATACAAAATGATGCCTCCGGGAAGTTTTTCCTCCTTAAGCAGGTCGTAACACATGTTTAAGAAGTTAATCGCACGCTGCTCGGTATAGTTTTCATTTTCCGAATTCATAAAAGCACAAGGAATAAACCATACTCTAACCTCATTGGAGCGACCAACTGCTGCTTTCATCGCATCATTTGCCATCCGATATTCCTTAGGATCGCTTAAGCCGTAAGCATCAAATGAAATATCGGTAATATACGCCGCTTTTGCCGGTGTAATATGTTCTCTAGGCATGTCAGGCAGCCATCTGGTTGAAAATTCATTTGTGCAGAAGTTCACATAGATGCGTTTCTTATACTTTTGTCTTAAATATTTCGTATGCTCATACAGATCATCGGCGGGAATAAAGCTGTGCATTGGCTCATCAATGTAAAATCCGGCAACATTATCCCACAGCCCAACACCCTCCAATGTTTGGATGAGGACATCCAAATCCTCTTTCCAACGCGAACCGTCAACCAGTTCGTTTTTTCCGGTTTTCGGATTCATTTGAAAATAGCCGGTTTTCATATCCAACCACGCCATACCACCGGTCTCGTTGACAATACGAAGCGAGTCAAAAAGCGTATTACTGGCCGTGGAAGGTAATAAATAATAATTCATGTATCCACGATCTACCTCTCGCCGGAACATTGCAGGAGTTGCTTCATTATTCGACTGAGGTACAATGCCCCATATCCCAAAGCCCAATTTGTCTGCCGCATAGGGTGTTTTGGGTGTTGGTGCTGCAGTCGTGGATGGTGGTCTCGATGTCGTAGTTTTTTTACTTGTTGTCGCGGAGGGCTTCAGCGTTGTGGTATTTAAAGATACCGATGTGTTAGCTCCCGAAATTTCTGAAATGGATTCCACCGATGTCGATTCGTTGGTTGTGCTTGTATATATGGAACTTGCTGTATCCGAGGATATCGGTTCTTGCTTGTTACCGCCACAGGATACCAGCAAAAGTGACAGCACACACGCTACCACAAGACTTAACCATTTTTTCATCACATTACCTCTCTCTGTCAATATGGCATAGCGTCTGGCGTATTTTTAATCTAGTGTTTTTTTAATAACTTGCTTGCCAATTCGAAGCATGAGCTTGTCATAATGAGTAAATTGTTTTTTAGGCAGCAGATCCTCCAAACCTATCTCGTGAGTCCAGGTAGGCCAACAGTAAAGAATCAATCCGCCGGGACGTTCTTCTTCCAGTAGCAGTTCATAGCACATATTTAGAAAATCAATGGCGTATTTTTCGTCCTTACGTTCACCCAGAGCTTCAAACGCAACCGGGAAATACCATACCCTGACTTCATCCGGGCGTCCCACAGCATCCTTTAACCTTTGGTTGACCTTACGGTATTCGTCCTTATTATGAATGCCGTACATATCAAACGCGATATCGGTAAGATACTTTGTTGACTCGGCTGTAATCTGCGGCCTAGGAAAAGCTGGAAGATATTCTGGTGCAAAGCCAGCAACGGAAAACACAGTAAACAGCCGCTTGTTATATTTATTGCTTAAGTATTCGGTCTGTCTTATGAAATCATCATGCGGAACCGGTTTGAGATCGGGTTCATCCCATACGAATCCAGCAATGTTATCCCAAAGACCTGTATCCTTAAGAGCTTGGACAAGTAAATCCAAATCCTCTTTCCACGCTGAATCCGGTCGGAGCCTCCATGTTTTTGTATCATAGAATCCCGTCATAGCATCCAGCCAAGCCATACTGCCACTCTCATTGATAACTCTCATGCTCTCAAAAAATTCGTCAGTAGCCTTTGCCTGTAAAATGTGATGATTCATGTAATTGCGATCAACCTGCTGTTGAAACGCTTCCATCGTGGTGGTGGTGTTGGTTGGGTAGGCAGGAGCCAATCCCCAGATACCAAACCCCCATTTGTCAGCAGCAACCGGCTTTGAAGTTTTATCAGACTTTACCGTTGTGGATGTCGCTTTATTGGTTGCCTTCGATTGTCCGCTCGTCGAGACTGTTTTACTTGTTGCAGTAGACACCTGCTTGTTTGTTGCAGTAGAAGGTGATGTAGAAGTGCTTCTTTGACCAGATTCGGAGCGGTGAGGGGATGAAGAGATAATAATCTCCGACTTGCTTTCATTGTTGGACGAGCTGGTATCCTGCACTCCGCATGAGGTCATACATAAAACTAATAGAACAATCGTTAAGGCAATACATAGCAATCTGCTTTTCATAACTACCCTCTTTCGATTCGTTTAATGTCGTTAGGCATCATAGCTAAGGGGTGTGTTAATCATTTTGCGTCCCAGTTGGAGCATTCGCTCCTCATACTCTTTAAATTTATCTGTTTGTAGCATGTCTTCAAGCCCGATTTCATGGGTCCATGTGGGCCAGCAATAAAGCATCAAACCGCCTGGACGCTTCTCCTCCATTAACAGCTCATAGTTCATATTTAAAAAGTCAAGGGCATATTTCGCATCTTTTCTCTCACACAACGCTTCAAAAGCCACCGGGAAATGCCATATCCTAACTTCATCTTCCCGACCGACAGCAGCTTTCAACCTGTTGTTCACTTCACGGTATTCGTCTTTTTTATATATTCCATACATATCGAAGGCAATATCCGTGAGATAGTGGGTTGCTTCGGCAGTAATCTGAGGTCTTGGAAATTCCGGCAAATAATCTGGCGCAAAACCTGCAACGGAAAAAACCGTAAACAATCTCTTTTTGTAAGTTTTACTTAAATACTCCGTATGCTGACGAAAGTGTTCCCAGGGAATCGGTTTCAAATCCGGTTCATCCCACATAAATCCAGCAACATTATCCCAAAAACCTCTGTTTTTTAGCTCTTGCACTAATTGCTCCAGTTCGTCTTTCCATTCCGATTCCGGCTTAAGTTCCCATGGTGAGCTGTTATAGAAATCTGTCAGTGCATCAAGCCACAGCATACCACCGCTTTCCTTGACTATCTTTGCTGTTTCAAACAACTCTTCAGAAGCCTTGGTACGCACAACATGCTGATTCATATACCCACGGTCTACCTCCCTTTTAAAGGCCTCCATAGAGGTAGTCGTGTTTGTTGGATAGGATGGGGCTAACCCCCATATCCCAAAACCCAACGTTTCTTTTTTCTCATTTATTACGCTTGCTTCACTCATAAATTGATCGCCTCCCATTGTTTAGTAAGTTATTTGCTTTGAATTCTAATTATGGTTACACCGCTTCCTATATTCCGTAGGAGAACATCCAGCAATTTTTTTAAACGATTTGCTAAATGACTGAAGATTGGCATAATTTAGCTTCGAGGCAATCTCTGAAATGCTCAACTGGCCATTTTCTATCAGTTCCATACATTTCTCGATTTTTCTGTTAGCTATATAACTTTGCAAAGGAACTCCGACTTTAATCTTAAATAAATGGGATACATAACTATAGCTATATCCTATATGATTGGCCAGATCCTGTATGTTCATTAAATTGTATATGTTATCCTCCACATAACATATAATCGTATAAACGATATCACCTACCACATTTTCTGATTTATCAGGATACTTTGTTACAAACAGCTGATCTTTAAACGCTCTATAAGCTATAACGACAATTTGCTTAATATAACTATCAATCATATCAACCGAAAGAGGCTTTTTGTAGTAAACCTCATTCATTAGTTTTTTGAAGGGGATGGTTATCTCTGATCTGTCCTTCATACAGGAGATGTCAATGTTCAAAAACAGATCAACCAGCTCGAGATATTCCTCCGGATACGGTTCAAAAAAATCAAAGGCTAAATATAGATACCTTAAAGCCCTATCTTTGTCCGAACGTATCATGTGAGTATGCCCTTTGGAATTAATAATGATATCCCCGCTTGAAACCCTGACTTCCTTTCCGTTGGCCGAAAACCAGCCCTCGCCTGAAACAATATAACTTATTTCATTGCAATATTGGTAGTGCGGCTCAACAACATAACCGCCTTCGCAAGCAAGCTCACCCACTTGGTAAACATTTAAAAACCAATATTTGCGAGGTTCTGAAATGTATACATTATTAAACTCAAATCGCTTACCCAACTGGTTCTTATCGCTCATGTTGCTCACCTAT
>DHOG01000130.1:3972-9678 GCA_002410715.1 Ruminococcaceae bacterium UBA5396 | reverse complement strand
GCTCATGTTGCTCACCTATCCCACATTCTTTTTTTACAACTTATATTATACACTAATTTTCCGTGTTAAAGTATTTGTAGAATATGTAATAACAGGCGACGAGACGCATAATGCAATGCCGATATGTCTATCGAATCAAGGTCAATTGATGGATGGTATTCCAACCCATGCACCAGGATTGCTGAAGGCTTTATATCCATACTCAATAATGGTAATAACGGTTGTTGTCTGTCTCTTGTCAACAACCGGTTCGCCAGTTCTAAAGAAATCCAGCATCCTTTTTATAAAGATTTTGAAAAAATCAGACTGAACAGTAACGTGTTTATTTTGACCATCCTTATAACTCAAAGCCATCTCAAAAGGATAATCTCCTCTATACATATTAACTGTTGCTTGCCTTCCATCAGAAAACTGAAGTAATAATACGGGGGCTTTGTCTGTCCCGATTGACATTATTTTCTTTACCTCTGTTCCCATTAAAGAAACAATCGGCTCGATCTGGTGAATGGAATAATTGGAGTACTCATAGGGCCCCCAACTGCTTATAAAGTCAATGTCCTCTTTGGGTGTTTTCCCATATTCCGTGGCAAAGCGTAACGCCGATGATGAAAAAACCGGAGTATTGTGCTTTTCGGCAAGCTCAAACAAACGCATAGCGGCCGCTCTATCCGGCGCAAAAATCTTGTCAACATAGGTGCACTTGCCTGACTGGAATGGTTTTTTGCACAATTCTTCGTGTTCTTCGGGGTTATCCGGAGAAAGCACTACTAAATAATCACTTTTGTTTACAACTTCGTCGGCACTGTTCAATAATTCCACACCGTATTTTTCTGCCCATTGTTTATTTGTCATACCTTGCTCTGCATCTTTTTTTGCCCAAGCATAGGCCACGGTAAACTCATCCCCGGCAATTTCCTTAATCATGGCCGGATAGTTGTTTGCATGCCATTCGTCTAAGTAAAAATCTATAAATCCAATCTTTTTCATTTAGTTATCCTCCGATATCAAGCAAACCTCACGGCCCTTTTCCGAAGAGTCATAAATACCCTGCATTAGTTTCGCCGTAATGATGGCATTATCGATATGTGAGGGCAGTTTTTCATTTGTCTTTATCGAACGGATAAAGCTATCAATTTCGTTTTGAAAGTGGTTATCCATATTGAAGTTTGGAATTGTTTCGGTAAGCATCCCGTTTTTTGTGCTATATATTTTGAAGCTTTGTCCGTATTGCAGACGAATTCCCGCTTTATCGCCGATAAAATCGATATAGGTCTCTTCATGCCCAATATTCTGCGCCCACGCTCCGTTTAGAGATATGGTTGAGCTATCGGTTCTGATAAGTGCTGTAACAAAATCATCCACATCATATACACCATTTGAAATAGGAGGACCTGCCCACATATCTGCGTATGTGTAATTGGCTATATCGCACCCAAGCTTTGAAAATGTCTTGCCCGACACGGTGATTGGTTGAGGATCTCCCAGACAGTACATAACAATATCTATATAATGTACGCCCCAATCTATGAGAACTCCGCCGCCTGAAATTGCCTTTGTTGTGAATGCTCCCCCCAATCCGGGAATTGAGCGATGGGCGCGAAAGCTGACATAGACATGGTAGATTTCACCAAGTTCTCCCGAGTCTATAATGTCTTTAATGAGGTTAACGCCTTTGTTGAATCTGTTCACGACTCCAATGTTTAAAATCTTGCCGGTCTCATGCTGTACCTTCTGCATTTCCAGAGCTTCCTCAAGCACCCTTGCGGCGGGTTTTTCACACAACACATGCTTTCCAGCACGAAGAAAGTCGATAGAAATCTGCGCATGGCAATTATTAGGCGTGCATATACTGACCGCATCTACTTCCTTGTCGTTCAATATCTCACGATAATCTTGAACCGCCTGACCACACTGGTATTGGTCGACAGCATTCTGCGCTCTTTCCAATATGATATCGCAAAAATATTTTATCTTAACTTCTGAATTATTCATATATGACGGGATATGTGCATTATTTGCTATTGTACCGCATCCGATTATGGCAATATTAACCTTGCTCAACGAAAACCCTCCGTTTATTTGTGTAATTTTCACTAACAGTGTATCACAGTTTTATTGTATTGTAATTGTATTATTCCTTGCACTTTGTTGTCCTAATCTGCTTTATGGTGGTGTTTAGCATTGAATATATAGACGGATATAGTATACTAAGTATGAAGAAAATACGAAACAGCCTTGATCATCGTAAAGCTGCATTAGCAATTCAAAATGTCTAGATGTTTCAAGAATAAGCAATATGCTCGCAGGAGGTAAATGTTATGGCAGAGTATCGGATGCCAAATCGACAAATCCCTTTGGATGATTCCTGGGATGTAATCGTGGTTGGTGGAGGTCCGGCAGGTTGTGCTGCAGCTACGGCGGCGGCTCGTGAGGGCAGAAAAACCTTGTTAATTGAATCCACAGGATGCCTGGGGGGCATGGGTACGATGGGGATGGTGCCCGGATGGTGCCCGTTTACCGATAGAGAAAAGATCGTCTATAAGGGTATTGCCGAAGAAGTGTTTATGGCTTCCAAAAAATCCACTCCCCATGTTCCGGAAGCGCAAATGGATTGGGTGCCTATTAATTCCGAGCAGCTTAAGCTGATTTATGACCGGTTGGTAACCGAGGCAGGCGTAAAAGTACTGTTCAACACCGTTATAAGCGCTGTTGAAATGGAACACCACGATCAAATTGATGTACTGATTGCTAGCAACAAACGAGGTTTGTCTGCATACAAAGCTCGTGTGTATATTGATGGCACTGGTGATGCGGATGTCGCTATTTGGGCAGGTGCCGAATATGCAAAAGGTGATGAAAAAAACGGAAATTTACAGCCGGCGACTTTGTGCTTCTCCGTGGGCAATGTAAACATGGAAGAATATCGCAAAGGACCGTGGCTGCATACAGAAAATAAAAACAGCCCCATTTATTCTATTCTCAACAGTAGTAAGTATCCGCGAATTCGTGATCCTTTTATGTGCGAAAACGAAGTTGCCCCGGGGCTGCTGGGATTTAACGCAGGACATGTATGGGGAGTGGATAACACCAATCCTCAAAGTGTATCTGATGCCTTGTTAGAAGGGCGTGAAATTGCCAACGATTTGCTTCGCGGCTTGTCAGAGTTTCACCCTGATGCTTTTGAAGATGCGTTCATCGCACAAACCGCACCTTTGATGGGCGTGCGGGAAACCCGCCGAATTATCGGTGATTACATCCTAACGCGTGAGGATTATTTTAATCGTCAAACCTTTCCTGATGAGATTGGGCGCAATAGCTACTATCTTGACATTCACCTTTCCGAGGAAGAGGTGGAGGAAGCAAAGGAAGGAAAAATCGACATGGGAGTACGTAATGCAAATTATGGCAAAGGCGAATCCCATGGAATTCCATACCGATGCTTGACTCCGCGCGGGATTTCCAATCTGCTTGTTGCCGGGCGCTCTATCTCCTGTGATCGTACTGTACAGGGAAGTGTCAGGGTGATGCCGGTATGTTTAGTAACCGGCCAAGCAGCAGGTACAGCGGCAGCTTTAGCCTGTGCTCAGGACGAAGTGGATGTCCATGCATTGAATATCGATGCACTTCGTAAAACACTACGTGAAAATGGAGCGTATTTTCTCTAATTGATTTTCCTCTTACTCTTGCACCTCAATTGAAGAAACATTTTAAATTGCCCTAAAACATTTAACTGTTTTAGGGCAGTACTTTTAATTGCGTTTACTTATCTTATGTTTATCGGACAGTGGTCACTCCTACCCACAACTACAGGTTGCGTGTTCGAGTCACGTCTTCAGCTCCATGCCTGACGGCGAGCAATTCGCGCCGTCAGGCTTTTTGTTGTCTCGGAGGTGGGTTTGTGCTTCAGCCTCTTGTGGTTCGCTAAAGCTTATCCCACCAAAAAATCAAATCCGATCCACTAAATCTATATGATTGGCAGGTTATAATCTCTTCATAAAACATTAGTTTCTTTATTTTGCCACCATTACGGCTGCCAAATTAAAACGTTTTCCTGAAACATTTTTAATGGTAAGTTCATGGGTTCCTGACGATAGATTATTACATATCATCATATATGTCCTGTTCGCAGAAGTTCGATAAAGTGATAAATTTTCATTTACTATATTCCCATCAACCGTTATTTCTATATTTGTTGCCACCGCAGATGTATTTTGCTCTAATAGCAAGCCGAGATAGAATCCTTCAAATGATGTAACCAATGAGCTGTTTTCTTTTGTAGAGGACAAAATCAAATTGTCAAACTCATACCAATTTGAAGTATTGATGACCGACCAATTCGTTGATTGATTCAAAGATATTCCTGAAGCATTAATTATCTGTGTATCAAGCAATAGATTCGTACCCAGCGGATTTGGCACCGAATGCTTCTTTAAGCCTACAGGGGGCGACTTTGTAATTAGTGAAGTGTTTAGATATGAACATACAGCATCAGAATACACACTGTAACCCCTATCGTTGGGATGAGCATAATCCACTAAATAATCCGACCAAACTCCATCGCCGGCATCAATTTTTTGCTTTAATGCTAATCCAACATCAACAGCAGCAACTCCATAATGATTAGCAACATAATTGTTTGCATCTATCCAAGGGTTATTCAGTCCTTTAAATCCTAAATCCGTCGTGTACACCATTACAATATCCGCATAAGGATTTGCTTTGTAAATCCTCTTATACATGGATTCTATATTTCGTTTGGTTTCTTCAACAGCAGTGCGTTCATAACAATCATTGATGATAAACTCTATAAATATTATATCTGGACTTTTCGATAAAAGGTCTTTTTCTATGCGAAACACGCCCCAGCCAGAACCGGTTCCGCCATTTGAAGCATCAACTTCGCTTATTGTTGCGTTTGGAAACTGTGTTTTGAACCACTGTGTAGTTTTCGCCCGCCATGAATTAGCATCCTTATTAGTTGAACCCGTCCCCACCGTAACCGAGCCACCAATATATCCGATTTTCAGTTTTTTATCGTTATTAAGCTTTGTGTAAGTATTTTGCAGGGTTTTTGCTATTACAGGTTTTGGCGCGGTTTTACTAGTTGAAAACGTTTTGTTGATTATTTTTGAAGAACTGCTGCTGCTTTTTTTCACTGAAGAAACAACTGTAGATTCAGTTATTTTATTATTGGAATGTATGCTTGATGTAACACTTGAGATGCTGTTGCTATAAATAGACGGGTTTAATGTTGTATTAACAACCACTGATGTTGTATTTTGAAAAGATGTGTCGGTGTGTTTAATCCTATGATTGCAAGAAACAAAGTACATTAGCGCTGTAATAATTGCAAATAAATATAGTGTTTTCAACCCGGACACACCTTTCCATTAACTCCATATTAGCCCGGCCACCTTGGAAAGTAACCATATGAAAAATTACATTAACTTACTCTTAGTAAATTCAAGCAAATATTTAGCTTCGGCATCAAGAGCCGCCTCGGTAGTATCCTCTAACAAATTTCGCCAAACTTTTATATCGCGGCCAACCTCGCCACCCATTGTTGGGAAAGGCTCGGATACTATGCGTCCCTGATATCGGATTTCCTTTAGCGTGCTGAAAATTTCATCCCAGTCAAGATGTCCTCTGCCTGGAGCAGAACGATTATTTTCACCGGTATGAAAACTGGCCAGTTTTCATACCGGT
>DHOG01000130.1:3230-3822 GCA_002410715.1 Ruminococcaceae bacterium UBA5396 | reverse complement strand
ACCGGTATGAAAACTGGCCAGTTTATAGCCTGCCAAACGGATAGCTTCACTGATAGACTTTTCTTCAATATTCATATGATATGTATCAAGCAAAACACCTATATTGGGGCTGTCGATGTCCTCAACATAATCCAATGCCTCCTGCGCGGTATTAATAACGCAGGTTTCAAAGCGATTTACCGCTTCTACACAATAGGTGACTCCGCAATCTTCAGCTGTTTTTATAATAGATCGCATACTCTTTTTGCTACGCTCAACAATTGCCTTTTTATCATCAACAATATAGTTGGGAGATCCCCAGCCTGCATAGCTGACACCCGACAACAGCTTGCCCTCCATAATGCCAATTCGATCTACTATGCGCTGCAAATAGTCTACCCCCTGCAAACGGATGCTCTCATCCTCATTTGAAACATCATACGCAGGGTCAAGACCCAAACTATAGGTTAGCTCAATATTGCATTCATCCGCTAATTTTTTTAAATACTTCATATGTTCAATGCTCATATCCAATAAAGGCTGTGCTTGAAATTCCAGAACATCAAATCCGATGTGGGCAGCCTTCTTGATGTATTTTGCATGATCCGCCGCA
>DHOG01000130.1:0-3104 GCA_002410715.1 Ruminococcaceae bacterium UBA5396 | reverse complement strand
TGTATTTTGCATGATCCGCCGCCCAGTTTTTTTCCCAGAAATTCATAAATATCCCTAATTTATTCATTTATATACCCCCTCACCCATTATAAATGTCATTTGCAACGCCCGACATATAACGCAAGGCCTCTTCTAATATCGGAACAGCATCTCCATAAATTCCCGCAACATGATGGATGTATGGCCCGTAAATAAACTTTTTCTCCAATGATGCCCAATCCTTGAATTCTGTCCACAGATATGTGCCGCGGCACTTGGGCCCATCTACCCCTTGTCCTTTAGCGGCCAGCAAAGAATATCTGCCGCCTACGCTGTCAAATCGAACAATTGTGACCTCGCCCTGCTTCAACTCCCATTCACATGCGCCGGGACATTCCGTCGGCAAGGTGTAATGATGGCTTAAATTGGCGCTTACATCCCCCCTCTTTAATGAGGCTGGGAAGGATCCGCAGTGCCACAATAACTCTGCATTGTCATTGGTAGGGTGTCTAACTGTGAGATCAGCAAAGAATACAGGCTCCTTGAATTCAAAGGCTGCAGAAGCCAAAACTGCCGATATTGCACCACATATATCGGTTTCACAAACCACAGGGAGCCCCTCGTCGGCCAACATTGCATTCACCGCGCAAGGCATGATGCCTGTTATATCCTGCATTGCATTCCAGCATTGAATAGCGACAGCAGACAGTTCGTTTTTTTGGGCCCATTCATAAATGGTCTCTTTCATAGCCGCGATTTTGTAGATTACTTCATCTGTAAAGTCAAAACTGAAATTTAAATTAATATATTCAACGACAGGCTCTAATTTTTCTTTGTCTTTAAGTTTCAAATTCATATTATCGGCGAGTTCAGCCAAGGTATAAGGCACGGTTTCAATATTGAATTTTTCAAGTAGTTCGCTTTCGTTACACATGACCGACCAAAAGTCTCCCGGACGGGTGCCAATTTGTCCAATTTTCATATTGCGAAAGCTCTTTACCACTGATACCACACGAATAAATTTAATTAATTCATCCTGCCATTTTATATCTGTCACCCAACAGTTTTCGATATAGGTAAATGGTATACACATGCGTTGCAGAACCTTGCTTGTAGCAAAAAGCCCACATTGTGAATCCCGTAGTCTTAATCCGTCGGGCTCAGGGGTCTCATCTCTCGGCCCCCATAGCAGAACCGGAACATCCATTTTTTTTGCCAGTTTACAGACCGCTTCCTCACATCCAAAATTACAATGAGGTATAAATAAAGCGTCAACCTTTTCCTGTTTGAATTTCTCCGCTACTGAATCAACAAAGGACGCATCATACAACAAACCATCATCGTTCAGCCATTCGATATCTACATAGTCAATGCCGATATCGCAAATTGTTTTTAGAATAATATTTTTATGCTTTATTGCATCCTCCCTGCTGAAGATATTCCTTCTAGTCGCTGCAACTCCGAGTTTAACCCGATTTTTATGCATGTATACACCCCTTTTTCCCTTATGGTTACCTATAATCTTATCGGTGAAATCCCACTGAATTCCACCGATGTTTTTTGGCAATCTGTCAAGGTAGCAGGCTTTTGTCCACTACCTTGACAGATCATCCACCTATCAATGACATTTAATATACATTCACTATTACCTTTGCTCAGACGGTAAAGCTCTATTTCTTTAACACAAACTTATAAACCACAAAGCCCCCGCCGCCTAATACTAAGACTCCAGCTATTATGACAATGACAATCATAATTCCATTATCTTTTGGTTTTGGATTACTAGTAGTTGCAGCGCTTGAAGTCTGGGTGGATGTTACTTCATTACTGCTTGACCCAAGAATACTTGAAGTGGATATATTTTCGGTACTTTCTCCACTTATGTTATCAGTCTTGCTCGTACTGCTAACACTGCTGTTAGAAATAGTTGATGTAGGTGCTTTTTTAGTGGTCGAAGTCGACTTAGGAACTGATTTAGTAGTTGTATTTTTCGTTGAGGTTGTTGTCGGGATTAAATCATATAACTTTTTTATTTTATAGTTAATATCTGTATTAATCATTGCACCTTTAAAATTGGATGCGCCAACACCATATGCGAATACAGGTACATCAGCTCCTGTATGATTACCTGATGTAAAATAATATTCTTTGGTCGTTTCCTTGTACTTTAAACCGCCGGTTTCGTGATCGGCAGTCACCACTACCAATGTATTTCCATCTTGGGCGGCAAAATCCAGGGCAGCCTTTACCGCTTTGTCAAATTCAAGAGTTTCACCAATTTTTCGATTTTTATTTCCTTCATGACCGGCAAGGTCAATAGCTCCACCCTCAACCATTAGAAAAAAGCCCGTATTGCTGCTTTTTAATGTTTCGATGCCCTTATTTGTCATTTCCTCAAGGGTGGGAATTTCAGCTGTATAACCATCATGGTAATACGGGAAATTTCCATCAGCAAAAAGACCTAACAACTTTGTTTTATTTGTACTTAACATTTGAGTTTTACTCGTAATTAAGGTATATCCCTTAGTCTGCGTTGCGGTATTCCTTAAATCAGCGCTAAAGTTTTTCCCTCCGCCTCCCATTATAAGATCAATATTATGATCATTTATAAATTGTTCAGCAATTGCGGATTGGTTGCTTCGATTTTCAACATGTGAGCCAAAAGCAGCGGGAGTAGCATCGGTTATACTTACAGTGGAAATCAAGCCGGTTTTTTTCCCCTTATCTTCGAAAAGCTCTCTTAAATTGGGTACGATTTCTGAATCATGAGTAATGCCAACGGCTCCGTTCTTTGTCTTTATTCCGCATGCAAGTGCTGTTCCGCCTGCAGCCGAATCAGTCACCTCTCCAAAATAATTGGACGTTGAGCTTGTGCCTTTATAAGGCATTCCTTCCATATGTAGAGCCGAGCCTTTCGAAGCACGTGCCATTGCAACTTGGTTGGGACCCATCCCGTCACCAATCATAAGTATAATGTTCTTTGGTTTTGATGATGCTGCATTTACATTTAAGTCAGCTAAGGGTAATAATACCGCAATACATAAGATTAACAAGCTTGCTTTTTTTTAAAAAAACCTCTTCATAAAGATTCCTCCTAAATTATTTTTTCGTATTGTAAAGTTAAA
>DHOG01000200.1 GCA_002410715.1 Ruminococcaceae bacterium UBA5396 | reverse complement strand
CAACATCAGGCACAGCAGCCTGAGGTTCTGGAACTGAACATTTAATGGGAGGAGGCATATTTTAAATGGCAAAGGTACAATACGCTGGAACAGGTAGGAGAAAAAGCTCAGTTGCACGTGTAAGATTACTTCCCGGTGAGGGAAATGTCACCGTCAACGATCGCTCTTTAGATGAATATTTTGGTTTGGAAACACTGAAGGTTATATCAAAACAACCCTTAGTTGCCACCGCAACAGAAAATAAATTTGATGTAATTGTCAAGGTTGTCGGCGGAGGATTCACAGGTCAAGCAGGAGCAATCCGTCATGGAATCGCCCGTGCTCTTATAAAGGCCGATGAGGAGTTCCGCCCTGTGCTTAAAAAAGCAGGATACTTAACCCGTGACCCAAGAATGAAGGAAAGAAAGAAGTACGGTCTGAAAAAAGCCCGCCGTGCTCCACAGTTCTCAAAGAGATAATATCAAAGTTTACAGAAGCCCCGAAAACAAAGCGTTTTCACCCACAGGTACAATTATTGAACCGAGGGGGTAACCGGTACGAGGCAACAAGAAAAGCAGGAAGCTAGCCACAAATTCGGGGCTGGCTTCCTGCTTTTTATACTTCTAAGGCTATGAGATTCACGGCTGACAGCTTGCTGTTATGAACATGGCACACTGCATCATCGGTCAGAATATCTGCTGGATTTGGGCTTTGTTATCAACGATATACTTGAACATTTTACGGTTAGTTTTGGCGAGCTGCTTGAATTCCTCGCGGCTCTCGAAGTAAGTGACGCAAATCATCTGAATTGAGCAGATCACATAAAATATAGCCTGCTTTTCTTCTGCGGTCAGCTTACCCTCGTTATCGTATCCGTGCAGAATCCCGCCGAGAACGTCAATCCATTTTGCATACGCTTCGATTTCAATATCGCCACTCTCGGATAGTATGCCGGTCGCGCAATAGCAGGCATCCCATAAGCGAAGGTTAACCTCGCTCAAATCGAAGTCTATGAACCCGCTAACCTCGCCACCCTCGAACAGGATATTGCTCGGATTGGGGTCACGGTGAATGAGCTGCTTTGGGAGCTTTTCATACAGCTTTCCAAAGGTATCGATATAATCCGTGAAGAATTCCTCATCGAGACCTATACTCCATTGCACGTTCTGCTGACGTACATTCGGCAGCGCCCATTCCGTTATGCTTTTATACAGATTGACTTCATCCGGTACGACTTCGTTCTGCACATCCCTCAGCGCTTTATGGAGCTGTGCGATGCTTTTCCCGTATATTTTGCCAAAGTCGGTGCGGTTGTTACCGAACCTATCGGACTTGGGAAGCGGGTTGCCTTTGAGACCTTGCGTCAGAATGAAAAGCTCTTTGCCGTCCAGATACTCGGCGCCTGTTTTCGTCAGCACAGGAAGGGATGAGACAAAACCCTGTTTTGAGAGCGCTTTCGCAACCTTCAGGTTTTTCATGAGTTTTTCGCGGTCGTCCGTTTTGAGGATATAATCGGTGCCGACCGTCCAAACGCTGCCGGATACCTTCGCTCCATCCATGATGTAGATGTCACCTATCGGCAAGCCGCTTTCGATGTTCCAGTTTTCAAGGACTTTTCGCAAATCCTTTTCAGAATACATAATTGCCACCTCCGGTTTTTTAGGTTTGTGATGGTTATAAATCGAGAGATACTTTTTCGGAGAGCAGCCATACATCTTGGTAAATGCCTTATAAAACCCTGCATAGGTATCAAATCCATATTCCAACACGACATCAATGGCCTTTCGTCCATCAGCAATCTCGCTGAGCGCATGATCGAGCCGTCGCTTCAGGATATAGCTTGATACTGACGACTCCATCACCGATGAAAACAGGCGGTAATAATGAAATGTCGAGTAATTTGCCATCCTCGCCAGTTCTTCGGCTGTTATATCGGTCTTGAGATTCTGCTCGATGTAATCGAGACTGGATTTGATTATTTCGGGTATCTGCATGGCTTCCCTCCTCCGTACGGTGGCTTAAGTATACCGCATGAAGATTGTAATAACATTTCCTGTAGTGCTATGATAATAACGGCGCATTTTATCAAAAAGGCACCAATCTGCCGATTAGTGCCTTGCTTTGCTAACTGACTCTCTCACTTAGCGCACAAGCAAAACGGATGTCCCTCCGGGTCGGGCATGGTTACATAGTGATCGCCACCATATTGGGCGGCGGCTTTAGTCGCACCGTTCTTGACAGCGTCCTCTACTGCGGACAACAAATCGTCAACCTGAAAGTTAAAGTGCATCTGCTTCTGTTGTTTTCCGGATTCCTCTGGCCAAACTGGGGGAGCGTATTCATAATCGCATCCTATGAACAGTATCAATAAGCCGCCGTCGCTGACCACAGCCGGGCAACCGTAAGCCTCGCGCTTCTCCCAACCTGTAAGAGCTGCGTAAAAGTCTTGCGTCCGTGTGGGGTCTGCGCAGTCGATGGATAAGTCGCCAATGGTTATGTTGTTAATCATCTCCGTACCTCCACATCATTTAATCCCTCCGGCAAGTTCCCCGAACGCCATGTACTCTCGTTAATAATGAGCGGGTAGCAACTCGTTTTTGCAATGGTTACGCCATTCAAAATACCAATATGCGCGTACATGGGTTTGCTCCTCATTATTGGGACCCCATCCCATATACCGTGTGTTGGCAGGATTGCTCCCCCACGAGTGAACAGCGTCAAGATCATCCATCGAGAGTGGCCGAAGAATGAGTCGCTTAGTTTCAAGTTTGCCTGTGCTTTTATGGGTCATGTTATCTCTACTCATTAACCTCACCCCCGAACTCGAGGATAATAGCCTCTATTTCATCCGGCGACGGCAGCAACGAACGAATATCCTCCGGCAAGTTCTCGTAGAAGGAGTAAGTCGCTACACCGATTGGCTTATTGGTTGTTCTTAACGTATACTCGACCCTTGTACGGTTTTTGCTTTTACAGATGATTATACCGATTGAAGTGTTTTCATCCGGCAGTTTCACGGTTTCATCCAACGCAGTCAGATAAAACTGCATTTTCCCCGCATATTCCGGGATAAACTCACCGATTTTCAAATCAATCGCAATCAGGCAACGCAGACGGCGGTGATACAGGAGCAAGTCGATATAATAATCCTCGTCCGCAACATCAAGATGGTATTGGTTGGCGATGAAGCTGAAATCGCCGCCCATCTCGGACAGAAACGCCCGAATGTTGTTGATGATTCCCGCTTAAAGCTATGATTCGCTGTGTTCGATGCCCATCTCAATGAAATCAAAATTATAATCGTCCTTGACGGCGAGTTTGGCTTGGAGCCTGTATTTTTCAGGCACGGTTTCGTCAAAGTTGGTTTGATTGGTCAAATATTTAGCGAATGCTTGATTTTCGATATTGTTGATCAGCACATCCTTTGTCCAGCCAAAGCGTTTTGTCATTTTAATATAGAATTCACGTTCGAGTGGGTCTTTGCATTTCTGCATAATAATGATGTTTTTCGTCCAGCTGATTTCTGCAACCAATGGTGGCAGAATTAAGTGTGTCTGCCCATGGGTTAATTCTGCAACCGATGGTTGCAGTTTTGCATTTTGTGAATATTCAATATAAAAACTACGCATCAGCCAAAGGTTACGCGCCGAAAAACCCGCAACTCCGGGGAATTCTTTTTGAAGCTCTTTTGACAAAACCTCAACGATTGATTTACCCCAGCCCTTTTCGCGCTGTTGATATTCGATTTCCTCACCGATTTCCCAATATAGCTGGATTAACTCGGCATTGACTTTTCTCATCGCCTCATACTGGCGTCGATAAATGAGTTCCTTGATTTCTTTTATAAAACTACCGTATTCAGTGATGCTTTTATCCATTACCGTGTGCCTCCTTCGGGGTTTGTGCGTTACAACATTCTCAATTAACGCATATGGGCGTAGGTTATGAGTTAAGTTTTCTATGATGACCAATGTAACTGACGAAACTATTCTTCCGTCAATCTCTAAAACAAGAATATGATAATTGTCATCGTTGGCAAATCGGCGAAGCATTTCACGCCACGTCGTCATATTCTGTTCTTCAGTCGGAGGGTATGACGTGAGATGATTGAAATACAAATCTTTCAATGCTTCTGCATCGCTTATAGCCACTTTTCTTATGTTCACGCTCATTACGTCACCCCCACGACCTGACAAGACGACCTTTTTTCTTTATAACAAAGTTTACCACAAAACGCCTTCAAATACAAACTTCCTCGCTCGTTGGAAAACCATATGGATATCTCCAAAGCCTTGTGGTATCTTGTCTTGCTGAAGGGAGATGGTCAAATGAAGAAGCAAATTATCGCAGTAATTACCGTTGCCGCATGTGTCGCACTGTGTGCCTCCGTGTGGCTACGGAGCCCATTATCTACGGGAGCAGGATTTGCGTAAAATCGTCCTCGATGACCTGCGCAGGGTGACGCACTTTGCGCGGCAAAAGGAGCGGCTGTTCGCCGAGTACATCAACCAAAAGAAAAGAGTGGAGCTTCGTCAGGAAATCAATACCGTGCAGAAAGAGCTCGATACCATGCGGCGCAGAAACACGGAATTGACGGCACTCTTCAAACAGCTGTACGAGGATAACGTGCTTTAAATTCTTCAAGGCTATAATCTATATAGGTTTCATAACTAATTGATATATCGTTGTCGTTTTTATCTGAAAAACGTATACGTTGAACACGCCCGTCAGATGTTACAATGTTTTTGAAGGAGTAATTTCCCGGCAAATAATTAGGCACAGCTATGAAATTCCTATTATCTATGGTCTGCTGTATCATATTTTCGTTTGAATTTGATCCAACTATAAAAATGCTGTCATGTTCACCAATTCCAAGATTAACTCCATTTTTAATGCCGTATGCTATTGATAATTTCCCATTATTTAATTTATACAATTTAACATAGAAGCCCTCATGCAACTCTGGGTATAGCTTTTCAACAAATTCACCAGGCAGCATTTGATTGCCTTTTTCAAAGACCTCCCTCTCCACCTTAGAAAACATGCAGCCTCGTAATAATAAATGAAAAGCAGGCGATATATCATGAAACAGAAGCGGGAAGAAGGGTTCTTCATTTATATCTTGGGGATAATATGGATAAAAAATTATTAGTCTGTCTGCCCAAAGCATCAGTAAAGAAGAATTATTTAATATAGCCGATAGCCTTGTTTTTCATAATGTAGAAAACAACTTGCTTAACAAAGAAAATTATTTTAGGAGATTAAAGATAAACGCCTTGTACGCATCTTTGATGAAGTGATTAACCGGGAAAAGGCTGGAGACAAAATGTTTGAAATATATGTATCAGGAGAAAAAGGTGATAAGGAGATTGTTAAATTTAGTAAAAACGATGCAGGACCGGGTGGATGGTGCATGGTTAATTACATGGGATTGTCGTATGAAGATGTAAAACAAAACATGAACTATCCTTTGGTTTTTGATAAGGAAAGCTTAGGCAAGTATAAGTTGGAAGGAGCAGCGGTTTCTTTCAGGCCATTTAATGAGGTTAAGAGAGTAAACTATGCATTGAGCCCTGATTCCGGTAATATCTATCAGTCAGCATTCGTTGAGGCGAGAGGACTTCCCATGGAATACAAGCGATACACAAAGCTTGACTATCTTATGATTCGATATTTTTCTGATGACGACACAAAAATTATAAGTGATGATAAAGGGCAGCATTATGCAATCAAACCATTTCAAAATAAAATTATTATTGAGACAGTAAAAGAAATTGAAAGCAGATATGTTTCATATACCATAAATTTACCGATTGAGTTATATGAGGATCTGGAATATGAGGATATCATAAATAATCTTGATATCATAGAATAATTGTTTTTTGCAGGAATTCATACAAATAACAGAAAGATACTATATAATTTGAAAAAAACATTGCATAAACTGCCAATATATGCAATGCTTTTTTCAATTTAATTTGCACATGTGATCGCGTTTTGTAAACAAAACGTTGCTTAAATAGCCGACCACAGGTCAACTTTATTTGGCTATGCAAAACAAATGGCATGTGCATCATTTCGTGTTTATACATGTTGAATAAGAAATTCAACATGTATAAACAGTATTTAACCCATAAATCTTTTGTTGCCACAGATCACTAGAGTTACGCGCATGTAGTTTAAAAAACAAGTTGAGCTAATAGTGGTACATACTTTACTTGGACAATTTACGACAGACTAACGTCAGGTGGGGCTATAGTAAAGAAAGTCTTTACTTTTCATTTTACGCTTAAAAAATTATCTTGCATTTTGCCGAACAAATGTTTGCAAATTAATATATTTTTTGATATAATGATTTAGGCTTGTGGAAGATGACAAGTGGAAGCTGCATAAGTATACGAATGCCTTTTAACGGTAAGGCTAAAGAAAGCTTTAGTAAGGCTTATGTCAGAGTATTCATTCACTGGTTAGAGGCTAGAGGGCTAGAGGGTTAGCGGTTTTCGAATAAGATATTGTGGATAAAAATAATAAATCGTTAAACATACGGGTCTCTGATTGAGAACACAATAACCCCATATGTTTAAGGAAAGATTATAAATTGTGAAATATACGGAGCGGAAGCATATGAAAAACAGCAGTATATATATAAAAGGTGCTTGTGAGCACAACTTAAAAAACATTGATGTGGAAATTCCACGAGATAAATTAGTAGTTATCACCGGACTCAGCGGTTCGGGAAAATCCTCGCTGGCCTTTGACACCATTTATGCCGAAGGTCAAAGACGGTACATGGAATCGCTATCCTCTTATGCTCGTCAGTTTTTGGGTCTCATGGAAAAGCCCGATGTGGAATATATAGAAGGTTTGTCGCCTGCAATATCCATTGATCAGAAAACCACAAGCCGTAACCCCCGTTCCACTGTGGGTACGGTTACAGAAATATACGATTATTTCAGGCTTTTGTATGCTCGAATAGGTATCCCTCATTGCCCCGAATGTGGCAAAGAAATTTCTCAGCAAACTGTTGATCAAATGGTTGATAATATTTTGCTTTTGGAGGAAGGCACAAGGATTCAGCTTTTAGCACCTGTTGTAAGAGGCAGGAAGGGCGAGTATACAAAGCTTATAAAGGATGCCAGAAAAAGCGGATACGCTCGTATTCGTGTAGACGGTTCCATATACGATATCCAGGAAGAAATAACGTTGGATAAAAACAAAAAGCATTATATCGAAAT
>DHOG01000155.1:34743-42030 GCA_002410715.1 Ruminococcaceae bacterium UBA5396 | reverse complement strand
TGACCGAGTGGATTTCGAGTCAGCCCCGTTATGACCACTTCGATACCGCTCCGTATTAGATTTTTCAATTGGTTCTACCAAAAGGAATCCTTGAAAACCTGCGTATTTTAATCCAGTAATGAGTTTAATCCCCCACAATTTCTGCCGTGGGGTGACATCATTATATTTCTAAAGGATTCTAGTTTAGCTTTTCCGGCGCTTGTATATTATAGGGCAGCAGCAGTGTTTTGTCAACAGTCAAAGCATTTCATTATGAATATTCCGGCAATCTCAATGTTGCGTTTTTGAACAAAAACAAGTTTATTTACGGTGTTAATATACGACACAATTAATGATTTCTTGCAAACTCCGTAAATATTTGAAAATTATGTGTTGACAAACCTGCACAAATCCTTTATTATTTTTCAATAAACAGCAAAGACGCTGTAGGCTGCGATGGGCCTACGGCGTTTTTTTGAAATCTATGCTATTTACAGTTTTGTGCAAAAATCCGAAAGGTGATGTTGTATATGAATGTAATATCAGAAAATTTCGGCACACTTGTTTTCAATGATAAGACAATGAGCGAAAGACTTCCGAAGGATGTATATAAAGCTCTGAAAAGAACAATTGAGATGGGGAAAAGCCTTGATCGGACAATTGCTGATGCTGTTGCAAACGCAATGAAGGATTGGGCGATTGAAAAAGGAGCAACTCACTATACACACTGGTTTCAGCCTATGACCGGTATCACAGCTGAAAAGCACGACAGCTTCATATCTCCGAAATCAGATGGAACTGTTATTATGGAGTTTTCGGGAAAAGAATTAATTAAAGGCGAACCCGACGCGTCTAGCTTCCCTTCCGGTGGTCTTCGCGCAACATTTGAGGCGCGTGGGTACACGGCATGGGATCCCACCTCCTATGCGTTTATCAAAGACAACACCCTTTGCATTCCGACGGCCTTCTGCTCATACGGAGGTCAGGCGCTTGATAAAAAGACGCCACTTCTCCGTTCTATGGAGGCAATTAACAAACAGGCAATGCGTATATTAAAGTTGTTTGGAAATAATTCGGTTTCGAGAGTGATCACAACGGTAGGTGCAGAGCAGGAGTATTTTCTCATTGATAAAGAGCTTTTTGATAAGCGGAAGGATCTTATTTTCTGCGGTAGAACCCTGTTCGGTGCAAAGCCGCCGAAGGGTCAAGAGCTGGAGGATCACTATTTCGGTGCAATCAAACCCCGTATCAAGGCGTTTATGGCTGAATTGGATGCAGAGCTATGGAAACTTGGTATTTTGGCAAAAACAGAACATAATGAGGTTGCTCCGGCTCAGCATGAGCTTGCTCCCATCTTTACAACCACAAATATTGCAACCGATCATAATCAGCTCACAATGGAGATTATGAAAAAAGTCGCCGCACGTCACGGGCTGGTATGCCTGCTTCACGAAAAACCCTTTGCCGGTGTTAACGGAAGCGGAAAGCATAATAACTGGTCACTATCAACCGATACAGGTACCAATCTGCTTGAACCGGGTGATTCTCCGAGGGAAAACGCACAGTTTCTTCTCTTTCTCGCTGCAATTATCAAGGCAGTGGATGAATATCAGGATTTGCTCCGTCTATCAGTAGCCAGTGCAGGCAATGATCATCGACTTGGCTCCAACGAAGCACCTCCTGCGATTATATCAATGTTTGTGGGTGAAGAGCTCGAAGCTATTATCGATGCAATTTCAAACGGAAACGCCTACGAGCAGAAAGACAAACAGGAGATGAGGATCGGAGTTCATGTTCTGCCGCGTTTTTTCAAAGATACCACCGACCGAAACCGTACCTCTCCTTTTGCATATACCGGTAACAAGTTTGAATTTCGTATGCTGGGTTCTTCACACTCAGTTTCAGGACCAAACACTGTTTTAAATACCATTGTTGCTGAAGAACTTTCAAAGTTTGCAGATATCCTTGAACATGCTGAAAACTTTGAAAGCAATGTTCTTGAGCTTGTCTCCAAAACAGTCACCGCTCATAAGCGAATTATATTCAACGGAAACAACTACTGTAACGAGTGGGTTGACGAAGCCGAACGAAGAGGATTGTTAAACCTAAAAACGACCGTCGATGTTCTTCCCAGCTTTATCGCAGAAAAGAATATTCGTGTATTTTCGAAGCACAAGGTATTCTCCGAGGATGAGATATATTCCCGTTATGAAATTCTTTTGGAAAACTACTGCAAGGTTCTGAATATTGAAGCACTGACTATGCTTGATATGGTTCGAAAAGAAATCCTACCTGCTGTCATCTCCTACATCCGTCGATTAAGCGAAACCGCTTTAGCCAAACAACAGCTGATTGCGGATGTTGACTGCGATGTTGAAAAATCGCTGGTATCTAAGCTATCCTCTCTTTCTGCCATCCTGTATAAAAAAATAGAGTTTCTTAGCACCGCTCTTCTAGATGCCAAGAATTTTAACGAACTTCTGGAGTGTGCCCGCTTCTACAAAAACACCGTCCTGAACTCTATGCAGGAAGCACGTGCTGTAGCGGATGAAATGGAACTCCTCACCCAAGAATCAAGCTGGCCGTTTCCTTCATACAGTGATCTTCTCTTTAGAATCTAACAGAAACATATTTTAAATCAGCGGATACTTTTTAGGTATTCGCTGATTTTTTTGATAATCGCGGAAAGACTATTGACTGCAAGATTCAAAAAATACGTTGGGCGAAAGGTGATTTATATGCGTTCACTATGGCAAACAGAATGCTCATTTGAAAACAGGGAGCCGCTTCGTAATAGGATACATGTCGATGTTGCGGTAATAGGTGCCGGTTTGGCGGGTATCCTGACGGCATATTTTTTGCAGCAAAGAGGCTTGAATGTTGTAGTACTTGAACGCAACCGTCTCGGAGAGGGTGAAACCGGCGGAACAACTGCAAAAATCACAGCACAACACGGTATCATCTATGATAAGCTTATTAACCAGTACGGAGACGAAATCGCTTGGCAGTATGCCCATGCAAACAGCCGTGCAATCATCCAATATCAGAAGTTGATTCATAAGCTTAATATAGATTGCAGTTTCAAAAAATGTCCTGCATTTATATATTCTAAAGGAGACACTGAGAAGCTGGAAAAAGAAGCCGAAGCAGCAGCTCGACTTGGCATTCCCACCTTTATGACCGACCACACCGAACTGCCGTTCCGTGTAAAAGGCGCACTTTGTTTTTCGGATCAGGCGCAGTTCCATCCCCTGTTTTTTCTTAAAGCAATTGCAGCAAATTTAAAAATTTATGAAAATACAAGAGTCAGATCGGTTGAAGACGGTATCGTTTTCTTTGACGGCGGTCGTATAAAGGCCAAGTGGGTTGTCATTGCCACGCATTACCCTATTATAAATTTCCCCGGATTTTATTTTATGAGAATGCACCAATCACGTTCTTATGTCCTCGGACTCAAGCAAGTACCTGAAATGAACGGAATGTACCTTGACGTGCGTGATAACGGTCTTTCTTTCAGAAGTGAGGGTGACACGCTGCTACTAGGCGGTGCGGGTCACCGTACCGGAAAAAATCCCGCCGCCTCATCTAATGCACCCGGAAAATATGAAATACTCCGATATGCCGCGAAAAGACTGTATCCATCTGCCGAAGTCTGTTATGCTTGGTCTGCACAGGACTGCATGACATCCGATGGCATTCCCTATATCGGACGCTACGGTGGGTCAACTCCCCGTTTGCTTGTCGCTACAGGATTTAATAAATGGGGAATGACGAGTTCTATGGTTTCTGCAACATTACTGGCAGACAAAATCACAGGCGTGCGTAATGAATGTGCTCCTGCCTTTTCTCCACGTCGCTTTTCAGCAAAATCCATTGCAGTTAACATTGTAGATGACGGCGTTCAATCTTCAATCGGCCTTTTATCCCAAGCATTTCATTTTCCGGTGCGGGCGTTGGAGGAACTAAAGAATGGCAGTGGCGGTATTGTAGAATACAAGGGAAAAAAGGTAGGCGCCTACAAATCCGAGACAGGGGAAACCTTTCTGGTTTCCACTCGTTGTCCCCACCTTGGATGTGAGCTAAAATGGAATCCGGATGAAAAATCATGGGATTGTCCTTGCCATGGCTCCAGATTCGATATCCGAGGTCGCTGGATTAGCAGTCCTGCTGTCAACAATCTTCCAAACCATTTAATTAAAAATCAAGAATAAAACGAAAATAAACTTCTATTTCGGGTTTTCCAATTGACTATTTTTTCACAAGGGAGTACAATGATTAATATCAACTATTTTCCAAGATAATGGAGGTCGAAATTCATGGCAATAGTGTATAATTTTTCGGCTGGCCCTTCTATGCTTCCGGAAAGCGTGCTCAAAAAAGCTGCATCTGAAATGTTGGATTATGAGGGCTCCGGACAATCGGTGATGGAGATGTCTCACCGATCTAAAATCTATGAGACAATTATTCAGGGATGTGAATCGCTTCTGCGTGAGGTAATGAGTATTCCTGATAATTATAAGGTTCTTTTCTTACAGGGAGGTGCTTCCTCACAGTTTGCCATGATACCGCTCAATTTAATGAACGGCAGCGGCAAGGCGGACTTTGTTATTACCGGTCAGTGGGCAAACAAAGCTTATCAGGAGGCATCCCGTTACGGTAAGACGAATATTGTGTCAAGCTCAAAGGACAGGACTTTCTCTTATATTCCCGAGCTTGATGAATCTACCTTTACTCCCGACGCTGATTATTTCCACATCTGCGTCAACAATACCATATACGGAACCCGCTACACCCAGCTTCCCAGTACTGGAAATGTTCCGCTGATCGGTGATATATCCTCATGCATTCTGTCTGAGCCAATTGATGTATCAAAGTTTGGTGTACTTTACGCCGGCGCTCAGAAAAACATGGCTCCCGCAGGCTTAACTGTGGTGATTATTAGGGAGGATCTGATTGGGAAAGCGCGTGACATAACGCCTACCATGTTTAACTATCAGACACATAGCGATAACGATTCTATGTATAATACTCCGCCCTGCTACTCCATCTATATGTGCAAGCTTGTACTGGAATGGATTAAAAATGAAATTGGCGGACTTCAGAGCATGCAGGCGATTAACGAGAAAAAGGCTGCAATGATTTACGATTTCCTTGATTCCTCCAAAATGTTCCGCGGAACGGTTGAGAAGAAGGATCGTTCACTGATGAATATTCCCTTTATTACAGGCAATGAGGAGCTTGATGCAAAGTTTGTTAAGCAAGCAGCTGCCGCGGGTTTTATAAATCTTAAGGGACACCGTACAGTCGGCGGTATGCGCGCTTCCATCTATAACGCAATGCCTGTGGAAGGTGTTAAAAAGCTTGTTACATTTATGAAAGCTTTCGAATCCGAAAACACATGAACGAAAGGAATGAATTGGTTTGTACAATATACTAACACTAAATAAAATAGCAACATGCGGTACCGACCGTTTCAGTAAAGATACATATACTGTTTCGGATAAATGCGATAATCCCGATGGTATTATGGTTCGCTCGGCAGCGATGCACGATATGGAGCTGCCCGCTTCTCTGAAAGCAATTGCCCGAGCCGGCGCAGGTGTTAATAACATTCCGTTGGATAAATGCAGTGATGCAGGAATTGTAGTGTTCAATACACCCGGTGCAAACGCCAACGCTGTTAAGGAACTGGTGATAGCCGGCCTTCTTATCTCCTCGCGTAAAATTTTACCCGCAATTCAGTGGGCAAGCACTTTAAAGGGAAAAGGCGAAGAAGTTCCAAAGCTTGTAGAAAAAGGCAAGGGTGCATTTTCCGGCCCCGAGATTAAAGGTAAAACTTTAGGTGTAATCGGTCTTGGTGCAATAGGTGTTCTGGTTGCCAACAGTGCAAGACGCCTGGGCATGGAGGTCTATGGTTATGACCCATATCTCTCGGTTGATGCCGCATGGGGCTTATCAAGTTCGGTTCATCATGCTTCCAGCCTGCAGCAAGTATTTGAAAATTGTGATTATATAACCGTTCATGTTCCGTTGACTTCCGATACCCGTGGTATGCTCAACGCCTCCGCTTTTTCAATAATGCATGATGGTGTGCGTATTCTCAATTATTCCCGCGCGGAGCTGGTCAACGGTGATGATATGCGCATGGCACTATCTAACGGCAAAGTCTCAGCATATGTTGTTGACTTCCCTACCGATGATATGCTTGGCGTAGAAAATGTTATCGCCATTCCCCATCTTGGCGCCTCAACACCAGAAAGTGAGGATAACTGCGCTGCAATGGCGGCAAAGGAATTGATTGAATATCTTGAGAACGGAAATATTATAAATTCGGTAAACTTTCCAACGGTCGAAGTTCCGCGTTCTACCGATACTCGTCTTTGTATTCTCCATCGTAATATTCCGACTATGCTTGCACAAATTAGCAGTGTCGTTTCGGGAACAGGAGTTAATATTGAAACAATGGTAAACCGTTCTAAGAAGGATAATGCCTATACCATTCTTGATACTTTAGGCGATATTTCTGATGACTGCCTGTGTGCCATAGAAGCAATTGAGGGTGTAATCAGAATCAGAAAGATACGTTGATTATTAACAATTTAAAGAGAGTGTTGCATTAATTGTGCAATACTCTCTTTTTTATCGGAATGTAGCAAAATATTTGATATAGAACCAAGCACCAATCTCAATAAATTTGAATAGCATAAGATTCACTGCAAATAATAGTCTTAAATATCTCTTGAAAGGAGTTGAAGCCTTCAATGTCAATCATTGCAATCAGAACCGTGATAATTTACATATTTGTTATCACGGCCATGCGAATAATGGGTAAAAGGCAACTTGGAGAGCTTCAGCCATCCGAGCTGGTGGTTACGTTACTGATTGCTGATCTTGCGTCGGTTCCGATGCAGGAAAACGGTATGCCTCTGCTTAACGGAATCATCCCAATCATGATTTTGGTCGCACTTGAACTACTGCTATCCGCTTTGATGCTGAAAGTGCCGTTTTTCCAGCGTTTAATTGGCGGAAAATCTAAAATTATTGTAAACGATGGTAAGATAGACATGCAAGCTTTAAATAGTATGCGGATGACAATAGAGGATTTAATGGAAGCCTTGCGGCAGCAGTCTGTTTTTGATTTAAGAGAGGTGCAGTATATGATCGTGGAACCGAACGGTAAAACCAGCGTACTATTAAAACCCGGTAACCGTCCCGTTACATGTAAAGACCTCAAGCTGGATGTTACCGATAACGGAATACCCATGATTATTGTAAGCGATGGCAAAATATCGGAATGGGGGCTCAACA
>DHOG01000155.1:18429-34561 GCA_002410715.1 Ruminococcaceae bacterium UBA5396 | reverse complement strand
CAACATCTGCCAAGTTAATAAAGAATGGGTATACGATACATTATCTAAAAATGATATCTTATTAAAAGATGTTTTTCTGCTTATGGCGGACAGAGACAGAACCTATCATATAATCAGAAAGGAACAGCAAGCTTGAAACGTATCTATGTTGCAATTGGGCTGCTTCTATCAGTAGCTGTGCTTTGTGTTATTACACTGAATATCCAGACCAAAAGCATACAAGAGCTGATTGAAACCGCCGATACTATGCAAACAGCTTTAAAAAATAATGAAATGGAGCAATGTCTCGAGATTTCTTACGAATTTGTGGATAAATACAAGTCTTCAACCGACAAATTTCCGTACTTTATGCGTCATTCGGAAGTATCAAAAATTGAGGAAAACATTGTCGCCCTGCCGATTATGTTGGAATCAAACGACCTTCAGCATTTTGCCGCCGAACTTGCAAAATGTAAGGACATGCTTGAAAATATGGCCGACTTGGAAACACCCACGCTGGAAAATATATTTTAGAATCCTAATTCTTCACCAACAATAATTATCTTAATCCGCCCAGGTATACGCTGACGTGCAGACACAAGATAGTTGCAGCAGAGCCGAGCATCGCAATTGCAGCCTCCGGTTATATAATCGGAGGCAATTCCCTGACAAACTCCCGCCGAAGCACAGTAGGTGTCGCAATTCAAACGTACAGCGTTCGAGGGGGCCGACACCTGTTTTACATATGTAATAGCCGCATTTATATCCGGTACGATTTTGTTGCAACCAACCACCATAATAACTGATTTAGGACCAAAGCATATTGCGGCAACACGGTTGCTGTTTCCGTCAACATTATACAGCTCACCCTTCATAGTAACCGCATTTGAAGAAGTCAGATATACGTCCGCCGAAAAGCTGTCTATAAATATCTGACGTCTTTGTTCATCATCTAAATCAGGATTATAACGGTCAAGAAATCTGTATTTTCCATTTCGAAGCATTTCGAGAACACCTGTTTGACTAAGAGTTTCAGAACCGCCTACCGCCACTGTATCGCCTTGGTGCATGAGCGATGCTACCATGTCCTTTACCTGATTTTTACTATGTACATAGTAGGCACTCATATTGTTCTGTTTTAAATTTTCTATTGTTTTTGCAATCTGGATTTCCATTATTTTTTGCTTTGCACCTTTCAAGAATACACCCCCATTTGTTATCACCATATTATTTAGACAAAACAAGACCGATTGGACAGTGATCAGAACCGGTAACATCACTGAATATAACAGCGTCGGTTATATTCGCGACCAGACTGTCCGACACCAGATAGTAATCGATTCGCCACCCTGCGTTGTTGGTTCTTGCGTTATACATATAGGACCACCATGTGTATGCTCCGGTTTGATCAGGATACAACGCACGAAAGCTGTCTGTAAATCCGCTTGAAAGAAGCCTGGAAAAAGCATCCCGCTCCTGATTCGTAAAGCCGGCATTATTGCGGTTTGAGTTTGGATTTTTCAGATCAATCTCTTTATGCGCGACGTTGAGATCACCGCACACAATCACCGGTTTAACCTCACCCAATGCCTTAAGGTATTGTAAAAAAGCATTTTCCCATTTCAGTCTGTAATCCAGCCTTGTCAGACCCCGCTGCGAATTCGGAGTATATACAGTGATATAAAAGAAATCCTGCATTTCCAATGTGATAATACGCCCCTCATTGTCTTCAAGGAACTCATCCATTCCATATCGGATCGATAATGGCGTGTGACGTACGAAAACCGCAGTACCGGAATAGCCCTTTTTCTCGGCATAGTTCCAGTAGGCGGTATATCCCGGGGGATTAAAATCAATTTGGCCTTCCTGTAGCTTGGTTTCCTGAATACTGAATATATCGGCATCTGCATTACAAAAAAACTCTGCAAACCCCTTACTCATGCAGGCACGCAGACCATTAACATTCCAAGAGATAAATTTCATAAAAGGTTCCTTCTTTGTCGTAGTTGTATGTTCAAACGCAATCCGCTTATCTTCATTAAATAGAATACAAAGCGCAGATTACCTTATATTGTACCTATTTTATCCGATTTCAATTGAATATGCAACCGCGAGCGACGTATTAGCCAATCATCGCAATGACCTTTTCCCTTACATAAAAATTCTCCGAATTACTCCGGAGAATTCAGACCGCTGACAAAGCACAAGTCAGCGGTCTGAACCCCGGCATTTCCGGGGGTTTTCTTCATTACAACAAAACTGACGCCGATTGAAAAACGACGTCAGTCTGCGTAATTTGATACTATCCTATGATATGGGGCTTTATTTCGTGTCCGTTATATCCGGTGCAGTACACACAGTGAATGGGTGGTTTTGATTATTTGTTTTTCTAGGCTGGCTTATGCGTCAGCCCCTTAGCTAAGAAATTATACACTCGGGTTTTCCAAAAAATCAACTTCATGTATTACTTTTGATGATAGCAAAAAGCATTTAACTTCATATGGTTCCATGTCAAAGATATGGTGAATATCAAGAATAGGACATCTTAAAGTAGCTGTTTGGGTTATAGACAAAGGATTGAACAAATGGACAATAAACCCCTCACCTTTCTTGGCTCGTTTAAAACAATCCAGACGAACTGTCTCAGTAATTTCCATCAGTTTATTATAAACCCTACCCCTTCCGGATGGAAATGCTGAAACAATATATGGAGGCTCATTCTTTATTTGTGATGCCCTTTCGGCGTAGGCAATCCATTTACTTTCAGGTTGACTGCATAACCAAAATTGATAGGACCGTTCTCCTTGATCTGCTCTTGCTAAAAATCTGTCCTGTCTAAAAAGAGACCGGTTTTCAATCGGATGAACACAATAACCCGATGAACGAAGCAGGCTCTGCCGAATTACGCCTTCTTTATTGGAACTTCCATATACACCATTGTTTATCAAAACCAAAGAATGATTTTGATTGCTGGCACAGAGCCAGCGATGACTAACACTCTCTACCCCAGTGCTATCCAGCTTTTCGATTCCAAAAGCAGTCTGTCCAAAAAAATCAGCGTCTTCCATATTTGTGGGTATAACAAGCCTTACCATTTTATCTTTTTCTTGAAAATACAGGGTAACTGAGACTGCGATTTCTCTGCCAGTCTTCGGAAAGCGATAAGAGATGCGGGAAAATGAATTATTGTATCTAAATAGTGCCTCAATCTCCACAAACACATTTCCATCTTCAATAATATTGACTGGCTTAAAATTGATGTTTTCAACCCCTGCAAATTCTCTTGCTTCGTTTGGACTCATTAAACGAAAGCAACCGGCGGAAGTATCAAGCTTGTTGGTATGCATAAGCCATGAATCAGCAACATCTTCAAAAACCTCTAACATACAGCCGCCCAGTTTAAGATGCTCCATATTATCTGCAAAATAACTGTCAATTAACCCAGTCTTCATATTCAAGACAACACGAATCTCTTCATTTTCAAATATATATCTATCCCCGTATTCCAAATTTATTTGTGATATATAGTCTGATAAATTTAATCTAAGGTCAAAACGGTTCATTGACATAGGTTTTAGCTTAGCGCAAAACGCAATTTTTTTTCGCCAATCCAATGAAATATTGCTGTCCTCCTTTATGATTTGCGAAGGTATCTGTATTCCGTCATAAAAAACATCTGCAATTGTTGTTTTGTTGCTCCAATTTTGGCCTGCCAGCATAAATTCACAAGTAAAAATGTCCGTTATCTCATAAGGCTGTGGATTGTAAATAAAGATCGGTATACAGCCTTCATCCGCCTTATGCTGTCCAGACAAAAGAGTATAAAAAGCTTGTGTGCATATTCTCTCTGCCAGTTCAAGCCCGTAATCTGCAATCCTTATACCCTCTTCCTCCGACTGTTGCGTACAGGTTCCCGCCAGTACATCATGAAACTGTATCAACATTAGCGCATCAAACGCTTGTTGCAGCTCCTTATAAGGATAGATGCCGGGCTTTAGAAGGGATGCAGCTGCAGCCATTTTTTCTGCCGTAGTAAGTTTCCCTTCCAGACTTCTATGCTTTTGCTTGATACGTATCAATGACGTATAACAACCGGGAAAAACAGGTCCTAATCCTTTCTCTACAGCAGGCAGTTGACTGCTGTCAATTTCGTTGAAATATTGTTCGGGGTCCGAATGAATAATTTCGACACGATCCTTATATTGTTCGGTTAATTTCTTAATATCCTTTACATCCTTATTGGAAGGACCACCACCGTGATCTCCAACACCCCAACATCTCATAGCAATGCGTTTGTCCCTGTTTTCCGTAATATAACGTTCAATTTCCCTGGCAGCATTCCCAAAACCTGTATTATAACCGGTATTCAGACGGTAGGCTATGATTTCAGAGTTATTGAATCCCTTCCAATGGAATATCTGAGGCAAATCGGTGAACCCCTCCGTGCTTGGGTCGGGGCGCATAAATATGTAATACTTGTATCCTGATTTTTTCAAGATTTGAACAAGGCCTCGAGTATGTCCAAAACTATCAAAATTTACAGCCACCTTGGGCTCAACACCGAACTTTTCATAAAAATAGTTTTTTCCATATAAAATTTGACGTACGAATGATTCTCCTGAGAGCATTTGACAATCCGGCTGCAGGGTCCATCCTCCAATAATATGCCAGCGTCCCTTTTTAATCAGATTATGTATTCGTTCAAACAATTCCGGTTCATATTGTTCTACCCATTTGTATAATAAGCTTTCATTATGATTAAATACTAATTCTTCATGTTCTTCACATAACTCTGCCGCGGTACGAAACGTGGAAATTGCCGCTGCTATTCCTTCATTAAGTTGCCATTGCCAGATCGGATCCAAATGAGCATTGCAAAGTAAATACAATTTTTCCATTTTTACCTCTTATAGAAATTATTTCCACCTGAAAACTAGTCTGTATAATATCCAGAGACTCCGATACGAATTGTATCGAAGTCTCCAGATACGCGATTAATCGATATTCAAATAAATACTCAACTAACGTATTTCATGTTATTTAGCGGACTTCGTTTTTTGGCAATGTAGGGAAAATGTGAATACTCCTGCAATTCCAGCAAACATCAGCATTAACCATGGCACCATATTGTTCCGTTCTCCCGTTGGCGGAGTACTGTCAGATGGAACGCCTCCGTCGGGCGAGGTTGTTTCACTGTTAGGTGAGGTTGTGTCACCGCCGGGGCCGGTGTTCTCACCGTTTTTTGGCGCTGCAAGGAGAAACGGAGATAGTTCTTCAACGATGATTGTAATTTTTCCGTCGGTGCATTCTGCTGTATAGGTCTTGGTTTGACCATTTTCGTTCTTGTGGTAAATTGTAAGCGTTTTTCCGTTATTTTCTTCACCCACTGTAAACGTCAGTGTTAGATTACCGGTATATTCGCCTTCTGTCACTGCAACGTTAAATGCCGCAATAATTGTATTGGCGTCAGTATCGACTAACGACAGCAACGCATCATAATCAATATTACCTGCAGCAATTGGATCTACTGACAGTACTGCGCCCTCGGTCAGCAAACCAGACACCGAAACATCCTGACCGGGCGCAGAAATCGACTGCTGTGTATATTCCTGATCGCCCTTCACAATTACGACCACGGCGTAATCGCTTTCCAAAGTCTGGCCGTTTGCTTTAACCCGCACGTGATACGTTCCCGGTGCGAGATTCTCTATGGTTGCACCAGAAACAGCCTGCCATTGGTCACCGTCTTTTCGATATTCCATGGTTGAATCAACACTACTGATTTTTCCGTCGTTTTTTCCTTCAAAGGTTTCGTTGGTTCCGGTAACCGTAGGCTTCGTGGCCTTGCCGACTGTAATTGTTTGAATATTTGAATCCTCTGTTACCGATTCAATACCCGGCATATAAATCTCGATTGTGCAAGCGCCGGTTACGATTTCTGATAAATCGGTCACGATATCCTGCCATGCACCTCCGTCTATCCGATATTTTTGTCCGCTTTCTGTGCCGCTCAGAGTACGTGTTGCAGCATGGAACGTGACGTTTGGTGTAGGTGCTTTGTTATCTCTTAAGCCGTACACGCCCAATTCCGAAATTCGGACACAATTATCATTTTCTGCAATACATGCATTAGTTATGCGGATGCCGACATAACGTCCAACCGGCTTGTCGTCGTTATAAAAATTTATTTTTTGTGCAATTGATTTAATTTCGGTATTGTCGTATGTATAGACCTTATTGCCTTCCGTCCAGGATGTGGCGTTATCGAATTGATTAAACACGTAAAATTCGTATTCGCCCAAAACATGAGTCAGGATATTGGGGCCCGCACATAACAATGCATCAATGGTTGTTGTCGCCCGAAGGTCATAAACAAGTGTGAAGAAATCATCGGAGAGGCTTGTATAAAAATCGACATGCGCGTTTGTTGTTGCCCCTATCCCATCCGTCAACTCTGCTGGACTACCGTCGATTCCAGTGTTAACACCGGTGAAATACGGTAACAAATCTTTGATCAGATTATCATCATGGCTTTCAGATATATTGCTCGCGGTGATATCTGTATCTTCGATCAAGGGCACAGTGATTTTAAATGTGGCTGTAATGGTCGCATCTGCCTGAACATTATTGAAAACATACTTGCCATCTGTCAACTGCACCTCTTCGCCATCAACCTCTACTGCATCCACCTCGTAGCCATCATCAGGGGTTATGGTAAACGTCTTGCTTTTCCCCTCAGGAACCAATACTGTTCCCGACGGAGATATGCTTCCGCCCTCTCCCGCAGCAGCAGTGATGCTGAAGGCTTGCATTTGCTCGCCGTAAACACCAATTTCGGCAATGCGGGCATTGTTATCGACCCATCCCCCTTCGAATACGCTCACGTCGGTTATTCTTACACCGACATATCGTCCCACCGGACGATTATTTTCCTCAAAAGTAATTTTCTGCGCATTTGTTTTTGTCACAGTATTGTCATAAGAAGCAACTAAATTTTCCAAAGGCCAGGGCGAGGGCTCATTCTGAGGGTCAAATTGTTCAAACACATAGAACTCATATTTCCCAGTAGTATGATCCGCATTGGTATAGCCTGCATAAAGCAGCTCGTGAACGGATGTTATGTCATCCAATTCATACACCATTCTGAGATTGTCTGAATCAATTACATAAAAATTCACATGAATTTCGCTGCTTACTCCTATGCCGTCTGTCAAACGCATTATATCCTGCTCGGGAGTATGACTGACAAAAATCGGTTCCTTATCCTTAATTAGATTTGAAGTGTATAATGCAGACTCGGGTTTTATATCGCTATCCTTTATCCCTGCATCCACCGTATAACCAAGCAGATTTATGAACGTAGCCCGTATGACCGCATTTTCCTCTCCGGCGGTAAACTGATATTGTCCGTCTGTCAACTGAACCTCTTCTCCGTTTACTGTCACAGACTCAACTTCAAAGCCTTCCTCTGCCTCAACATCAAAATTCTGTGTTTCCCCTGTTTTCACGATGACCGTTCCCGCTGGAGAAATGCTGCCGCCTCTTCCTGCCTCGGCATCGACTATGATTTCGCCGGCAGCAGGTGTCGGTGGGTATACGCCAATTTCAGCAACCCGCGAATTATCTTCATCAGCGGCAACACTGACATCGGTAATTCTGATTCCTACATACTGTCCGGAGGGGCGGTTGTCTGAAGTGAAATTAATCTTCTGAGAATATGTCTTTAATTCTGTATTGTCATAGGATACAACTAAATTGTCGGTCGTCCAATATGAAGCCTCATCAAGGGGATTGAATCTATCAGACACGTAGAATTCGTATCTTCCCGTCGCATTCGATGCCCCGTTATGACCTGCATAGAGCAGTGAGCCGATTGTTTCCATTCTGTCAAGCTTATATACAAACCTTAAATTGTTGTTGTCCCTTGCCCAAAAATCAATGTGAGCCCCGAGACCGTCAGTCATTTCCGAAATTTCCCCATCGCCGCCCTCATGGTTACCGGAAATAAAATACGGAGTCTTACCGGCAATCAGGTTGTTGGCGTGCAAATCGGCTATATCGCTGCCTGTAATGTTGGTTTCAACTGTGTAACCTCCCGAGTCGGATGCAATCGAGTTAAGCCATACACTGCCAAATAAACCGCCCAATATGAAAAGTAGAGCGCTCAAACCTGCCAGTGTTTTTCTTCGGAACGCCGATAATTTTTTCATGATATTTCCCTCCTAAAATTTTAAAATGATTTGCAGTTTTAAGGTTTATTTCTGCTGGTCCAGTACAGCCTTAATACAGTTTTGCATGGGCTGCTTATTGTCACCTAGCATCTTGGCAATATCATCTCCCCTAACGCTTTTTAGGGAAATGGCCCAAAACAAATCGGTGATAGAGTTCGTAGAATCCGCGTATCCCCAGTTCGGGTAGACAATATTCCTCAAAAGATCGTCTATTAATTTCTGATCTTCAGGTTTAAAGGAAAATTCATCTTTTACGGGATCCTTGAATGTGGAGTAGAATTTAGCGAATGCAACGGCTACCCGTGGGTCAGACGTGCCCTTTCCTGCGCAGGTTACTTCGACCCATCCCGCAGGGTATTCTTTTGTCTTGTTATCAGGGCCGAGAGGCACCGGAACAATGCCCAGATTCTTTGCAGTCTTCGCAAATGCGTTCGATTTCGCGACTTCCCTGCAGAATCTAGCATACCGGTCAGATTCCTCAACAAACATATATGTGATGCCGTTGATGAACGGCGTCGTTTTGTGCATATCCGACTTATCCGTTAGAATGCGGTTGGCACCGGAACCGATTTCCTGCAGGAATTTAAGTGCAGTAAAAATTTTAGGGTCGGAAAGGTTTTCCTTTGGTACACCACTTTTCATGATAACCGGATTGCCGCTGTTCCCGAAAGTAAATGCCTTGTTCGCAAATTCATAACCGCCAAGAAACTTGTTTTTTTCTATATCTGTGACCTCTTTGCCAATTTCCTTGAGCTTTGCCCAGGTCCATTGCCCCCGCTCGTACAGGGTGCGGGGGTCAGTAATGCCGGCATCTCGGAACATCTTCTTGTTGTAAAACATCAAATACGGGTTAACTCCGTAATATCCGGTGTATCCGTAAATTTTCCCTTTCCATGTGAACTCAGAAGATTTTTCATAATCTATACCACCTGCGGCAGGGTTCTTCGGATCAAATAGGTCCGCAGTTGTAATATAACCGTTGAGTGGTTCATGCAGATTTGCAATTACGTTTCCCGGGAAGAAGGAACCATGCATGAAAGTTATATCAAACGGTTTACCTGATAATTTTTTTGCTGCTATTTGCTTACTATAACCCTCAAATGAGATTTTTTCTATCGAAATTGAGCATTTAAATTTTGTCTGAAACGCTTTAACGACTCTGGTAAAGGCAGAACTTGTATAGCGCTCGGTGGCAAATATAGCCATCGTAAATTTTTTTCCTCCGAAATTAAGGCCCACTTCCATACCCTTGGTGCCTTTATCTACTTTAACCTTGGTGGTTTGAACAGGGCTATGGCTCTGGGTAGTGGAATTTACCGTCCCGCTTGTTTGACTTGTTTGTACCGATGTCGCAGAAGAGGTTTGTTCCAATATCGTTGATGAATTCTCTACTTTGGTTTCTTCTCCCACTGATGAGGTAGAAACTGACGGCTGACCCGTGTTTGATATCGGTTCCTTTTTACCGCACCCGGCATACACGAAAACCATCACAAACACTAATGCAAAAGATAAGATTTTCTTACTCATAATTGCATACCTCGCTTTCTTATTTTTATAATAAGGCATGTTTCTACGGCCAATAATGACAAGATCAGGAAAATGCCAATGTCTTTACGCTCTATATCGCCCGTAGTCGGGCTATCGTGATTCCCGGGTTTGTTCGGTGCTCCCGGTACTTCTGGTGCGTCTGGTACTCGCCAATCGACATCTTCATCTATTCCGGTTGCAATGGCAAAATTCCAGTTTGGGTTTTCGGGATTCAGTGTATATACAAGCTCATTTTCCGTGTAGTCGGCGCCAAGCACCATCATTCCATCCTCTGAGTCACATGCAAGATAGGATGTCAGTTCCAGAAGCGGCTTTGGAATCTTGAAGGTCATCCGAATTTCCCGCTCCCCGAAATCTGTGATTTTCTGCCCCTTGTTTCCGTAAAATGAAATCTCATACATCCACTTATAAGGTATGATCCAGTTTGCCATGAGCTGTTCAATCTGAGCCTTGGTGGGTGCCTTACGCTCTACTTTCATGGTTCGCGCATATGAGACACTGTCGTTATCATCCAGTCCCAATATTTCTACCTTGACGCCCTCTTTTACATTTGTAAAGGTTTTCGCAACCCCCGGCCCGGAGTTCGGGTCCGGCACATTAATGATTGATATACCCATAGCCTGAATTTCACGGAATACTACCATCATAGAATTGCCCGATACAATTTTCTCCACTCCTTCAACCACGGCGATGCGGAGATAACGTCCCTGCTTATGAGGAATTCGGATTGAAATCATCCCGCTGTCCTGGCTTTTAAATTTATATTCCGCTACTGGCTTTGCTTTTTTGCCGAAAAGTTCATTGAGCGTATCTTCAATATATATATGAAGCTTTTTCGGTTGAACCAAATTGTCGGGGTCATTCACCGGCGTCAACATGGTGATTTCGTCCAGACTTTTCATTCCTCCCAGATTAAACACTATGTTTAATGATTCTTTACCGTATTCAGCACCCCAATAATCCATAAAACTTGCGGGATTATTGTCAACCAGCGCTTCAACTTCTGTAACATCGAAATCTTCTTCCAATTCATATGTTTCTGTGTTTTCCCGGAAGAACAGAATATTCTCATTTTTTATATTATATAGCTGATTCACTTTTTCAAGTCGCTGGTCATCCATTCCTATAGCACTGAGGCTCAAAATCTTAATGGATTGTTTTCCTGCTGGATTTGGAATGGAGAAACGGACAAATCTTCCCTTTCCGCCTTTTTTAATCGGTTCAGAGGTGTCTGTCACAACAGCAAATTTGGTTCTTTCCTCCCAAATGTCCTCCTCATAATCGGATAGGTAAATGGTATATTGGGGGATAGGCGAATTCTGGCTGCTCGGTACAGTTATGTGGAAGGAATCCAGATCCATCTTCCGGCATAAATCAATTACGAAATCCAGCGTTTTACCGTTGGTTTTGAATGACATCTCAGTTTTATTATCTTCATCAAGAATTTCCTGCTGCATTTTGTGTGTAAAATCGGTATGCAAAAGCAGGGTGCTATTCGCGGCTTTGTCGGTCAGATACGCTTTTACAGGCATATCCTCCAGCAGGTTTACCGGCGACGCCACATAAGGCGATTCCTCGCCGAGAAGAACGATTTCATCCAAGCGTACGGCTTCATCGGTTTCATTTGGCACAAGGACACGTATACCAAAAAAGTATCCCGCTGGTTCCTCTTCAAAAACAAACTCCTGAGAGGATGCGGTGTAGGGAGGGCTCCACCTTCCTCGGTTGTCGAATTCGGCAATCATGTTCTGCGGATTATAAAGTGTGTCGATATATTTGGATATATACAGCTCATACACTCCAATCGCATAATTCCCGAAGTCTGCAGCATGGTTTGCAATTACAATGCCGGAAACTGATACTCGTTCCGGAAGAGCATATGTAATTGTCAAGCCCTCCGTTTTGCCGTAAATATCTACATGAGATTGATTCGTTAGCGGCTCGAACGCAATACCATCGGTCCACTTTGACGTTTCCAGATCCGTGATCGGGGTACCGTCGGGGCGTCTGACGACCGGCTTCAGCCCCTTGAGCAGATTGCCCTTATCTACCTCCTTGATATATTCCGGTGTAAGATCCTCAGTCTCCACATAGTATTTAGGCAGTTCAGTATACTGACCGAATACGCCGATTTCATCAAGAATAACTGTAGTGTCACTTCCACCCATATTGTTGGGGGTAATAATTTTTATGCCCACATATCTGCCCTTTGCGCTGTTTTCCAATATAAACACCTGTGCGCACCCGCCCGAAGCATTTGGAACTGCCGCGGCTTTATATGCCACACGACGATTTTCATTTAAAAAGAGCTCATCCTTTTTGTGTGATATGAATACCCTGTATTCGGCAGGAGCTTGGTTCAGGTTTTCCAGCTGCCCGCTTACCACAAGGATTTTATCCACAGTCATATTTTTTCCGGAGTCGACCATCAGGCTCATTCCGGCGGTTTTTCCGCTGAAACTAAGCTTAGAACCATATACTTTTCCGTTTGTTAAGGAAGATAGTCCCCCCTCACCGACAGGGACAAGACTCTTTTCGTCGGCGTCCGCCGCCTGAGGCAGCCGCTTTGCAAGCAGGTTTTCGCCCATACTTTGGATATAAGCAGTGTCTATTCCCTGCGTAATCGTCTGATAATCCACATGCTCTTTTCCAAAAACGCCAATCGATTCTATACGGATGGTTTGGTCCGTATTGTTTGGCTTGATGACACGAATGCCCGCATATCGTCCGATTAATTGACCAGATATGACCTTCACATCCTGGGCTGCGCCATCATAGCTCTGGTCGCTCCAGTGGTCGGTGTTTTTATACCGATAAACCTCATTTCTCCAGTTAAAGAGGTCCTCAGACGTATCCGATACATACCAGGCATATTCCGCAAGACCGTAATCATTTTGACTGGAATACATATTGGAGACAAACAGGTTTTCAATGTTCACTCTGCAGCCCAAATCATAGAAAATATATGCGTCTCGCAGTTCACTGGTGCTGCAGTTCAGGTCAATATGCTTACCGTCAAAAAGATTCCCATCGCCCCAGGATTTCAGATCTTTTTCGGTATCATGTGTGTATGTATACGAGCTGTTGTACCCCTGCACAGTGGGGTCGAGTCCCTGCAGGCAATTTGGCGAGGTCATATTATCCAGATATTCTTTTCCGATGCCTTGGGTCACGGCACTCACCCCAAAAGGCTTATCTTCCAAAGAGCGGCCCGATACTCCCAATTCATCCAATCGGATGATCTTATCGGAATCATCGCGGGTGGGATTAATAATTTTCATACCGCAATATCGGCCTTGGGGCTTTGCGGAAAAAACAAACTCCTGTCCGGCCTCCTGAGTAGGAGAACCAGACTGATACTTGTACTCCGCTATCTTTTTCTCATCGGAAAAAAGCGTTTCAAGGGAATCCGATACATAGAGGTTATATTCACCGATGAAAAGCTGGGGTAAACTGGACACCGAATAACCCAGTACCCACATTTTGTCAAATTCAGTACGGACTTTCATGTCAAAAGCAATTGTGAGACCGACGGTGTTGGACCAGATATCAATATGCTTGCCGGCAAAGGTCAGTCCGTCTGTGAGATATGAAAAACTGTTGTTTGATCCGTCCGGCATAGAAACCTGATTTCCCACACTGTTATAGACCACAGGCGTATTCGTTTTCAATAGGTTTACTGCGTCTAGATCCTTTAAATACTCCTTGGTAATATTTTTGTTAACAGTATAGCCTAGATCAGCGAACAGCTTGAAATCCGATGCAGCAAAAAACAGGGTGAAAAATACGGTCAGAACTAAAACGCAGGCAATACCTTTTTTAACCAAGAATGTTTTTAAAATCATTATTATGCCTCCTCAAAATCCCGTTTCTGGGTATAACATTATCCAACGATTCCCGTGCGTTCGATGCTTTCTGTAAAATATCTCTGCGTAAAAATATATATAATAAGAGGCGGCAAGATGGTAAGAAAAGCGCCAGCCTGCATATACGATCTCATTTCGAAAGTCGTCATTGCTGAATCTATGACACCGGAATCCTTAAGTGATGAAAGCAGCCCGTTTAGCATAACGGATAGCGGACGGATCTCCAGAGTGAAAAACATGGAGCTACTGTACAGATCATTCCAATGCCAGATAAATGAAAAAAGAAGCACGGTTATATATGCGGGTATAGACAACGGAATCATTACTCTTATAAATGTCTTGAGAGCACCGCAGCCATCAATCTTTGCAGCTTCCTCCAAATCCCGTGGCATCCCCTTAAAAAACTGCCGGAATATGAGGATGAAAAGTCCCGAGCGCAGGCCGGCAGCGAACAACGATGGTATGATAAATACCCATGGCGTATTCAGCAGATTCCATTCCGTGATTCCTGTCAATGGCGAGAATAGCTTTAAAATACCGCCAAAATCAAAGAAACGGAAATTCAGATAAGAGGATATAGCGATGGTCTGGGGCGGAACAATGATTGTGAGTACAACCAGCATAAAACCGATTCTGCTAGAGAAAAAGCGGAAACGCGCAAAGCCGTAGCCCACCACAGAACACGATACTACCGACGCCACTGTGCTACCAGCGGCGATGATAAAGGTCAGAATCGCAGATTCCCAATAGTTTAGAGCTTTTATGGCACCGTTAAAGCTTGCCAGAGAAATCTGCTTCGGAATCCAAATAACGCTGGGATCATGAGCCATAGCAGGATCCTGAAGTGATGCCGATAACATATAAAAGACAGGAAACAAGAATAAATAACTAAGACCAATGATAAACAGCAGGCGGAAGGTCTTTACCACGAAGCCTGATACTTTATATTTAAATATCTGAGGGCTTCTATGGTGTTTCAGCGTTAAATATTCCGCGAGCGTGTTAAACATGTGCACGCCTCCTAACTATGGTTTCGGGACAATCGGGAAAACACTATGAAAACAATTGCCAAAACAAGAGCAATAACGAAAAAATATGCCCATGCCATTGCGGACGCCCAACCCAACCGCAGAGTATTGATATTACTCAGCACTTGCAGCATGATGGCATTTTTTGAATCCGTGAACAAATCTATAATCGTATATATGACATTAACCATCGTAATCGGCAACAGCATGGGCAGGGTAATTTTCCAAAAATTTTCCCATGCGGTCGCTCCCTCGATTGCTGAAGCCTCATATAGTGAAGGAGAAATACTTTGCAGGCCTGCCAAAAACACAATCATCTGTATTCCTGTTTTCCACATTAGACTGAACATATTGTCAAATACTGCCGTTATGCTTCTGGTGACTGCCTCAGACATTCCAGCCTCCAGCAACAGACTGCGCAATGCCGAGCTGTGAGAAATTTCGCCCCCGGAAACCACATTGCCCGTAAATATACTGCTGGCAATCATATCTCCCTGCACAACGTCCATGGCGACACCGGTAGCGATAATGACCGGAAGAAAGAAGACCGCCCGTATAAAACCCCGCCCAAAAAACTTCTGGTTCAAAATCATAGCAAAAAACAAACTCGAAATTACAATAACCGGTACCTTCCAAAACAGGTCCAAGCTGCCGAAAATCAAATTTATTTTATAGTCTGCATCCTGTGCGAAAATGTAATTAAAATTTTTCAAGCCCATGAAGGACATGGTATATTCTTTTACATCAATTTTAACTGAGTGGAATGCAAAAAGCAGAGATTGAATCAACGGGTGCAGAAAAAACAACATGAATCCAATATAGAAGGGTAGCACAAAAAAGAAACCGTTCCAGCTATTTCTGGTCGTTAGATTCATTCTAAGTTTTCTCTTTTCCAAAACGCTACTCCCCCTCCGCTATGGCAAATCCCATTGGTGGTACAGTCATTTTGTTGACAGTGACCGCCTGATCACCATAATTTACATAGACACGGATTCCGCCCTCAAATGTAGTCTGTGTCACATAATCTCTTAATGTCTCATGAGCAACAATTTGCATGCCGTAGATTTTTTCCAATATAGGATGGTACTGAATATATTGTTCCTCAGCATCCTCCAGCCAAAAGGATACGGTTGTACTATACAGATGATCAAAACGCGTATCCGTTAAAACACTAGAATGGTTATGAATGCCTGCATACAGCAGCTCGCTCCCCGTTTCTACAGTTTTCAGAAAGTTTACTCGAGAGTCCGACTGGAGCATGGGGGCAGAGGTCATAGGGACGATTCCGTGAAATACGATTTGATAAAATGGTATTTCCTCGTCGAACATATCGTATCCACTGCAAGAGGAAGGGGCGTTGATAATTTTAGATGCATATGGAACCGCATATGCGTTTGCCTGCTCCAACATGATTTCAAGCCCCGCAGCTTTATATGTATCCAGAATTCTCAGAACGGATTGCTGCATATCCTCTCTGGTG
>DHOG01000155.1:12205-18272 GCA_002410715.1 Ruminococcaceae bacterium UBA5396 | reverse complement strand
TGAGTAAAACATTGAAAAATCCAGGAACGTGAACTTAAACTTGAGTAAAGCCGGTCGCCTATAGTGGATAACGAGATTGTCGGGCAATGCATCTTCTGAAAAGAACGCAGATATTTGTCTGCTACGGATTCTGCCGCAGCCGGAGTTGCCAGACGCAAGCCCTCCACGCCAAGCTTCACAGCTCCTACGGAACGCAGATAATCCTGTTGATACACCGTTTTACCAAACGCTGTTTTAACTGCATCTTTGGACGCCCCCTCACGGTGGAGAATCAAATCTGTATCCGGGTATAGTTCTACTTCGTTTTTCACCGCAAAATTCAGAAGAGCCTTCCATTTCGTTTTTCCTCCCAAAATGGACATTGGAGACGCCTTCCGAGGAAGGCGGGCATTTAGTGCGCCTGCATTTTGCCACCCCAAATAGCGGATATGAATGGAAGACATTCCTGCGGAGCGCAGCTTTTCTATGATTTCCTCGGCTTGCTGGTAGGTGGTCAGGGAAAGTTTTTTCATGTACTTTATCCCGAAAAAGGAAGTTGGCTTTTCAACGCTGCCATATAGGTCAAGATTTATTGCAGGGGTTTTATTTTGTTTCCTCAGCCCCTTTTCCTCAGTCAAATACTTTCGGTAGCGAGTAGCCATACCGGTGTATGAGCTATTTTTGGCATTCAGAAAATAATAACGAACTTGATATGTCTGCGACTTCAAATAAATATCTGAGCTGCGATAAAGCGGCTGCCGGTTATCCCAGTTTTGTGAAAACAGTATCATTTTAGACAATGATCGGTAGGTAAAACGGCTACTGACCGCATTGTATCCCGATTCTTCATGTCCGTTAACTCCGACGATTGAGGCTTCTGCCTCTCCTTGTGTAATAATACCTAAAAATCCGTTTCCATTGTTAACTGCGCCAAAAACGGGCAGCCTTACCGATTCCCATCTTCTTTCTTTGTATTCTTCTACTGTGGAAAGCTCATCACCGTAGACCGGTTTATCATATGTACCGACATTCTTTCCGCTGTTATAACGAACCAACGCACCACAGCCGTCGGGTATAAGTAAATAACCTTCATCCTCCCAATTTCCTGCGCCAAAGCTGGGCAAAAGCTGAATTGAAGTGACGAGGCAATCACCTTTTTCTTGAATCTCACTCACCATAACCGATGCATTTAAATAATCCTTTTCCAGCGTATATTCCACCGGAATGATGATGTCCAGTTCGGTAAAATCATATACGACCCGAATTCCGTTTTTCAGCTTCTTTACATTTACTGTATCATTGCTGACACACCCCGCCTGGGAGTTTGCCTCTTCCGGCTGAGACATGCTAAGTTGATCACCCCGGTAGATATACTGCACCGCCAATTGGGAACGCATAAGCATTTTTCGGGGCCCTTTAGACCATTCATCTAGTTGGGAGTCATTGGGTGTACTGTACCATATTTTACCGCTTGCTTTATTTTTGACAGCAAAAATTCCATTTTTCATATCAGCATACAGAATGTTGATCTCATTCTGTACAACTTCTTCATAACGTATCAAAAATGTTTCGTCGACCCATTCGTCTATGCCCAACTGCTGCGGGAACGCACCGGCATCGGAATCGCTATCCCTGTTGTCCACTGCTACTGCTGAATTAAGACAAGCAGATACGCAAATCAGCAGGAAAAGCGCCAATATTTGTTTTAAATGATTCGTTTTATTCAATAGAAACACCGTTCCTTTCCCGCTTAGCGGTCCTCGCAAAAACACCGACAAGTTTTACATCACGAATAGCGCAGTGATATTTCAGAAAAAATAGATGAAACAAAATTAACAACCTGTTGCATTAGGGTTAAGAATAGCATTATCAAAAAGGCGAGCACCGCCATTCCGAAAATCGTCAACAACAAAGCCCCAAGTGTTTGGGAAAATGAATATTGATGTATGCTATACATTCCGCAAAACAAAATTATAAAAGTCCACAGGTACCCCAACGTCATAATAACCCCAAGAAACGCTGCTTCTTCCTGTATCAAAAGATTCGACAGAATCAATTTGAGAAGAATGCTTGCCAGAAGGGGAAGGAGTGCATACGCAGTCACCGACACGATTTCCTTGAAGGAGCCTTTTCCGCTCAGCAACGTGCAAACCGACCAGTTAGAGACGATAAAAAGGCAAAATATAATAACTGTTTTCAGTAACATAACGCCTGCACTATAATCTGTTATTCTGTTCTTATTAAATGGAACTCCTGTAAAAAAATACAGCGCCGTTTCAAGTGCCAGCCAAAGAAAAACCAACAAAATTGATAACCGATAGGATTGTAATTTCCGCGTTTTAAACTGATCGAATCCCTCAATCGGGTGAACAGCTGTATAGACAGGGAAAGCGTATTTCGTTTCGATCAAAGAAAACGCCGACCCTTCCACGATCGAAAAACGTTTTTTTAGTATGCGTGCCAGCCACACCAAAAGTCCGATAATAAGCACGCCCACCGCTGCAATAGCTACGAGATTTCTATTAATAAATTCTTTGCGGTATTCTCGAAAGGCTTTTGAATATTCGGAATTATAATTACCTATGCGAAATTGTTCCATCGCTTCTTGATAACGACCTTCACTGTCATAAGCCATTCCGATTCCGTAATAAGGATACCGGCTGTTAGAGTTCTGCCGTAAAACGGCTTCCCATGCAGATCTTGAGGCGGATGCGTCCTCAATACCAGTCAAAAGAAACGCCTTACGCAAATCTATGGCATAGCGGGTTGGTATAAAGTGATGTATACAGTTTTTCCCGCCATCCAGCACATAGACGGTTCCGTTTACAGCTTCAACCGCCTTGGGTGCTCCAAAGGTCCCTGATTGATTGCCGTAAGCGCCCATTGCAGTCATCATCTGGCCATCCTTTGTATACTGCAGCACTTTTCCCTTTCCTTTGTCCAGCAGATAGATAAACCCTTCACTTTCAACGGAAACGTCGCAGAAATTCACATCTCTGGCGTTGGAAAAATAGTTCCTATTCCATTCAAGATCGCCGAACAGAAGGTCTTTCTCACCAATTAAGACATTGCTGCCCTTATAATTCATCCGCCGCAACATATTGGATTCCGCTATACCGTTTTTATCGGCTGAAACTGTATATATAAACCCTTTCGAGTCGAGAGTCATATTCAAATAATTAACAGGCGTCACTTCGCGGATCGCCTTACGCTGTTCTTTGGTCAAAAATTTTTTGATTACAAAATTTTTGATAACTTCCGCTGTCACCTTTATGGTGTTACTACCAAAAAAAGTGACAAACTCACCCTCTGGTGAAAAAACCATGATACCCAGATTTATACTTTCTGCAATTACAAGTATCTGACCTTGGGCGTCTACCTGCACCTTTGTAGCCTTAAATGGTGCATCCGTATTTACCAGCGCCTCATCCGGCCGCTCTATAATTCGTTCAACCATTCCCTTTGGAGATATTATCAATACACGATTGTTTTCTGTGTCTGCTATGTAATACCGCCCCGCCTTGTCTACCGCAAGCCCCTGTGCTCCCTTGAAATCCACTATGCTTCCGTCCTGAAAAGCAAACGGTCCAAGGATTTTTCGTAGTGTCAGGCTCGAATTCAGAGCCAGAATACGTCCATTGCCGCTGTCCAGAATATAAAAATTATCTGTACCGTCATAAACAAAATCACTGGGATCGTTCATGGGTTCTTCCAGCCCCAGGCTTTTAGAATTAATAATACCATTTGGAACATATCCAACAGGTGCCGCTCTCGACTCCTCATAATTATTATACTCATAGCCCATATAAGGAGCATATTCCACAGGCCTCGCCAAAACCCGCACCGAACCGCTCAGGATCAACGCAATAAGCATGGTGCATCCAATCATTCTTTTTCGTATATGATTCATCTGATCTTCGCCTCCACCCTATTTTAATCCTGAATGTGTCATGGTTTCCATGATGGAGCGCTGAGAAAAAATAAAAATGAGAATCGGAGGGAGCATAAGCAAAACGCTGACGGCGCTTCCAACCCCCGCGCGAAAAATCCCGGCAGCCGAAATGGAGGATAACACCGACGGCAATTGTTTTAAATCTTCACTGTAAATATACTGTTGCGCACCGTTGTTATTCCATAGCCCTTGAAAGGTGAAGATTAGTAAGGTTGCCAGCGCCGGCTTCACACTCGGCAGGGCGATTCGGAAAAAAGCTGTCCACTCCCCTGCACCATCAATCCGAGCAGCTTCAAGGGTTGAATCCGGTATAGCAACAAGCATAAATTGTTTCATAAGAAATACGCCCATGCTGCTTGCCATAGCTGGCATAATCATTGCCCAATAGGTATCGACCATCTTGAGGGAGGAGATCACCATATAAGATGGAATAGCCGTCACCTCGGGCCGAAAAAGCAGCGTCAGTATGATAAGACCGGTTATGAGGTTTCCGCCTCTAACATTGCCTTTTGCCAGAGGAAAGGCTGCCAACGAAGCAATAATCAGATACAAAAGAGTACCGCAAACAGACACAAACAGACTGTTGAAAAGATATCGGGAAAAAGGCACCCACAAATTCCCTGCCAGAAAAAACACCTGCTTAAAATTACTGAGTGTGGGATTCCTGACAAAAAAGCGCGGGGGGAATGCAAATATTTCTTCAATAGGTTTAAACGCCTGAATCACTGCGTATGCAATGGGCAAAAGCATAAATGCACAGATTAGCAGTAGGAACAGGAATATTCCTATTGTCCCCGCACGGGACCTGGACAGCTGAACCTTGCTGTCCTTAGATTTGCGCGTGAATTTTGGCTGTATTAGATGAAGAATACGCTCCATAACTACGTTCTCCTGTTCTTCCTCACTTCGCTCGCGTCAATTGAATTTCTTTAATACCTTGTCTATGACCGCCCATGCCGCAAGCATTATTGCAAACAATACCACCGCCAGAGCAGAGGCATAGCCCATTTCATATCGGATGCTGCCGAAATCCATAATATGCAGAACCAGTGTGTGGGTCGCATAATCGGTGCTGGGAAAACCAGTCAGAGCCATATTCTGATATCCCACAGCAAACGCACCGGAAATTGACATAATTGCACCGAACAAAAGCTGCGGACCCATTTGAGGAAATGTTACGTAATACAGCTCCTGCCAACGGTTCTTCAAACCATCCATGGCGGCAGCTTCATAATACGTTCTGTCCAATGCCTGCAAGCCGGCAATAAAAGATAAAAATCCTGCCCCGAAACTTAGCCAGACAATTACCAGAACGACTACCCAAAAGCTTAACTTAGCATCTGTCAGCCACATAATGGGATCCGAAACGATGCCAAGCTGAACCAGAAGGTGGTTAAGAAACCCCCTACTATCGGGAGAAAAGATATATGTCCAGATAAAATAGACATTACCCGCCAGCGTAGGTGCATATACGATCAGGGTGATGACACTGCGAATTCCCTTACCGAATTCATTGATTAACCATGCTACTAAAAAACTCAGAATATACCCTATGGGACCGGTAATGATGGCAAATAACAACGTGTTCTTTAGCGCCAGATTAAAAATCTCATCCTCCGCAAAAATACGGATGTAGTTGTCGAGGCCTACAAATGACGGTAACTGAACCATGTTAAAGTCGGTGAAACTCATAGCCACGGCAGACAGCACCGGAATCAACATAAACAGGGCAAATACCAGTAGAAACGGCAGCAGCATTAAGTAATATGGAATATCCTTTTTAAGCTTGCGCTTTCTCAGACCTGCCGCCTCTGCAGGCGCTTTAAGCATGACAATCATCCTTTCACGCATACCGGGTACGAGATTTAGTCCAGTTTGAATTCCTTGCGCTTCCGAGTAATTTCCGCATTAATTTCTTTGTTGTAAATGGTTAGGGCGCGACGGGGCGAATTTATCCGACTAACTGAAGCACGGAATGCACTTGTGAGAGACCGCGATAAAACGTAATTGCCTGGGATCTGTGGAACGTTAATTAACCATTTTTGCTGTTCCTGAAGTATGGACAATTCATCTTCGCTCCATCCTATCTGTTCAAAAGATCTTATCGCGGCAGGATAATACCGGGCTGCAACACCC
>DHOG01000155.1:6019-12032 GCA_002410715.1 Ruminococcaceae bacterium UBA5396 | reverse complement strand
GATAATACCGGGCTGCAACACCCAACGCCGCTTCCATCTCATTCGCAAACTGGAGCTGGATTTCATCACTCACCCACCATCTCAGAAACTCCAGCGTCTCCCGGTCTGTCCCTCGTTTTTCGGCGGCTTTCAGCATCACGCATCCATGTCCTTTCGCGGTTTCAGAGCGGTCTATTGTTCCATCTCTCCGTCTCGTACCAGGAACAGGTGCAAATGCCCATAACCCCCGGATTTCAGGAGCCGCCTGCATAAGCTGGTTATATACAGAAATATTTTGAATCGCAAAGGGCATTTCACCGCTTCTAAAGCGGTTAAAAAAATCAAAGCTTCTGTCTAACCCGTATTCGGTATATAGCTCTACCCACTTTTCGAAAGCCGTCAAGGATATATTCTCGTCAAATAGCGTTTTCTTCAATTCATCGGTATAATATGCTCCGCCGTTCTGAAAAAGAAATTTGTCAAAGGTGGCAATCCCCTGCGAGACACCCATATTCACCGTATCAATTTCAGGAATACCTGCCTGCAGATTTTTTGACTGTAATATTTTCAGCATCAAATAAAACTCATCCCAAGTTTCCGGAATTCGAAGACCCAGCTCTTGAAAGACATCCGTCCGGTAAAAAATCACATCAAAGCTCTGGGACTCAGGAAGCGCATATATGCCTTTGTTGTAGCGATAGGGAATCCATGCGGAGGGGTGGTAGCGCTCATGGATATCGTCGATTCCGTACTCGGGACGGGAAAAATCGGATAAGGCACCTCGCATCGCCAAATTGACGGGAATGTCCTGCTGAATCATTAGCGCAGCATCAGGACCTTTACCTGCCAAGGTAGCCTGAATTAAGGTTGCGCCCGTATCCACCAGGCTAAGCCGCACACCTGTGCCACTTATTGGAGTAAATTTGTTATTGATTAGTTGGGAAACGACCTGCGCCTGATCCCTGCCTGTAGAAACCCAAACCGAGATGCTCTCATTGCCCCCAGACATCTTTCCCAACCCGCGGTAATCCTGAAAAAATGATCCAATTAGCTGATTGAACCAAAAGGATAGACTTTTTTGCCACTCAGCTTTCGCCCTGGGCAACGGCGCCTCTGCTGATAAAAACGTTATGTAATCCAATTCTAATGGCTGCTGCCCCAGCGCCGTCATCAAAGCCCCCATATCCTCAATGCTTCCCTTGAAACGGGACAGTCTCTCCGGGATCATGTATGGCTCATCGGCAAGCTCTATCACAATTTTCCGGGTTTCCTCAAGCTTAGAAGCCAGCGAGCCATTTTTTCCAATAATTTGTTTAATGGCACTTGCAGTGGACTGCAGGGCATCCCCCGATGCTTTCAATCCACTTACCAAATCTGGAATCTGATTTTCCAGAGCATAATCCCGATAGATATCCGGGGTGCTACCTGTAATTACGATGATTTTTCGGTAGATGGCATTCAGATTCAAAAGCTGTTGGCGGATTTCCCGCAGGGGCTGCGCCATTTTGCCGGATGTAGCCTCAAGGGTGATCACATCCCCCTCTTGCAGATAAAACAAAAAGGGCTCGCGGTCTCCCGGCACCTTAATATACCAATCATCACGGTAATCAAAAGCAATTTCCTTTGCTTCCCTAAAGGGGACTTCTCCGTTGATTTTAATAGTTCGGTAAGAATTAAGACCCTCATTAAAACTTTGCCTGCACCGGAAAGCCAGCTTATAAAGCCCTGGCCGCTTCACCCCTACGCGCCAACTGATCCAAGTACCGGGGGTTCCCCAATTAGATTGCCCAATGGTATTTAGGCGAACCAGATTCGGATCATTAGGCTGCGTTGCAGCGTCTGTTCTATCGTGCATAGGGTAAAGAAATGAGGAGTTCTTTTCCCAAGCGCGCTCCGCCTGCAAAATTTCCGGTTCCCCGTCATGGCTGCTGCCGAAATGCTGTACCCGGTATTCATTGTAAGATATCGGCTCTTCCTCATTACCCAAGGTCAAAGATTTAAGGCATAGCGCCTCTCTTTTTATCCCAATGCGGATAACATGCTTTCCTTTTGATAAATAAAAGGCGTAGGGATCCACATAAAGACCTTGTATATCCGTGAGTGCTTTACTTATAAATCGAGGACTTTCCACCTGAGCAGGACGCAGATCATTTCCTAAATCATCTTGCCGCAACTGATTACCGGATTCAGATTTTTTGTCAGTCCAAATCCTATTCAAGTAGCATCCCGCAGCCTCGTCAAAAGGATATGATCCGTCTATCAAAACTGAAATAATAATATCCCGGCCGGTACCTTTCAATGGATAATATTCTGCCGTCAGGGCATACATCCCGGTTTCGGGAATATCGAATGCCCATTCACACCAGAGGTTCTCCTCCCCTAGCAAAACTCCCTGCTCCCCTTCCATGGTAAACGGCGCCATGTGATTATCTTCCGCCGCCCGGTACTGCATGCCGCGAAGAGATATTTGTTTTTGCGTCTTTTGTTCCCCTTCATGCTTACGGCTGTAGTAAAAGTAGGACGTGGGGTTTGTTTCATCTGGCTGTATTTGAGGATCATCCCCCGTCGTTAAGGCAGCGCATTGTGCAGGAATCATCGGGACGGTAAAGGCCTGCACAGCCAGAACTAATCCCAGTAAGAAGATCCATATTTTTTTTGGATATTCATTGCATTTCAATTCATATTCACCCCGTTTGATTCCCGAACCGTTATTGCATTAATATTATTGCAAAGTAATCAATGTGATACCGTATGCCGAGGGATCTTTCACTGAAGCGGCTTTTACCGCAACCATATCCCCTGCTTTCGCATCCGCTGCCGGTGTGTAAAGACCTGATGCGCTTACGGATCCCTTTCCATAGGCCATACTCCATGTCACGCCGCCGGTATTGTCCAGCACGGTCGCACCCAGCTGAATCGGCTGAGTTCTGGATGTCTGTGTTTTTACAGAGTCCATTTGCACCTGGGTTAAGGTAGTCAGAGTGGTGTAAACGATCATTATATGCTTTGAGCCCACACCGTTGTCCTTGAAGCTTCTGCCGCCGTTAAAGGTCCCCGATACCAGCGGTATGATTGCATTTCCATCCGGCACTGTCTCGTTAACAATGTACACATGCTTATAAAACTTTTTATCCACATTTATGCTTCCAAAATCCACGGTAATATTTTTATCTACGGTGCTATCACATTCCACCACAATGGTATAGTCATTACCCTTTTTAAAAGTTGCAGCGCGTATATCATCAGAATTCACCGTTGTGGTAAGAACCTGGGAATGACCGGGGATATACCGTGACATTAGACTCAGCGGATAATAAACTTGGTTCGGATTAATCGCTCTGGTTGGAATTTCCCACATAGATGAGTTGATTCCACCCAGCACCCAGCCTCCATCCGTATCAAACCAAGTGCCGGACAGCACCCAGAACAGGAAGCATCCGATGCCTGAATTTGCACCGTTGATTAAATAGCCTCCATGCCCTCCCTGGTATGAGTTTAAAGTCGCACTGGGATTTGCAGAATCTGTGCTCATTCCGTATTCTGTAAGATAAAGAGGTTTATTCTGTGGAATCATATCCAGAGTCGATGGGAATCTGTTTAGCAACAAATCCTCAGCCCTTGCGTTATAGTTGTGATATGTATAGGCATCCAGACAATCGTCAATCCGGTTGGCCATAAATGACAGCCAAGATGGATTCGAACCCTCCGGCCCCCAAATTTTTACTAATTTTCTCCGGCCATCCTTTACCAGGCGGTTATGTACCGCCCTCACCATATCAGCGTAATATACACGCTGGTCGCCATAACATTCAAAATCCCAATAGCCTTCCGGCTCATTATAAAATGCAAGATATTTAATATTTGTAAACTTTTTTACGTTAATCAGTTGGTGAAGCAAGGCAGAGCAGGAGCGCGCATAGGCTTCCAGATCCAGCGGCGCACTGATTTCGGGCTGAATGCCGGGAATACAGAACCAGGAATGGATGCTTTCCCCGTTTTTCCAGCCAAAATTTAGCTCAACCTCAGTTCCCGCTTTCTGAAACGCCTCCATATAACGGTAAAATTGCTTCATTCGGTCACTTTCGAAGGTATAGTGACCCTTGGTGGGTTCCATCCAATCAACCTGGAACCAAACTCGAACCACCTTGGGCTGAACCTTTATAGTACGCTGAACCTCTAGCTCCCAATAAGCATCGTTAAAGCCTTGGCTACGGCTCTTGTCTGATAGTGAAAACGGAACCACGTTCGCACCGAAGCCGATAAAATCCTGTGTTATGATTTTGTTTGCTGCAATGGTTACCTTACGCTCGGGTCCTGATGCTCTGGGAGGAATGGTGGGAATCACCCGGGAAGATGATGGTGTGGTGGATGTAGACGATGTGGTTGTCCCTGTTTGAGATCCTCCTTCGGAGGTAAAGGGTGAAGATGTTCCGGTATCTGTTGTTCCGGTATCTGTTGTTCCGGTATCAAAATGTGATGATTGTTCCATTGAAGTAGACTCACTCCCAAAAATTGTACTAGTCGATGGCCACGAGGATTCCGTATTGCTTCGCGAACCAGTTGAAGTCGTAGTCGATGAGCCGCCGCTTGGCGTAGGGCCCGACGGCCTGCAGGAAACCAAAAGCAGACCCAGGACCAGACTTGCCAGCACTGACATTGCGGTAATTCTCCTATATGCCAATCTGAACACTCCTTGTCATAAAGATTTATAAACAAAAATAAAATAGTACGAATGGAATTCGAAATTTTCTCGGTCATAATACATTTACAATTGCCCATAATCAACCAATATTCATTAGTTGCCAAAGATTCTCTAAAATTATTGATTTTAACTATAATTACTGTATAATGTAAGGTGATATTGTAAACTATTGGAATTGAGGGTGGAAATATGTATACTTATCGAATTGAGATGGTGAACCATGACGACATGTCGGATCAGAAGGGTGTGACTATAACAAGAGATAAATGGTGCTCCACTCCTTTACATACCCATGAATTTATTGAAATTGTATATATCATTGCTGGCAACGGTATTCAACAAATAAATGGTAAAGATCATTTCGTCAAACGCGGCGACGTGACATATATGAAAATCGGCGACAGTCACAAGTTCTGTTCCAACAATGGTATGCAGGTGCTCAATTGTATTTTTATGCCTAACGCTTTTCCTCACCATATTGGTAACGAAAATACAAATGCAGATTCGTTAGACGCCATCCCAAACCTAATACATCTGCCCAGCAATTCCATTCTGGAAGTGGAAAACCTATTGCTAAAAATCGAAAGAGAAAATGAAGAAAGACAATTTGCTTATCAGTCTCTGCTAAAGAACTACGCCTCAATTCTCGTAACCTTGCTTTTCCGGTATGCGCGTTCCGAAAGCAACGCAAGCACCAACGCCTTTGTATCCTCCATCTTGGATTATCTCGAGGAAAATTTCGCAAAATCGAGTTTGGCCTTAGTTTCAAAGCATTTTAATTTCAGCCCTTCCTATTTCAGCAAGCTATTCAAAAAGAATGTAGGCATGAGCTTTTCGAAATATATCACTGACCGGCGAATGCGAGCAGCCATCCGTTTAATTACCAACACCAACAATACAGTTGCAAGCATCTTAAAGGATGTAGGTTTTACAGAACCAAAGCAATTTTATAAAGTATTTAGAGATTATACAGGGACGTCCCCCGGTGAGTACCGTAAAGCCTATCAAAATGCAATTAGTACAAATGATTCGGAACCCCCAGTGTTCTCTGCTGTCGGCTACGAAAATTAAGTAAGATCAGCCCACTGCCATTCTACTTCCCCCAGCCATTTCCAGCTTATTGGCTCTCCAACCCCGAAGAACAATTCGCCTTCCTCCATATCGTTGCTGACATGTATTATTACTTGATTCCATCCGGCTTTAAGTGTTCCTAACTCTGATGGTCCCCGGTGCACCGCTGGCTCAAATATCTCTGCGTCGTAATTGATTAGGAGCTGCCCGTTCAACCACAATTTCATTGGACGCGTGCCTTGACATACCAATCGTGCCTGC
>DHOG01000155.1:2572-5839 GCA_002410715.1 Ruminococcaceae bacterium UBA5396 | reverse complement strand
CATACCAATCGTGCCTGCTGGGATGCAATAGCCTTTACCTGTATGGCATACAGGTATTCACCTGGCGGAACCTTTTGAAAAAATTCATCCGCCATAATATGTTCCGCCCCTTCCAAAAGGTGTAAAGGCGGGCATGAATCTGATTTATACGCCGTTTTCTTGCGAATCCACGGATACGCCGTGACTATCCCCGAGGTAATTGTAAAGGTCATGCCCCCCGCCGTACAGATGAAGTCCAAAGCGTTAAACCGCTTTTTAGGGGCATTGATTTCCTGCAAAATCTGAAAACAGACGGATGTCTCTTCATCCGGTGCAAGAGATAACTTGAAAGATTTGGGTGTAATATCAAAACCATCGGGCACCCTCAGTTTTACCTCAGCTTCGATACTTTCCCCTGTCGGATTTTGGAACCGTGCGATGAATCCCGACCAGTCATCATAATGCAACGCCACAGACTGGGGATAAATCAGACTGACGGCAAGAGGGGTTACCGAAATTAGACTTTCCCGGCTATTGTATCCGTCCTCCAGCTTTAAAGAGTAAGGATTCGCCGCCCAGGGAGGAGCCATATTGTAGCGGACATCTTCCATAGAAGGAGCCTGAATAATTCGAAACGCAGACTTATAATAACTACCAACATCCTCCGCCAGAGCAGCAATTTGTCTGCACAGCTCCTCCTTTGTGCGACATGCATGCACCCCAACAATATATGGTGAAAGTACCAGCTCATCCCCAATGGGACGGGTCCATTTTTCCTCAATAGCGTCGGGGTTTATGATCCCCAGAATTGACCCCAATGAAGCGCCTGTGCAGTCAGCATCATACCCCATATTGACCACCAGACACAGAGAGTCGCTGAAATCACCCCGCCCCTCTAGCATTGCTAAAACAATCAGGCAAACATTAACGGTTACATCCGTCCAGTTATAGACGCCATACTTTTCAATAATTCTACGGCGAACATCCTGCCAGCTTACACCCTGTTTCCACCAGCTTACAGTGTCACGAATACCCTGTGCAAAACGACCTGAACCTGAAACATAGGATAGACCTGTTTCAATCAAAGACTCCAGATCTCCGGATATGTAAGCGGCGCTTTCTACAGCTGTTAGAAAAACACTGCCGTCCACCCCATCGCCAAAATGGTCTACGCAGGCGTCCTCCCTCGCAAGCTTAACTGCCAACCCTGGATCCCCCGGAGCCAGCGACGCCCACAGTTCGCTGCGTATGGCCGCACCCATGCCGCCTTGGAATTTATTGTTATAATATCCGCACAGAGGTGCCTGCAAGCCGCTTTTTAGATTATCATGGGCTACCCCATATTCATCAGGTGCAAACCCAATATGCTCCCATGCCTCTGCTAAATGCTTTCTGTTAACCGGAAGACCTTTTCGGCGAAGGCATTCAACCCACACTACCTGAAGATCCAGATCGTCATTGCCGACCATTGCGGTTGGGACTGGATCATAATATGTTACATGATACGAAGCTTTCTGTACGCCCCTATAAATACCTTCGTAGGGCATTCCTAAAGTTCCTCCTACGGCTTTGCCTGTATAGCATCCCATAAGCTTTCTAAAATACTGTTCGAATAAAATCTCAGACATACAAAGCCTCCGTCATAACTGCTATATTTTTTTCTTAATTCCAACTCCATGTTATAACTATTCTACACATTTTTCAATGGTGTTTTTGGTTCAACATATAGTCCATTTTAGTCTTCCTTTTTACTCATTGCTGACTTTGAAACAATCGAAAACAATCTATCACATGGCGAAGTATTACAAATTACACTGTATTCATTGTATCATATCTATCTATATTTTACCAATCTATAACTTTGTAAAGAAAACAGGACGATATGAGCAAACAGCTTGGCTACTAAAACTTAAGAAAGTATTATTAAACCCAGTTTTCCGGTCTTTACGGTATAAAAGACTGGAAAAGCTGGGTATATTTTGGATATAATGTAAATTTGAGCAAGAACGGACTATAGTATAGCCCGATTTCACTATTGTTTTATGTGTGCATTATTTATAGAATATATTCACACTCCATTAAATTATTATTTGTTATGTCGTTACCTGCGCATTGTCGGTCGAAAATTTGGGAATAGCGCGGAGGAGTGACGCGCGTGTAAATGAAAGGAGAAAACCATGAAAAAAAGACAATCGTTCTCGCTCGTAGTGACAACAGCCGTTATCCTTTTTGCACTACTGGGTCCTCTTACCCCGTTTCTCGCAAAAGCAGCCACAAATGACGCTGACGGTAAATTTACGGTCGCCATTATTCCCGACACACAGCTGGAGCTAATTAGTAGCCGAATCGGGAGGGAGGTGTTTGACCAACGGAATCGCTGGCTGGCCTACAGCGATAAGGTGGATGATCTGCGGTACGTAATCCAAACCGGCGACATGGTCACATGGAACACCCCGGATCCTACGCAAATTGAAGGTTCTTCCAAAGGCATGCGTGTTCTTGAACAAGCAAATATCCCCTGGTCCTCTGCCATTGGAAACCACGACACCGGAGCGGTAGGACCGGAAGGAGGCGGGACAGGCCTTTCCGTTCGCCATACGGTTACCCATAACAGTTATTTCCCCCCCTCCCGATTCCCAGGTATGGTGACCTTTGAGCCGGGGAAAGTAGACAATAACTACCGCACGTTTGAAGCCTGCGGGATGAAATGGCTGGTATTGATTCTGGAGTTTAACGCCAGAACCGCCGCAATCGATTGGGCTAAAAATGTTGTGGCGAGCCACTCTGATTATAATGTAATGGTTGCAACCCATTCATATCTCACCAGCAGCGGAGGCATTAGTCAGAATAAAGAATATGGTGATAATTCCGCCCAGTATTTGTTTGACAATCTGATCAAAGTCTATTCTAATATAAAGTTTGTGTTTTCGGGCCATGTGGGTCAGTCATTGTCACGCACAGATTACGGCATACATGGAAACAAAATCGTTTCATATCTGGGATGTATGCATGACTTTAACGGTAATCCCGTAAAACTAATGGAAATTGACGTCAAAAACGGAACCGTCACAACCCAGATGCATCAACCATGGCATAACACAACTTGGGGTTCCCAGGAAACCATATCAGGCATGAGCTTTGTGGGCACGCCTACATCACAACCTGCCGGCACAAAAAAGATTACTACGTCAACAGGTGTTGGCGGAAACATTACACCAGCAGGACCAATTTATGTGCCGACAGGATCAAATCAGACCTTTACTGTTACCCCCAAGTGGGGATATGTCC
>DHOG01000155.1:2095-2406 GCA_002410715.1 Ruminococcaceae bacterium UBA5396 | reverse complement strand
TACCCCCAAGTGGGGATATGTCCTGTCTTCGGTCACCGTGAATGGAAATCCTGTCAGCTTAACCGGCAATAAGTATACACTCAGCAATGTACAGGCAGACGCCAGCATTTCCGCAACATTCAGCCCCATTAACACACATACTGTTGACACATCGGTTTCGGCAGGGGATGTCAGTGCCTTACACAGTTCCAATTTGCTTAACGGGCTTTTACCGGCATTTAATAGTGAGCCTCCAAAGCAGCGGCCGATCTCATCTTTGACAAACGGCAACGGCACCGACCATGTTGACTTTTATGTTGATGATGTCGGCG
>DHOG01000155.1:1495-1848 GCA_002410715.1 Ruminococcaceae bacterium UBA5396 | reverse complement strand
TTCTTTGCTTTTTGCGGGAATCAACAATCTACAATATGCGACCGGAAAATATGAATTGTATGTATCTGATTCAATTTATAACTGGGACGTCGGAGCACCTGTAGTCGTCTATAATAATACTTCGTCACCTACTTTGATTCAGAAATTCAATTTCAATGCCGGAACCAAGCCGGTGGGGCGCTATGTTGGTATTGTTATTCGAGATATCAGTGTTTCATCAGGTGACGGTTCGGCCCGAATTGCTGAATTGGGCGCCTACGGCAGCGTTGCGCCTAATGCGTACAACGTGGAAACCGATATTACATCGGCAGATATCTCCGCTTTGCACGATTCAAATCTGATAAAAGGGAAAC
>DHOG01000155.1:0-1339 GCA_002410715.1 Ruminococcaceae bacterium UBA5396 | reverse complement strand
AAAAGGGAAACTCCCCAGTTTCATCAGCAGAGCAGCGGATAGTTCCCGAAAAGAGGAATACATGACAAACGGCGTTGGTTTAACCACAAACGCGCATGTAGATTTTTGGGTGAGCGATACAAGTAATTTCAGAATGGTGTATGACTTAGGGCAAACAGAGGTCATTGGATCACTGCTCTTTGCAGGCTACGATCAGATACAGAATGCAACAGGAAAATATGAGTTCTATGTATTCAACACATTCAACGATGCGTCGTCATGGCAAAATGATCCCGTTGCAGTTTATGACAACACTGCAAACACCACGTTAGCGCAGAAAATCACATTCGCACCCAACCAAAAGCCCTCGGGGCGGTATGTCGGTTTGAAAATCACCGATGTGAGCGTTGCCGGAAGTGATTTGTGCGCTCGTATCGCCGAGGTGGGTGTTTACGGTTCCTATACCGTTAGAACAGATATTACATCAGCAGATATCTCCTCTTTGCATAATTCAAATCTGATAAAAGGGAAACTCCCCAGTTTCATTAGCAGAGCGTCAGACAGTTCTCGCAAAGAGGAATACATGACAAACGGCATCGGTTTGGACGCAAACGCGCATGTTGATTTTTGGGTGAACGATACAGACAATTTCAGGATGGTGTATGATCTTGGGCAAATGGCATCTGTTGAATCCTTACTGTTTACGGGATACAATTTAATTCAGCATGCAACCGGCAAATACGAGTTCTATGTGTTTAATACTTTCAATGATGCATCTTCATGGCAAAGTGAGCCCGTTGCAGTTTATGACAACACTGCAAACACCACGTTAGCGCAGAAAATCACATTCGCACCGAATCAAAAGCCCGTGGGGCGATATATAGGTTTAAAAATTACCGATGTGGACGTTGACCAAAATAATCAATGTGCTCGTATCGCCGAAATTGGGGTATACGGTAGCTATTCATAACGCTCCGGAATTTCGCATGCGATAGGCGTATCACTGAAGAGCACTACTGGGGATAATATTTGTTTGCTAAAGCAACTGAAACAGTGAAATGTGGGGGATACTTTTATCCCCCACATTTCACTCTACGATATCCGGGCAAAAGAGGCAAAGTACGTTAACCTTGCCAATTCGAAAAATGAATGAATCAGACAGTGTTGGCACGAGCCTTTATAAATCACAAACAGGTATTGTGTTAACACAATTTAGGATGGAATATGATTATGTTAAAATCATCTATCAATAAAAAAATCCTATCCGTTTTACTGGTTATATTCATTGCCTTGCCTGTTATTTCCCTAAAGTCGATTATAGCAAATCAAATAGTATATAAATACAGGGTTCCTTGTTTGG
>DHOG01000022.1 GCA_002410715.1 Ruminococcaceae bacterium UBA5396 | reverse complement strand
CACCCATCATTGACACTTGCACATAAATTTTTGAGATTTTTTCTTCTTTGTACCAGCGTTAATGATGGGTGTAACGAATACCTAGGAGTCTTCTCGCTCGGGTTTTTTAAAAAAGAGTTCCCTAACACCGATATATAAAAGAAAGACACCGAAAAGGCGGCGCAAAATACCAATATCCAGATATGAGGCAGCAATTGCCGCAATGATTGAAGATGGGATTCCGGCGGCAATACAAACCAATGCAGTTTTTTTGTCTATCAATTTATTTTTAATGTGTGAGACGAGAGCTGCAGGTGCGCAGAACAAAAAATACAGCAGGTTAATTCCCGCTGCGGTGTATTGAGGTGTCCCGGAGCATAAAGTAAGATACAGGATAAGAAGAGAACCCCCGCCAATTCCAAAGCCGCTGAGAATACCGGTTATCAGCCCAACAATAAATTCGATTATACTTGTCATAGCAATAATACCGCCCGTATACCACCATAAATAATGAGAATACCGAATATTCTTCGGAGAAGGGTTACATGCACCCTTCCGAAAACCCGTCCTGCAATAATACCGCCGACAAGCCCGCCAAGCAAAGTCGGCCATACTGACGGCAGACTGAATCCGTCCTTTATAAAGTAGACGATTAGGGAAACCGCAGAAAGCGGAAATATAACGCAAACAGATGTAGCGAATGACTTTTTTTGGTCGAGTTTGAGCCAACGAACAAAGAGCGGTACGAGAAACAGACCGCCGCCTGCTCCGAAGAAGCCGTTAGCGGCTCCCGCAAGCGCGCCTGTAATGATACGTTTTTTCATTTTCACACACCTTAACGAGCCTCATAATACGTTTTAATAGTCTTTGCGGACATGGGCATATAATACATAATCCCTTTGGGTGTTTTCAGGTCTTTAAGAAAGTTGTCATATGGTGTAATGTGGTAATTAATCTGACGAAAACCATTTCCGCTAGTATATTTGCAATCGCGATAAAAATCGATAAAACCCTATGATTTCTTTAAGTCTTCTGGTACTATACCTATATGAATGTATTTCATGTAGAATGTATTTCATGACGATAGGATGGTAACAATGAGCAGCACAACAACCTTGGATCAAGCAATGGCACTTCTAAAGCAGTATAATCAGGAAGAATTTCATATTCGGCACGCTCGGATTGTTTCGGGTGTTTTGGGATATTTTGCGGAAGAATACGACCCCGAAAACAGGGAGTTTTGGGAAATTGTCGGGCTTCTGCATGATCTGGATTTCGAAAAATATCCAGATCAGCATTGCATCAAGAGCCAGGAGATCATGCGGAAACATGATCTGGATGAAAGGTTGGTACGTGCGGTGGCAAGCCACGGCTATAACATCACGGTGGATATTAAGCCGGAGCATATCATGGAGAAAATCCTGTATGCAGTTGATGAATTGACAGGGCTAATCGGTGCGGTCGCCATTATGCGCCCGTCCCGCAGTGTGTCTGACCTACCGCTTAAATCGGTTATGAAAAAATTCAAAACAGCAAACTTTGCTGCAGGTTGTTCACGCAAAGTAATTACTGATGGCGCAGATATGCTGGGTTGGACGGTGGATGATTTGATCAGCCGTACAATTCTTGCCATGCGTTCACTCTCCAACAGGATGGAAATATAACGCTTTAGGTTACAGAAAGCTGACGTATAATACCGAAAGGATATGAATTTCTATGGGGTTTCATTTTTTTGCTATGGTTTCGAGGATGAAATATATAACGCGCTGGGCTTTGATGCGGAATACACGCACCGAAAACGTATCTGAGCATACGCATGATGTAGCCGTGATTGCTCATGCTCTTGCGCTTCTTACCAACAAGCGGTTCGGCGGGAAGGTTGATGCAGGACGTTGTGTCCTGCTTGCGCTTTACCACGATATGCCTGAAATACTGACCGGCGATCTGCCGACACCTGTAAAATATTATAATCCCGCAATACGGGATGCTTACAAACAGGTTGAAAGAGTGTCAGGGGAGAAGCTGCTGTCCATGCTGCCAAATGATTTGCGTGATGATTACAAACCGCTTCTGCTACCGGATGATCAAACCATGGAAGAGAATCGGCTTGTCAGAGCTGCCGATAAGATTGCAGCATTGATTAAATGTATTGAAGAAGAAACCCAGGGTAACAGGGAGTTTGAAAAGGCAAGGCGGGCCACCGAGCAAGCTGTACTGAAAATGAATCTTCCCGCCGCTGACTGTTTTCTGGATGAGTTTCTTCCGTCTTATGAGCTTACGCTGGATGAACAGGATTAGCCGCCGGAATGGATTGGCATTTTAAGGGGTGGAGTCATTACATACACCATTGTTTTCGTTTATACGACATATTTGTGAAAAAATTCACCTACAAGTGATTGACGAGTCGTTGGTAAAATGATAGAATAATCAATGGACACCTCTTATTCATATGAGGAATATAAGATTTCTTTATTTGCATGTTAAAAGTGCTGCGGAAATGGAAATGTTTAATTTATCTAGTCCGCAGTTTTATAGTGCACAAACTTGTTAAAAAAATAACAAAGAATATAACGAAATTTAAAGAATTTTGGTTTTTGCGTTTCCTGTTTATTTTACTTATTACACATTGCAGGCAGATTGTTTCCGCCCAATGTGATATTAACTAAATTCCACAACCTGTTAAGGAGGATAAGGTAATATGAAAAAAAAAATCAGCACGATTCCTTTTATGGGAACCGCTGAACAGGAGCAGCTGTTGCTCAAAGTGATCGATACCTATCATGATGATCCAAGCAACCTGATGACAGTCATGCATGAGGCGCAGGGGATTTATGGGTATTTGCCCTTCGAGGTGCAGCAGATGATCGCTGACGGTATGAACGTTCCGCTTGAAAAGGTGTACGGAGTGGCTACGTTTTATTCGCAGTTCTCTTTGTCTCCCAAAGGCGCTTACAATATCTCTGTCTGTCTTGGTACAGCTTGCTATGTTAAGGGTTCGGGAGATATCTTTGACAGGATTAGCGAGCGTCTCGGCATCGGTGCGGATGAATGCACCCAAGACGGCAAGTTTTCCCTCACCGCCTGCCGCTGCATCGGCGCGTGTGGTCTTGCTCCGGTTATTACTGTAAACGATGATGTATACGGCAGACTGACTGTGGATGACATTGACGGAATCCTTGAAAAATACAACGACTGATGCGTGAGCTCTCTCTATATATTCTCGATATTGCGCAAAACTCCATCTCGGCAGGCGCATCGTTGATTGAAATATCCGTCGAGGAAAATACCCAATCGGATTTTTTAACAATTACTATTACCGATAACGGTTGCGGCATGTCTTCCGAACAGATAAGTCTGGTTACAGATCCGTTCTATACAACCCGGACAACACGGCGTGTCGGATTGGGGCTACCGCTCTTCCGCATGGCAGCTGAGCAGGCGGGCGGCAATCTCGGTATAGAATCAGTTTTAGGGAAGGGGACAACGGTTGCTGCGAATTTTGTTCTTTCGCATATCGACCGAGCTCCCCTCGGCGACTTGCAGGGGACAATCACTGCTTTGATACGGCTGAACCCTGATCGTGATTTCCTTTTCAGACATTCGATTGACCAGCGATCTGTTACGGTTGATACACGTGTGCTTAGGAATGTTCTGGGTGAGATTGCGCTGAATACACCCGAGGTTATGTCTTGGATCAGCGAATATATAGATGAACAGGAAAAAACATTGTCCGGTCTGTTGCCGGGCAAAACCGAATTACTATAGGAGGTAAGAATCGTGAAAACATTGGCAGAGCTTCAGGTCATTCGGGATAAAGCCCGTGAGAAATTGACGGTTCGTGAGGATAACAGAGAAGCGGTTCGTGTGGTTGTCGGTATGGCAACCTGCGGGATTGCCGCGGGAGCAAGACCGGTGCTAAATGCGTTTGTCGACGAGGCTGCAAAACGCAAGCTGGGGAATGTTGTGGTAACCCAGACAGGCTGCATCGGCATGTGTCAGTTTGAGCCCATCGTCGAGATACTGGTTCCTGGCAAAGAGAAAGTTACATATGCGAAAATGACGCCGGAAAAGGTGGCGCGCATTGTCGCAGACCACATTGTGAACGGCAATCCGGTGATGGAATACACCATCGGCAGCATGATGAAATAAGGTAAGGAGGTTTTTATTCGATGGTTCGTTCTCATATACTGGTTTGCGGCGGTACCGGCTGTACCTCTTCAAACAGTCTGAAAATCATAGAAGTGTTGGAGCAGGAACTCAGCAAGCAGGGGCTTGCCGAAGAGGTAAAGGTGGTACAGACCGGCTGCTTCGGTCTTTGTGCGCTTGGTCCCATTATGATTGTATATCCTGAGGGATGCTTTTACTCCATGGTTCAGGTGGAGGATATTCCTGAAATTGTGTCCGAGCATTTGTTGAAAGGACGTATTGTCACCCGACTGCTCTACGAGGAGACGGTTGATCAGGATCAGATTAAATCGCTCAATGATACCGACTTTTATAAAAAGCAGGTTCGTGTCGCTCTTCGTAACTGCGGTGTGATTAACCCGGAGTCTATTGAGGAATATATTGCGTACGACGGTTATCAGGCTTTAGCCAAATGCCTTTTGGAATACACGCCTGAGCAGGTGATTCAGGTGGTTTCCGATTCCGGTCTGCGCGGACGAGGAGGCGGAGGGTTCCCGACAGGGCGCAAATGGGCACTTACCGCTCCCAACAAGGCGCCCCAGAAATATGTCGTCTGCAACGCCGACGAGGGCGACCCCGGCGCATTTATGGATCGTTCTGTGCTGGAAGGCGATCCGCATTGTCTCATAGAGGCAATGACAATTGCGGGGTATGCAATTGGTGCAACCAAAGGCTTTGTATATGTTCGTGCAGAATATCCGATTGCCGTAAAACGTCTGCAGATGGCTATTGATAAGGCTCGCAAGCATGGACTGCTGGGCAAGAACATATTTGATTCCGGCTTTGATTTTGATCTGGAGATTCGTTTGGGGGCAGGTGCATTTGTCTGCGGTGAGGAAACCGCCTTGATGACTTCGATTGAAGGCAATCGCGGCGAACCCCGTCCCCGTCCTCCCTATCCGGCAGTTAAAGGCTTATATGGCATGCCTACGGTTGAAAACAATGTCGAAACCTTTGCAAATATTCCGCAAATCATCCTGAATGGTGCCGAGTGGTTTGCTTCTATGGGAACCGAGAAGTCCAAGGGAACCAAGGTGTTTGCACTGGGCGGCAAAATTAAACATACCGGTCTTGTAGAAATTCCAATGGGTACTACCCTGCGGGAGATTGTCGAGGAGATCGGCGGAGGTATCCCGAACGGCAAGAAATTTAAAGCTGCTCAGACAGGCGGTCCTTCCGGCGGATGCATCCCTGCCAGCCTGATTGACACCGCAATCGACTATGACAACCTAATTGCGCTGGGCTGTATGATGGGCTCCGGCGGACTGATTGTTATGGACGAGGATACTTGCATGGTTGATATCGCTAAGTTTTTCCTTGATTTTACGGTAGAAGAGTCCTGTGGAAAATGTACGCCCTGCCGTGTCGGCACCAAGCGCCTTTATGAGAAAATTGAAAAAATCACAAACGGCAACGGCACCATGGATGATATCGACGAGCTTGAAGAGCTTTGTAACTATATCAAGACAAACTCACTTTGCGGTCTGGGTCAGACTGCACCCAACCCGGTGCTTTCCACCCTCCACTTTTTCCGCGACGAATACATTGCCCACGTAAAGGATAAAAAGTGTCCTGCGGGTGTATGTAAATCCCTATTGCAGTATTTTATTATTGCTGACAAGTGCAAAGGCTGCACCGCCTGCAGCCGTGTCTGTCCGGTGGATGCAATTTCAGGCAGCGTTAAGAAACCCCATGAAATTGACACGTCCAAGTGTATCAAATGCGGCGCCTGCATGGAAAAATGCAAATTCGGCGCCATCGTAAAACGGTGAGAAAGGAGTACGCTGAAAATGGAAAACAATATGGTTAATTGTAAAGTAAATGGAATCGCAGTCAGCGTGCCCAAGGGCGCAACCATTCTGGAAGCTGCCCGCGCCGCCGGTGTGGATATCCCTACACTCTGCTATCTTAAGGAAATCAATGAGATCGGCGCATGCCGTATCTGCGTTGTCGAAGCAACCGGCGCCCGCGGCCTTGTGACTGCCTGCGTTTTTCCTGTGACGGAGGGTATGGAGGTTCAGACCAATACCGCCCAAGTACAGAAGGCACGCAAGACCACGCTTGAGTTGATTCTTTCAACCCACGACAAAAGATGCCTTTCCTGTGTTCGCTCACAGGATTGCGAGCTGCAGAAAATGTGCCGTGACTACGGCGTAGAGGACACCGGCAAGTATGACGGCTATCGTCCCACCTATGAGCTGGATCTTTCGGCACCCCATCTGGTTCGTGATAACAACAAATGTATTCTCTGCCGCCGCTGCGTTGCAGCCTGCGAGCAGCAGTTTGTTTCGGTGATCGGCGCAAATGATCGCGGTATTGACACTCATATCGGCACGCCGTTTGAGAAGCAGCTCGATGATGTTCCTTGTATCTCCTGCGGTCAGTGTACCGTCGTCTGCCCCACAGGCGCTTTGGTTGAAAAGGATGATACCGATAAGGTTTGGGCTGCATTGTCTGATACCACCAAGCATGTTGTGGTACAGACCGCCCCCTCCATTCGTGCCACGCTGGGCGAATGCTTTGATATGCCCATCGGTACAAATGTTGAAGGTAAAATGGTTGCGGCGCTTCGCCGTCTCGGGTTTAAAAAGGTATTTGATACCGACTTCAGCGCTGATATGACAATTGTAGAGGAAGCTACAGAGTTTATTGATCGTGTCCAGAACGGCGGCGTTCTGCCCATGATTACATCCTGCTCCCCCGGATGGGTTAAGTTTGCAGAGCTTTATTATCCCGATCAGCTGGATCATCTGTCCTCCTGCAAGTCACCCCAGCAGATGATGGGGGCAATTATCAAAACATATTACGCCGAGAAGCATAACATCGATCCCAAGGACATTGTTTCGGTTTCCGTCATGCCCTGCACTGCAAAGAAGTTTGAAATAGGACGTGAGGATCAAAGCGCTTCGGGTTATGCAGATGTGGATATTGCGATTACTACCCGCGAGCTGGGCCGCATGATCGAACGTGCAGGCATTAATTTTGTGACTCTGCCTGATGAGGAATTCGATAATCCGCTGTCTGAGGATACCGGTGCAGCGGTCATATTCGGAGCCACCGGCGGCGTTATGGAGGCCGCGCTTCGCACTGCAAACGACGTATTGACCGGCAAGGATAATGATGCGGTTGACTTTAAGGAAGTTCGCGGCATGGCCGGATTGAAGGAAGCCGTTTATAACATTGCGGGTATAGATGTTAAGGTTGCTGTTGCAAGCGGCGCCGAGAACGCCAACTATATCATGAGCAAGATCAAGGACGGAACTGCCGAGTGGCACTTTGTCGAGATCATGTGCTGCCCCGGCGGCTGCGTAAACGGCGGCGGTCAGCCCCTACAGCCCGCTTCGGTTCGCAATTCGGTAGACCTGAAATCGCTTCGTGCCAAGGCACTGTACAATCAGGATAAGGCGATGGCGGTTCGTAAGTCACACCAGTCTCCTGCAGTCAAGGCGATTTATGACGAGTATCTTGAGAAGTTCGGCAGCCATAAAGCACATGAGATTCTGCATACAAAGTATGTAGGCCGCCCCAAGTTCAGATAGGCTTATAATAAAAATACAGAGCATATTTGTTACCCTTTTGAGGTTCAAATATGCTCTGTTCTTTTT
>DHOG01000009.1 GCA_002410715.1 Ruminococcaceae bacterium UBA5396 | reverse complement strand
CAGCTAGAAAAGCAGGCATGTCTGTTGATTTCGATAATACAACAATAACTGGCTTTGGTAATCTGCAGTTTTTAGAGCAATTCAAGCTCGCCATAGGCTTTAAGGATCTTTTTTCTGAAAAAATTAGCCTTACTAAAGCCAATAATAGCGTTTATTCTATCCCAGAGCTTTTAGATTGGCATACAGATGCTCTTGCTGTGGGCATATCAAGATTCGAGCACTTGGACACTCTAAAAAAAGACCCTGGTTATCTTGCTCTTAAGGAATTAGACCGTTTCCCCGATGAAAGCACTTTCAGGGGCGCATATAATTTGGCAGACGAAGATACACTTAAGGAATTAGAAGAAATCTTGGTTGCAATTTTACATAAGCGAGCAGAATTAGAAGGACCTAAATCGGTCTGGATAGATATTGACGATACTGTAATCACTCTGTTTGGCGAGCAAGAAAATGGCGCTATCGGTTATAACCCTCGCTATAAGGGACGAAAGTCTTATATGCTTAGAGTAGCTACGCTCCACTTAAGCAGAGAGATTATCGCGGTAAAATTATATGATGGCAAGGCTTCTGGACAGGAGATGGGCGATTTCTTAGACGTTGTAAATAGAAATCTGCCCAAGAATTATGTATTAGAAGGTATTAGAGCGGATTGCGGATTTTTTAGTGAAAGCAATATTGAGTGGGTTGAAAAACAAGAGTCTGATTATTTTATCAAGGTCAAGAAAAATGTTACAATCAAAAATGTGATTGAGTTTATAAATGAGGAAAAGTTATGGGAAGAAATTGACGATACATATAGTATCACGGAATTAACATTCCCCCTAAAAACATGGAAGTTTGCTCGAAGGTTCGTCTTTATTAGAGAAAAAGTGCCGCCCAAGGACGAAAAACAGCTTGAATTATTCGATAACTACAAATATCAAGTTATCGTTACTAAATCAGAACTCCCTGCGATTGATGTTTGGCGAAATTATAACCAACGCTGCGATGTTGAAAATTGCATCAAAGAGCTGCGCTATGGATTTGGAATCAAGGAAGCTAGCCAAAACTTGTTTTTGAAAAATGCTTGTTTTGCTATATGCAAAGCTATAGCATACAATCTAATTTTATGGTTTAAGTCGGCACTTTTCCCGGAGGAAATAAAATCATATCAAGTGGCAACCATTCGTCGGCTAATCATAAATGTACCTGGCAACATAGTGAATATCAGCGGGGGATATAGAAGAATTAGACTTGCCCCGAATGAATGGTTAGAAAAGGTGGTTCGGACGATCCAAAAGAATATGGAGCTATTTTTCATGGCCCTCTTTCAGGGGGCGACTGCTGAAGTAACATAATTTCTATCTCAGTAAAGCAAGCATAAAGCCTCTCAAAAAAATAAAAATGGGTGGGGCTTAGTTGCCTATACCCAAAAATAAAGAATTCCCAGCCTAAAGCTCTGAATACTACCATTTAAGAATGGCTATTTGCCTTGGATATAAAAAATTAGTGGTTAGTTCTTAAAGGGAGTGGTTGATGGCTCAAAAATGGACATTTTTACAAGTCACTTTCCGATTATCGGTTTAAGAAGGCTAACAACTGCTACAATTTATTCGGTATAAAATGTCCGATCGAAATCCCGAAATGACTTATATTTATAATAGGCTTTGAAGAAAGCATAAGATATCCCAGCGAGCGACTTCGTTTGTCTCCACACCTCGTTGATATCATCCTCAATGATTTCCTCTATCTCGGCTTCGGCTACGACCATCTTTTGCGGAGCAGTGGAGTAGATAATGATTTTATCCACGTCGGACTTGCACCGCACCTTTCTGAACTCATACTGCTTCTTACCGCTGAGGATTTTCTCAACGTGTTCGGGATTAATTGATAATAACATTTGACACATCTACATTGCCCTCCCTGAGTATCGCTTTGAATTGTTCTTGTGTCAGCCTTGCTGTCGTGGGGCAACTGTTCGGCCAGAAGTTATTATTCTTCAGCCAGACCCAGTTGACGCTATTGCCAGCGCCGAAGGATCCGTAGTACAGCATTTCGATGACCACCAGAGTTCGTTCGTTGGCATATTTGGTTCTGATTTCATTTTCATCGAATACGGACTTGTTGCTTATTTGCCGTAGCAAGTCTTCAACGGACATCTTGTATCGATTGTTTTCCTTAGCGATGATGACATTTGTGACTACGCAATAGGAGGTGACGCACGACTTATACCCCGGCGAGCCCGCATTTCCTATGTATTTACGGTAAATCAGTATCGGTTCGCCCAAACGGTAAGGCGGCATACTCGTCGGAGAGCTGATATAAACTTTGCTGATACAGTTGGCAACGGATAGGGCGACTTGCTCTTGAGGCGTGTTACTTAATTCCGAATACTGGAACAGCTTGTCGTGATAGACGTCTTCGACAACGAAGTACCCAGCGTTCTGAAAAACAGGATTGACAAATGGGAAAGATCTATACGGGTCGCTGTAGTTAACATGCTTGCGGCTCTTTATGTATACGCGCTCGCCGTTCGGGTTATTGCTCTCCAAGCGAAAGCCAAATCGCTCAAACAGCCCGATAAGCGTGTCGTGCTTCTCAAACACGGTCAGATAGATTTCGTCTTTCTTGCTCTGCTCTGCTGCCACTTCCAGAGGGCAAGCCCAATAGCGCCTTCGCCGATCCGCTGACCGCGATAGCGTTCAGCAAGCCGAAGCGTACCGATTTTGATGCGGAGGCAGGTAAGGTATTCCCCACCAGTTATATTGGCTCATCCTCATCTTTGAGGTAGACGGTTGCTCCTAATCCGTCATCGTCATCGAACACGAGTGCCGTGGAATTAGCGGCGGCTTTCTTATTGAACCAGTCGATAAACCCAGTACTGTTGGCGTTACCCGGATAATCGGATTTCAGTTCGTCAAAAAAGCGGTCGCCCAAGTCAATCTCTGAAATTTCTTGAATAAGAACTTACCGGCCATTGTCGACCCTCCTTAAGGTTGCCCGCACGAAGTCGAGCGTACTGTCCAAATCGTCCCTGGGGAGACCTTTATCGGATACCGAGCGCTTCGGCAACCTCGGCAGCATAGGCGGTTTCCTCATCTTGGAACCGCTTTATCTCGTCAACATTGTGGTCGATGTTATCACGCTGTTTGCGCCGTTCCACGATGACATCAGGCTTCTCGGTAAGAAGCACGATGTCATCCGGCTCCAGCGCCGTAAAAGTTTCTTTCGCGGAATGCGCGTCACTTTTCCTTCCCCATTCAGCAGGCAAAAGTGTCCGTTGAAGAGGTAGTTCGGGGCGGTGGCGTTTAGTTCTTGAACAGCCGCTAAAAGATACGGCTGGTTGTCGTCGATGTCAGGAATCAGCTTGTCGCTGGAGAACCTCGCGTGCTTGCGTTCTGAGATGAGGTGGCTCGCGGAGAACGTGGCAATGCCAAGGTTTGCCTTGACCCTGTCGCAAAAATATGACTTTCCGACTCCGTGAACACCGCTTATAACCTAAATTCCGCAAAAAAATA
>DHOG01000083.1:18072-27683 GCA_002410715.1 Ruminococcaceae bacterium UBA5396 | reverse complement strand
ATATCATTGTACACTATACATTTGGAGACAATTTTGCGTTGCTCTGGTATGAGATTGAAAGAATGCCAGAGTTGTTTTGTTCTGCGATTTCTTATTATGGAGTGTATTTTATGAAAGATCAACTTTTCTGCAAAGGATTTACATGGGGGTGGTGCGGAAAACGAGGTGATTATCAAAAAGAAGAAGCACGTATTTCGATGCAAAAAATGCATGATAATGGTTGCGATTGGATAGGGATTTGTTTTTATGCATTACAAGACAGATATTATTCTACTAAAATATACTATGACTATGAAACTACCCCTGCAGATAAAGACATTGCTACAGCTATAAGCATGGCGCGTTCGTTAGGAATGAAAGTCTGTCTAAAGCCGGTAGTTAATTGTGCTGATGATGTATGGAGAGCCAGAATATCCTTTCCAATAGAACAGAGTGCGGAAAAATATTGGCGTGAATGGTTTAAAAGCTATACCAATTTTATATTACATTATGCTGAAATAGCACAGGACAATCATTGTGAAATGTTCTGTATTGGATGTGAAATGGTAGGAACAGAATACCAATATGATCGTTGGGTGCAGCTTATAGAAAAGGTTCGCTCTGTGTACACAGGGCTATTGATATATAATTTGCAGCATAATAGTTTAGAAGAGTGTAAGTGGCTTGACAAATTAGATGTAGTCGGAATAAGCGCCTATTATCCTGTTGGCCGAAACAATTCAAATAATAGTGCTGAGGCAATGTGCAGAAACTGGGAAAAAGAAGTTGACCGATTAGAGCAATTATCCATGGAAATAAAAAAGCCTATTATATTTATTGAGATTGGTTGCCAGAGTGTTGAAGGTGCTTCAATTTCTCCTTGGAATGCAGAGGGCAATATTGTATCACAAAAAGAGCAGGCCGATTTTTATGAATCAGCCTTCCGTACCTTCTATCACAGAAAATGGTTTGCAGGTTACTTTTGGTGGGATTGGCGGGCTGTTTTATATGATTTAGAGCAGGCGAAGGACAATAAGGATTTCAATTTATATGGCAAAGAAGCTGAACTTGTGTTAAGAAATTGGTATACCAAAGCAGATAGGTAGTCTTCGGATGAAATCAGAATAATAATCCCAATTTGCTTATGTAAATTGTATAAAACTTGGAGTGTATAACATGCGGAAAATAAGGCTTGGTATTGTAGGTATAGGGAATATGGGCTCAGGTCATAGCAGAAATCTGTCAGACGGCAAGGTGCCGGAGATTGAGTTGAGTGCAGTTTGTGACATCAACCCTCAACGTTTAGACTGGGCAGTAAAAAATCTGCCTGAAACTGTGGAGAAATTCGATAATGCATCAAAAATGTTTAACAGCGGGCTGATAGATGCTGCTCTTATTGCAACACCACATTATTTACATCCTCCAATGGTGATGGAAGCGCTTGGTTGCGATCTCCACGTTATGAGTGAGAAACCTGCCGGTGTTTACACAAAGCAAGTACGCGAGATGAATGAAGCAGCAGCCAAAAGCAATAAAGTATTTGGTCTTATGTACAATCAGCGTACAGATCATATATTTAGAAAGATGAAAGAACTTGTCAGCAGTTGTGAGCTTGGAGCAATTAAGCGTACAAACTGGATTGTTACAAGCTGGTATCGTCCGCAGGCGTACTATGACTCAGGTAGCTGGCGTGCAACCTGGGCTGGTGAAGGCGGAGGTGTTCTTATAAACCAATGTCCCCATAATCTGGACCTTTGGCAGTGGATTTGCGGTATGCCTGTCAAGGTGCGTGCCTTCTGCCACGAGGGCAAATGGCACGATATTGAGGTGGAGGATGACGTTACAGCTTATGTAGAATATGATAACGGCGCAACCGGGGTTTTTATTACCACAACGGCAGATGCTCCCGGTACCAATCGTTTTGAAATAACTCTTGATGGCGGTAAGATGGTTTGTGAAGACGGCGAACTACACCTTTACAGACTTGAAATGAATGAACGTGAATTTAATCGAATTAATAAGGCAAGTTTTGGCTCACCGAAATATGTGCATGAAATTGTGGAAACTGATGGACAATCACCAGGACATGTGGGAGTACTACAGCAATTTGCGGGCGCGATTTTAAGAGGTGAACCACTGGTTGCAAACGGCTGTGAGGGTATTAATGGACTTTTAATTTCAAATGCCATTCATTTGTCTGCTTGGCTTGACCGCACAATAACATTCCCTCTGGACGAGGATGTATATTATAGAGAGCTTAATAAGCGCGTTTCAAAATCTAAACTGAAACCTGATGGAATCTCAATAGTGGCAGATACTGCAGGGTCATATAATTTATAACAATTCCACTAGGCAATTGCTGGATTAGGGAAGTTCTGGCTGTTTAATGTAAAAGAGATAAGAGGAAAACCCGTGAAAAGAAACGAAATTCATGACCATATTTGCATAAAATGTATTGGGTGATTGTATGAGCACCCCTGCTCTTAGATACAGCGAAATTGCCTTGTATGATATTTCCGAAGTGCGACTTCACAAATCAGAAATTATACTGCTGTCCAGAATCCAGTGAGCACAATTTCGAGTACAACCCTTTTTATATAAAACCACGCTATCCAGAACTAATTAAGAAGTATAATATACCTCTTGATCACATATTCAAAGCACTTCTAATTCTGCTAGCCATATTAACAAAATTCCGATTTACAATATCTAATGCCTGTTTAGTCTTATTTACAGCTTTATCATTATTAATAACAACATCCATTATTGTATCTGCAAAATCGTCATCATTAATTCCAACATCGCTATCAAAAAGCCATTCACCGAGTCCTATATCGTTCCACATAAACCCTTTGCTTGTCTGTTGTTCCCATCTGCATACAACGGCAGGAATATTATTACCAATGCACATAATCGGTGAATGCATTTCATTACCAAAAAGCGCAAGTGATTTCCTGTAAACGCTCACCGCCTCATCAGTAAGCCAGTAATCAGACCGTAAAACAACCTTTTCATGGTACTTTTTCGGCAATTTGTCAATAATCATCTCTTTACCTACCAACATTTGAGTCTGATCTTCAGGACACACCAGAACCTTAACATCCGTGTTTTCTAAAACCCTGATAATAGCTGCCCTTAAATATTTATGATCCTGTTCCTTAAACCTATTATTTATCTCGTCTGATTCTCTGTTATAGGGCGCATCGCTTCTCATCTTCCAATAGGGTGTAATTCTTAACCTTGGAATACAGCAAACAAATTTTTTATATTCCAGTTTATTATCAGATAAAAACTTTTCTGCTTTATTTTCAGCTTCCAAATCAAAAGCAAATGCCGCATCCGGCCCGAAATCTAAATATTTTGCTTTTACACCATCATTCTTGGCATTTTCTAAAGAAACGCTATCACGGAAATACACAAATTCAGACTTGTTCAGCATTTCTTTATCAGCTCTTCTGTATGTAATGCCGGAAGCGCCGAATTTTTTCCCCGTCAATTCGATATACTGTTTTATCTCATGAGCCCCCACCAAGAAAGGACCCGAACCATGCAGTAAAAAATCAGCGCGCATTATAGCTTCCCTTACATCTGCATTATCGGCATTTCCTTTAATAAACCCAACACCCTGAAACCTCTTTTGAATCATGTCAATCACATTATTGGTGATATACGAAGATGCCCATACTGTTACCTTAACTTCAGGTAGTTGTTTCTCAAGTATAGCCAGCATCGCAGGCGTATGTGAGATATCCCCAATATTTACATCCTGCCATGAAGACCTTAATAAAATCTCCTTATCCATTTAAGGTTCATTCCTTCCTGCGCTTGGACATTTATAATATACTGATTTTTTATTAAAGCGTAAAACTAGTTTGAATGAGTACATTTTTTCATCCTTTTTAAAATATTTATCATATTGGCATATAAAAGTAAAGCGATGCAACGTTACTTGTATTCGGTATAAAATAAAGTAATTCAACAGCACGAAAATGGTCTTAAATAATTTATTACCACATCAACCGGCTTAATGTAGTTTATAAACTACATTAAGCCGGTTACTTGTGTAAAAGCTTAGCATATCCTAAGTTATAATTGAATAAAGACAGTTTGTACTGGTTTCAAAGATAATAATACCATCCCGATATTCACAAGCAATTTCATTTGCGTTAGCATCAAGTATTTTAGCTTGTACCGGAAATCTCAGCCGGCACCCACCACCTGCACGGGAAAGAATTTCAAGTTTGGTTATGACTCCTTGTTTCCACCATGCATTTACTACAAAATTTCCACGAGCCACAAGACCTTTAAAATAGCCTGTCTTCCAAACATCAGGTATTGCTTGAATAATATCAATGCAACCCTCATGACTTTGAAGCAGCATTTCTGCCACGCCAGCGGTGCCGCCAAAGTTACCGTCAATCTGAAAAGGAGGGTGGGCATCCCATAAATTATTAAAAGTACAGTTTTCCAATAGATTTCGATATGTAAGGTATGCATTATTTCCGTTACGTATGCGTGCCCATGCATTCAAGCGGTGAGCCGTTGACCATCCGATTGTAGAATTACCACGTTCGCTAAGGCTTACCGCCGCGGCGTTTAAGGTTTCCGGTTTAGTTGAATTAATGCAGGTGCCGGGATAAAGTCCAACCAACTGTGAAATGTGACGATGATGATATTCCCCGATATCACCGTAATTATTTTCCTCCCGATATTCTTTTACCTGACCCGATTTTCCTATTAGTACAGGATCAAGGTGGTCGACTTGTTGTCTAGCTGTGGATACTATTTTGGTTTCCTTATCCATTGAATCGGCAGATTGTATGAGGTCGTAATAGGTTTCATATACCATCTGTTGGTCAAAGGCACAACCAACCGTATAATGAAATTCGCCATTATGCTTTTGCTCTGGTGATGCCGAATATTTTACAAGGTACTTATCGCCATGCTTTTCAAGTGTTTTGGATAAAAACAGAGCCATGCCCTCGAGCGCCGGAAAGACTAAGGATTTTAGAGTATTATTGTCTTGAGTAAATGCATAGTATTCCCAGAACAATTTTGCGGTCAACCCACCTGTACCGGGTCCCGAATGTCCGTGATAGGGTAATTCTGCGCCGCTAATAGTGTATAACCAGGCACCGGTTCCAATAGCCCAGCCGTTATTGCCGTTTCCGTCATACCTATCAGGAAATACATTTTTTATGTAATCGTCCGCGTTGCTTTTTGCCAGCGGCATGTAAGCATTAAAATAATCGATATATGGTGCAAATAATTCAGCTAGATTGGTGTTAAACGCCGGCCAGTAGTTCATCTGGACATTGATATTATGCCAATAACCGCTGCTCCATGGAGATGAATCATATTTGTTCCAAGTTCCTTGAAGGTTGGCTGGATAAGTACCCGGGCGCGACGAAGAAATTAACAGATATCGTCCATATTGAAAATATAATTCCTCCAAATATGGGTGCTGGATTCCGTTTTTATATTCATCTAGCATGAGGTTGGTGGGTATCTCACATTGTTCATTTGATATCGAAAATTCGACACGATTAAATAAAGATTTATAGTCCCTAAGATGCTCCTCCAGTAGTAAATCATACGCTTTTTCAGAAGCTTTTTTTAAAATTTCCGTAACTTTATTATGGGGATGAGGGAAATGCGAAAGTTTTTTCGCTGGGTTAGGTTCAGTAAACACGCGGGCATCCATGCAGTAATTGGTTCCTACAGCTAAAATCACCATGGCAGAGGAGGCGTTTTTTACTGTGATCTTACCGTTTTTGCTTTCAGTTGTCCCTCCGTCGGAGATAACTTTTAACTGGCCTTCATATGCAATTTTATAGTATTCCATTTCGCCGCTTAAAATAATGCTATCATTGCTTTGAGAAAGCACCTGTCCTGTTTTTCCCATGCCGTCCCCCGGTTCATAAAGGTATGGCTTAACATAAGGAATTATCGTCTCTATTTCAAAGCTCAGTGCATTTTTTTTTGATGCCTCAAATTTCATGACAAATACACGGTCGGGGTAGCTGGTAAAGTAACTGCGCGTATATTTTATACCGTTATATATATATTCAACACCGGAAATCGCACTGTTCAAGTCCAGATACCGAATATAGTTTTCGCAGCCCTCGTGCCAAAAGTGTATACGGAGATCAGCAAAGCTGTTTAGACCGCCTTTTCCGCGCACATAAGGGTTGCACATACTGTTTTCAGTGACCAATATACGTTCGGTTGCTTTTCTCCCATAAATATTGGCTCCCATATATCCATTCCCAATCGGCAGTGACCATCGTTCCCATCCGTCATCTGGAGCCATAGTATATTCCGGTGAATCTTCATTTTCAAAGAGGACTTCATCTCTATACCAAAGTTTATAGGGTTTCGCGTAATCGAACTTTTCAATTGACGAATATGTACCGAAATTGGTTTCCATATAATACTTCCTTTCTCAAGGCTGGTAGTTGCAAACACCTGAACAATGGCAAAATCTAGGTGCTTTGAGTAGCGGAATTTCTAAATGTTCCGGGTGGCTGGCCATATTTCTCCTTAAACAGTATATACATCCAGCTAATATTTGAAAAACCAGCCTCAAAACACAGGTCAAGAATTTCGGCATCTGTATTAATCAGCATTGTAGCAATCCATATAAGACGTACTTCATTAATAAATTTCGTGGGAGTGGTATTCATATATCGCTGCATAGAGCGGCAAAGATGTGATTTTGTACGCCCTGATATTTCAACCATCCTATCAAAGCCCACTGAAAAGTGTTCGATATATCTCATTTTTTCACATGTTTCCTGAAGCCATTTTGGGATATGCTTTTGAGAAGGCTGATGCTTTTCAAAAAAGTATTTGTATAACACATTAACAAGAAACCGGCGAATGTAGACAATCCTCAAATTATAGTCGTAGAAATCAATTGATGTAATTTCATTGAATGCATTTTCAAGCTCGTTTGAATCAAGTGCGTCTAAAACAACATGCGGAGGCATGGGCGCTTCGAGTAATTCACGCGAAGGGAAAGAGTTTGTGAGATATTCGAAAACATCCATAACAAGCTTTTTTGAAAAAGCTAAATGAAGAATAAATATGCTTTTATTATCGGGATTAAGTATATCATGACAGTCATCAGGACGAATAAACAGCAATGTTCCCTTTGAGAATTCCGTTACAACATTATTAGCCAAATGTGAAAAACTACTATTCGGGAAAAATTGCAGTTCAAAAAATTCATGGCAATGAACCTTAATATCATTGTCGTATTTTGTAAAACGGACAAACTGATAGCCACAATTTTGATCAATCCGGTTTTCTTCTTTATATCTGATAATATCCATATACTTAAACCTCCGTTCAGAGTTGCAAATAGAAAATCAATCTAATGAAAATACAATAACTTAACAAAAGATTCAATAGAATATTGATTTATTATAAATTAATATATTTAAAAAAACAAGTGATTAATAAAAAAACTTAATTATTTGTTACTTATGCTAAATTGGGGGAATTATACAGAACTTCGGTACAGTACAAATAATTTGGAAAATCATTCTTAAAACGTCTATAAAATATCAATATAATAAAACGAGGTGTGAATATACTAGCAGATTATAAAAAGTACATGTGATACACTATGAATATAATGTGAAAACCAATAAAATTGACACTAAAAAATCAAACGGTATTGGCAGATTATTCAATGAACAAACCTTAGGGCAGCTGTTATACTTAAAACTTAATTAGGAAGCAGATATAATTTTAAGGCCTTTATTTCAGATGAGGTATATGGAAATATCAAAGACCGACTTTTGATTGCTTTATAAATATATCTGCCGTTTAATTGGGTGTAGCGGTAGGATCGAAATTTAATGTTAACGGAGGGGTATCTGTGACAAAACAAATTAGAATTAAAATGGTCAAGAAAACGGTTATGTACATAGCTTGCATTTGCATGTTGTTTTCATTATTTGAAATCTGTCTTAATGCAGGCGCGGTTTCATACAGCGGAAGAGGCAGTAAATCTGATCCCTATCTAATTTACACTGCTGAGCAGTTGGATGGCATTCGTGATAATTTGGTTGGGCATTACAAGCTGTCGAATACGATTGATCTTTCAAGCTATTCGAATTTTAAGCCCATCGGCAATCTTAAAACGCCATTTAAAGGATCGCTGACCTGCGATCTGGGTGCTGACGGAAAGCCGCTTTATGCCATCAAGAATCTGAAGATGAAGGTTAGTGCTAAGGGATCGACCAAGAAGGAGAAGTTCTCCGGATATAAAAAAGACGGCAGTTCCGGATGGGAAGCCGGACTTTTTGGCTGCGCGGATGGATCTTCATTTACCAACATCCTGATTTTTGATGCTAACATCACCAGTACAATAGAGGGTGATTATCAAATGAATCCGGATTCTACCCCAAACCACGGAATGGATGATATGGCAACCGGCATTCTGGTGGCAATTGGGAAAGGAATTACGGTTAAAGGCTGTGGCGTCTCAGGCAAAGTGACTTCTTCGTCAAACCATATAGGCGGAATGCTGGGTATTATTTATAATTCCAATGTATCTACCAGTTGGTCGGTAGCAACGGTTACTTCAACAGGCACATGGGGAACCGGAGGTTTGGTAGGCAGTGCCCAAGGAACTGTTACCATTACTGAAAGCTTTTATAACGGAACATTTACCGGAGGGAAAACACACGCTGGAGCTTTTGGCGGTTCCGTATACGGTGACAACATTAAGATTAAGGATTGTTGGGCGGCCGGAACAGTGAAAACCGAATCATCGGGTTGCTTTATCGGCACAAAAAATCACTCTGATGATAACACGCTTTCCAATACTGATATTGCAAGCCAATGCTATACGGTGGGCAAAATTGCCGGAAGAAAGCAAGTGCCGACTCTTAAGAGATTAAAAAATGCAAACTTTGCTGCAAAGGAAGCCGGCGTTCTGGAAGTTGGTTTCTGTGCCGCTACACAGGACGAAATTAATAGTGCGTTTAAGGCATTTCCTGCCTGGACTGTAAAATCCGGCAGCTATCCGCAATTAAAAAATGTGAAGACAGCCAAAGCATCGGATTATAAACCGGTGAGCAATCAGCAGAATACAACAACAGGCGATAACACACAAAACACACAAGGCTCTGACCCGACCGAAACGACGGATACCGAGCCAATCGCTACAGGCACCACGGACATTCCTGCTTCTTCCGGCGGAGAAACAAATTCAACACAGGACAATAAGAGTAATGACAACTCTGATACGGATGATGATCTACGGGTTATGTCGCACACAGCGGAGACTTTGCTTGTTATCACATTGTCAATACTTGCTGCAGCCGCCTTGGCAGGCAGCGTAGCTACCATTGTTGTCATTGTAAAAAACAAGCCTAACAATCGCTAAACAGCGTATTTCAGAGCAAAAGAAAGTGGGAGAGCGGATGAAGAGTGCAGGATTAAGCAGTGCGCGGCTGGCACAGAGAAAGAGAGCTTTGCTGCGCAAGGATATTACATTTCTCTTGATGGCTCTGCCGGCGTTAATCTGCCTTGTTTTGTTTCATTATGTACCCATTGGCGGAATCGTGCTGGCATTTAAGGATTTTAACTATGTTCAAGGGATATTCGGAAGTCCC
>DHOG01000083.1:17226-17930 GCA_002410715.1 Ruminococcaceae bacterium UBA5396 | reverse complement strand
TTCAAGGGATATTCGGAAGTCCATGGGTTGGGTTTGAAAATTTCAAGTATATTTTCAAATCAGACGATATTTATATTATTCTTCGAAATACCATTGGCTATCATCTTGCGATTATGGTCACCATGAATCTTATCGGTGGAATGATGGTGGCATTGCTGTTATATGAGGTGCGTAGCCGTTTTGCAAACAAATTATATCAGACTGCTATGATTATACCCGATTTTCTTTCTTGGATTGCGATTTCTTATATTGGTCTGCTGCTGTTAAATCCTGAATCGGGTATATTAAATCAAGTTTTAGCTATGTTCGGGCATCCTGGTATCAACTGGTACAACGAACCTGCATACTGGCCGTTTATCATAGTTGCGTTTCAGTTATGGAAAGCCGTAGGTATGGCCTCACTGTATTACTATGCTGCCCTTCTAAACATCGACTACCAGTTGTTTGAGGCTGCCGAACTAGACGGTGCAGGTAAGTTCAGGCAAATGTGGTATATATCAGTTCCCGAAATGTTGCCAATGGCATGTATTGTTCTGATCACACAGCTGGGAAGCATTCTTTCAACAAATTTTGATATGTTCTACCAGCTGCCTATGAATGCGGGAGCGTTATATCCCACTACGAATGTTCTTTCCACTTATATTGTCCGCGGACTTCAGGCCGGCAACATCAGTACAACGGCTGCTGTTGGCCTGTTCCAAGGC
>DHOG01000083.1:16824-17102 GCA_002410715.1 Ruminococcaceae bacterium UBA5396 | reverse complement strand
TTGGCCTGTTCCAAGGCGTGGTGGGTTTGGTGCTTATCTTAATTACAAACGGTATTATCCGCAGAGTAAGCCCTAAAAACGCATTGTTTTAAGAAAAGAGGATACACTTGAAGAAATACAGATCTTTTAATATAGCTGTAAATGTATTTTTTGTTATAGCAACGCTCATGTTTATTGTACCTCTAATAATTGTCATTTCTGTGTCAATATCTAATGAAAATGATATTCTACAGCATGGGTTTTCATTGATACCAAGAAAAATAGATTTTACGGCTTAT
>DHOG01000083.1:8564-16633 GCA_002410715.1 Ruminococcaceae bacterium UBA5396 | reverse complement strand
GATTTTACGGCTTATGAAATAATATTCAAAGATTTTACTATAATCGGGCGTGCTATCGTTCTGACTGCGTGTATAGCTATTATAACTCCGGCATGCATCTGCGTGGTAAACTCGTTGATGGGATATGCACTCTCCAAGGACCAGTTTCGCTTACGTAAACCGATTACATACATTCTGGTAGCCTCGATGCTTTTTTCGGGGGGAACGGTTCCCACTTATATCGTATATACACAGTTATATCATTTTGGTAATAATATACTTGTCTATATTCTGCCTACTCTGGGAAGTGCGTGGGGCGTAATACTGTATCGAACATTTTTTAAGAATATTTCTACATCCTTGTTTGAATCTGCTTATATAGATGGTGCAAACGAAATACAGATTTTAATAAGAATTGTTTTCCCAATGGCAAAAGCAATTTTTGCAATTCAGTATTTTATGGGTATGACAGCCCAATGGAACAATTTTCAGACGGCTCTTTTATATATGTCTGACCAGCGGCTGCATACAATTCAGTTGGTTTTGCAGCGAATACTAAATAGCGCAGATGTACTGAAAAAAGCGTATGAGACCTTTGGATTTGAAATGGATATTGATATTCCGATTATGGCTATGCGCTACGCAATCTGCCTTATTTCAATACTGCCGATTATGGCGCTGTTTCCATTTGTTCAGAAACATTTTTCAAAGGGAATGGCGGTTGGCTCCGTTAAGGGGTAAGTCTTTATACACGCCTAAGATAAGCTTTATAAATTTTATGATCGTGAATTAATCGGAAAGGTGAGACCTGTATGAAAAAGATAGGTTTATCAAAGCTGGCTGCGTTACTGGCGGTAGTATGTGCAATTGTATCGTTGGTGCTATCCGGATGCAACAAGCCGGAGGACAACAACGGACCGGTTACTCTGAAGTGGGCAACCGCATGGTATGGACAAAAAGATGAAGCAAAAGTGCTTGAGCAGGTTAATAAAAAGCTTGAAACCTTGCTGCCGGGTGTAAAAGTTGAATTGGTTGAGTTTAACGCCGATACATGGACGCAGAAGATGGCCGCAAAGGAAGAAATTGACATTGCATTTACAGGCTATCTTGTGAATATGGAGGCAGAGCTCAAGAACAGATCTTATACACCGTTGAATGATTATATTACGAAAGAGGACACGCCGAACCTGTGGAAAGAGTGGAAAGAAGACTTCCAGGATGAATACGATTCCGGCATGGCGGACGACGGTAAGCTGTATGCAATACCTAACCTGCAGCCGTTTGCCTCGGAATCCAGTATTGTTAAAATCCCAGAAAGCCTTATGGAATATTTCGATGTTGATGCTTTTCGAGCAGCCTGTGCAAAAAGCCCCACAACCACCAAGGAAGTATATAAGGTTTTAGATAAGTACTTCCAGAAAATTTTCAGCGAGGGTATGGTTGATACCGATACCGTTACGAAATGCATTGATATTCAGAATTTATATAATTATCTGGTTCCACGTGGATATGGCTCTATAAGCTCAAATACACCGATTTCCTATAAATTATTCAATGACGGTAAAATTGAATTAACTCATATGGCATTTACAGATGAATTCAAGTTGTTTTTAGAGTATGCATCAAAATGGTATCAGGACGGATATATTACAAAGGATGTTTTAATAACAGGTGGCGCTACCGGTTCACGTCTTCCCCCCATCACAATGCATACAAATGGAAACTGGTTTAATCTGAATGATAAAGATCGTGGAATTCTTGAGGTTAATGATGCTGACGGATATTTGGAGCAATATTATATAAATGTTGAGCCCAAGGACGGAAGTCACAACGCCCGTGGAACAACTTCATTCGGTGGACAGAATGCCTATTTATGTGTTCCATTTTCATCCAAGCATCCTGATAAAGCAGTACAGCTTTTAGAATTGCTTCGCTCACCCATAGGTACCCCCGGTAATGAGGTGTTGAACATGTTGGTATACGGTATTGAGGGTGAGCATTATACCCTTGAGGGTGATCTTGCTATCGGTAATGGATATACAGTTCAGCCTGCAAACACCCTCCCATACGGAAAACCTCACTGGGTTATGGGCAATGTGTTTCTGACCTACCGTACGCCCAATATTGCTGAAGGTCAGGCAGACTACGTGAAGAACGTCTACAAGGAAAAGAAAAAGAGCTTTTACAAAACCCCATTGTACCGCTTTAGAGTTGACTCCAGCAAGATTCAATCTGAAATTGGTAATATCAAAAGTGTCAGGATGGAATTTCATGACAGACTTATATGTGGAGTGGATGGAAAGAATTATATGAATACATATAATCAGTACACCAACAAGCTTAAAGATGCTGGAATTGAAAAAGTTATGGCTGAGGTCAAAAAACAGACAGATGCATATACTCCACCTACAGAATAATAGGAAATGTAATAAAATCGTATGAAAAAATACGATCGTATGAAGCAGAAAGGGGCATTCATATGAACAAAGCCTTTCGACCATTGTGCGCGGTGATATTACTGCTTGTTTTGACGGCAGTTCCGAGTCTGACGGTATCAGCTGCAGCACAAACGGCAAAAATCACCGTGGGGAATACTCCGATCTCAGCAACGGGTGGTTCTACTATTTCGATGCCAATAGGCCTGGAAGCTGTAGGTGCAGATATTACCCGCATCGCAGGAATATCCTTGTCAGTAAGCTATGATAAAACTAAATTGACATATATTGACTCGCCGGTAGTGTCAAGTATACTGGAACTGAGCTCTACAACTTTATACCACAATGAAGCCTCCGCTTTAGTCAATTTGGCGTGGTCCGGTTCGTCATCAGTTCAAATAGCCGCTAAGGCTACGCTGTACACCATGACATTTCGCGTACTTGGTGGCGTTACCGGTAGTACGAATATTAATGTGAAGGTTAATGAATTATACGATGCGTCAGGTTCCGGTTCAAATATCTCATACGATGATATATCAATAAGCGGTGCAAACCCTGCAGTAAAAGCAATAAATATATCAGAGAATAATGATCCGATGGTCAAGGCTGCCTATGACGCAATTGAGGCAATAGGTACTGTTACATATACTGGGGAGTGCTTGCAGAAAATCAACTATGCGGCATATCGCTATTCGCTTTTAACAAATGTTCAGAAAGCTTTGGTAAGCAACTATCAAAAGCTGTTTAATGCCCAGGTTAAATATGATGAGCTGAAACATGAAGCTTCAAAAAAGCCGGTAGATGAAGAAATCAGTAATTATATTAATAAGCATAGCCGTGTCTTATCTCTTGCTGTTGAAAATGTTTCGCTGACAGATGAGACCGACATCAATACAGCTTACGATGACTTTCAAAAACTTAGCGCTGCAGCAAAAAATGAGATATTCTCTTATAATATAAAGCTCAAAAATATGAAAACACGAATTACCGCTTTAAAAAAAGCGGAAGAGGATCGAAAAAAGGCCGAGGAAGAGGAGCGTCTGCAACGCGAAGAAGCCCAGGATTATGCAGACGGTTTCAAAAAAACGTATACAGCATTTCTAAAGCTTAAAGAGAGCGATATGCTACCTGATCATTATGCGGGATTAAATCAAGCGTTGAGCTCCTTGAATATGCTGTCCGGGCTGAACCCTTATGTCGGTGATTTTTTGTCGGCTGAGCGTATAATTCTTGAAAATTTGATGGAAAAGGTTGAGGCTCTTATTGAGGAGCAGGGCGAAGGTCCCACGCCATCAGAGCTTGCTGCTGATAAATATCGAACAGCAAACAGTTGGCTTTTATCTCAAACAGAAAAGAGTATTACAGCTGATGATAAGGTAGATATACTAGTCGCGATGGAAGTGTACGGAATATTAGAACCCGATGTGCAGACTATGTTGAGCAAGGAATACGATTTGTTGAATAAGCTGTTGACACGAGCCACATACCTTGCGTCGCAGAATGCAGATGTGACTGAGCCAGATCCAGATCATACTGAATCAGATACGTCCGAAACAACGGCAAGTGATACCGACAATACGGATAGCACAACAGAGTCAACGAATCATAGTGAAACTACCATACCTACTGGTGTTGACAGAGATGATGATAACAAATCCGCATCCGGATCAATTAAAGGCAAAGGTAGCATTGCTGTACCAATTGTTACCATGATATTTGTTGTTTCATTAGTACTATTTGAAGGACTGCAGGCTTATTACCACCTGTACTACAAAAAGAAGATTATTATGAAATAACGGAGAAAGGAGTTAGCCGTATGAAAAGATTCATGTCGGGGATTACAAAACCCGTAAAAATCGTGTCTCTTATATCTATGATTTTACTGCTAGTTGTACTTATGTCACAAATATTTGCATCAGCCAATGGAGAAATAGACGAGAAAAACCCTGAGCTTACGCTGATTACCCTAAACTCCGATGCAGAACAGGTGGTTGACAAACAGCCATTGTATGATCCCGAATCAGTGCTTTTGCAGGGAGCCGAAGCTAACGGGGGATATCATATTGAAACCAATGCGTATGTACCATGGATGAGCAACGACGATGTAGCATTTGCCTATAAAAAGTATAACGTCAAGGACACCGGCGATGACTATATTGAAACTGTTTTAACTGTAGACAGTGCTCCCTATTCCCGCCCCGGTTCAGAGTCTCACGCAAAGGCGTCGATCGGAATGATGTTTCGCTCCGGTCTTGAGACTGATGATTCTCATGTTTTTATTCAGGTGCGCGGGAAAAGGATTATGGCTGTATACCGTACGCAATCCGGCGATACCACCTATGTACAGTATTCCAATGAGATTAGTTATCCGGTACACATGCGTATGAATAAAAAGGGAAATACGGTTCGTTTGTCCTATCGCTGTGGAAATGATGAAACATGGATTAACTTCCAATATGGCGTGGGGCTTCGCGCAAGCGGCCCGCTGTATGTAGGTATTGCTGCCAACTCATCGTCCCAGTCGGCTTTCGTTTGCGGTGATTTTTCAGAACTTACAGTAAAAGGAATTGGCACGTACCAGGAAGGGCAGGACGGCGAAGATGAGGAAGAGCCTGAGGAGGAATATGTTGAGGAAGATCCTCCAGTGCTCCCAGACACACTTTTGCGCGAAACATTTTCGGATGGAGATTTTAGAAACACACCCGCTACTGTTACCAATCCCATCTGGTCTAAGCCCCAAAACTATGAAATAGTGAACATAAACGGAAACCGTAAGTGGTTTAAAAACTTTAATGACTCAGAGGATTTTGTAGGGGATCAGAAATGGACGGATTATATAGTTAGTGTTGACCTTGAATTTTCAGAGGACTGCAATCCTGATGAGCTTAATGCAAAAAATATGGTCAAACTGTATGCACGGCATATGGATATTCCGGTTTACGGAAACAGAGATTATTTCGTATCAATTTATGCAGGATATAAGATGGCAATAAACAAGCGTAGCTATTTGGGTAATGATTATAAGGCTTTGGGCCTTACACTTGCTACAGTTGATTTACGTGAATTGTTCGAAGATCCCGAATATTTGTGCCTCGGGGATGGTAAAACCCATAACATGGCACTGCGCGTTTTTGACAACGTACTGACTGCATATTGGGACGGTGAAAAGGTTCTTGAGGTTACCGATACTGGAGAGAGCGATAAATCAATCGGTCAACAAATTTTTGCAAAAGGCAGTGTAGGTATAGCTACGCTTGAGACCTCGGTATATATTGATAATCTCACGGTTATCAAGCTGACTGATGATTTCGGCGGAGATTTTGACAATGAAATTGAAGGAAACTGGAACCAGCCGATACCTGATTATATAAATGAATGGAAATATTAATTCTTGTTTTTATATAAGTGGTATGGCTGACGCGCTATGTGAACACGTTGTGTTTACAACGAGATTAGGAGGAAACATATGAGTGTCAAAAAGCGCATTCTGCTGCGTGTTGAAAAGCGCATGCTGCCGATTTTGTTGGCGCTGACAATTTTGGCGTCGGGTGTTCTGGTCCATGTTTCGGCGGCACCGCCGACAGGTGACGCATACACATATAAGATCAGTGAATTTACCGCAGAAAATGTAGGTGCGAATGCCCAGAGTATTTCAAATGTACCAAACCTGTTCTCATGGACGAGCCAGGCAAAGAACAAAAAATACTTTTATCTTGAAACTGACGCACATGGATATACCGGTCAGGTTCTGCGCGACGGACAGCCAGACAAATCATCTGGCGCCCGCGAAACGATAATTGAACCTTTGCCGTATATGGATGCGGATGAGTCTCTGTTCTATCCGGTGACGGAGGTTTCCGGAAAACGAACACTGACCTATATGAGCAGTATGGGGAGCGGAAGCGCAACAAACAACATGAGAGCAGCTACTACATTTTTCTCACATAAAAAAAGCGAATTGCAACCAGACGGTAGTGTCATTGATACCTATTTTGGTACCAACTTCGCATTAGGGTATAACAATAGCGCAGGTTTATTGTTATATAGAACCAGTAATGCATCAGGCGCTCTGACACTAACACTTACACGCAATAGCGAGGGAGAGGTAATTTCCGCTTCGTACGGCGGGGGAATTTCCGAATATCCACTCTCTACTGTTTCGAGCACAAAGCTTCAAAGCTTCTTGGTTGACGAAAACGGCAATAAAATCACCGACACAGAAGTATTAGCTTCAGCCGCGGCTGACTTTGGGGCTAAGACTGACGGGCTTACAGAAGCAGAACAATGGATCGATTACCGCATGTTTTATATAGATAACAAATCTTATGTGGATCTTACTCTGAATTTGAACATCGACAGCGAAATTAAAACGTACACCTTCCGCTTTCCATTGCTGACTCCCTCTGACAGCGCATTCAAAATCAACCTCGCTTTCGGCTGCCGCTATTCAGATCAGACGCACGCCCGTCGGTACCCGGATTATTATGCGGATTTCACTGTGCAGTATGATGCGAGCGAGTATCATATGGGCAACACAAAAGCAATTGTAGATGCGATTGATACGCTTGTACCCTATTCGCTTAAGGAAAACCCTGATTTACTTGCTGATTTGGAAGGACTGTACGCACAGTATCAGGGACTTACTCCGGAACAGCAGGTAAAGGTTACCAACAGCGAGACACTGCTGAATGCAATTACTGCAATCCGTTCCGGCAAATATTTTTACGATACTGTAAACACTGCCGACTACTGGGCGGAAAAAGGAACGCGATCCGGTTACTCTTATTATGAAACAAATGGAATGTTGCCGGATAATGGCCAGATGGTTTCGATATCTGGTAAAATGTTTATTAATTCGGACTTTACGAGCAACCTTACCGGTCCAATTTTTAAATTTGATAAAGAAGACTTATTTTTTTGGATAGGCATCAACGGAAAAAATCCTGCTGAGCTATATACAGGTGGACGTAATGGACAATATCTTGATATAACCCAACCAAATAAAGCGCCGGTTGCCGAGAATTATATCGAAGGAGATGCCTCTGTTACGTTTAAGCAGGAAACCTGGGTAGACTTTATATTTGAATTTGATTTTGAGCTCGGATGTTATGTATACAAGGTCAGCGGTGTGGATAACGACGGGAATTCTGCTAAAGTTGTGTATAAAAATCCGGGAGCAACTACACTTTTTGACAATGCACGGCTTGTGGTCCGAACAGGATTGTTATCAGAAATTTTCAAAGATATTTCGGTCGGACTACTGGACAGCAACTATGCAGAAGCCCTGATTAATTCATTGCCCGATCCGGAAAATGTCACTGTTGATCATGAAGATGACATTACAGTGGTACAGCAAATTATTGAGAGTCGTATTCCGTCGGAGGAATTCGAAAAGATTTCTGCTGCAACAAAAACCAGAATGGATAACATTTTGATTGCATTGGCTGCGGCAATTGAGGCAAGAGACAATAACCTCTCGAGCGATGTTACCATCACCTTTGAGGATGGAGAGCCGGGCAAAGTGTACTTTGAGGCGATAAGAGCCAATGCGGTCAGTGGTTGGGGCGTAGAAAACAACCCGTTTCCCGGTGTAGGAAACACCAGTGATAGGGTGTTAAGACTTTCACCAAACTATGCTCCGGTAGGCGATGATAT
>DHOG01000083.1:1088-8405 GCA_002410715.1 Ruminococcaceae bacterium UBA5396 | reverse complement strand
ATGCTCCGGTAGGCGATGATACCAGCAACTACGCAATTTATAAACTAAAAAATGGCGTTGTACCGGGAACAAAGCTTTTAAACAACTTTTCCGGCAAAGTGTATATGGAAAAAGGCGGCACCCCAATTGTTGTATATGATTACAAGAGTCCGGATGAATGGCAGGGATTCCGGATATATCTAAACAATAATAACAATGTTGTATTCCGCCCATATCATAAACGTGGTGCAGGAAAAAATGTAAATAATCCCCAGACATATGAAACTAGTTTTGCTTTGGAAAATACCGGCGGACCAAATACATTTGAAAATGTTTGGGCAGATTTTAATATTGAATATTCGCTGTTAAAATGCAAGATTAGCATTCGTTTTTATAATGAGGAAAGCAATACCTATTTGGGCGGATATGACCGTGAGTTTGCTTTAACCGATACTTGTGAAACACTGGTTGGATTTGCGGTTGCTGGAGATAGCTCAAGCGTTGGATATTTTGATGATATATTTGTCAATTTCCAAAGCGGTCAGGCATATTCAGATGCCAAAAATTTTATGGATGATCATAATTATATTCTAAGTCTTGTACCTGCACATACATATCTATCCTATAATGATTTTGACTATGTAGATGCTGTTAAAACGGCATATTCATCGCTTAGTGCAGATGCCAAGAAATATATACCCTTTGTGGATTCCAGAATTGTCAACATTGAATCTGCACGCGAGGCGTATCAGAATGCTCCAAACTTTGAGGAAAGAAAGGCACGAGATGAAGCACGATTGGCCGCTAAAAACGCAGTATCGGGCAATTATGATAACTACACTGTTACCGAAGATTTTGTAAACGGCGATTTGAGCCTGTTCCAGCCGGCTAAGCAGGCGATTAATACAGGTGTTGTTGAAGTTGTAGATAATGAAGTGTTCGGCAGCAAGGCGCTACGCATGGACGGGCGGTCCGTTATAACCTTGAAGGAGTTGTTGCTCCCTGACCGTCCTCAGGTTGCTAAGGTGCAATACAAGATTTACATGGAGGGCAGTACGCCATCCGGCAGCAATAAAAAGGGCTTGATTATATATCCCGATTATCACAACATCAACACCTTTAATGGAATCAATTTCATCCAGAGTGAGTCGAATTTGAAATGTTCCTATGTAAGATATACACCGCCCGATGCGACCAGTTACAATACATCCACGGATTTGGTTCTCGGAACCGTTTGGAATGTAAGTCTTTCCTTTACGGATAGAGGAAGCTGCGCCATGCAAATTAGTGATGCGAACGGCGCAATACTGAGCATAACGCAATCTGCAAAGCTATACAGCTTATTTACGCTGGCCAGCAATGATATGACGGTTTATATTGACGATGTTTCGGTTACATACCGCAAAGGTAATTATGATGTTGATGTAGAAAGTACAGGTATTAATGTATACTATACCGCCAATACATGGGTAAAGCCCGGCGATGTTGCGTTGATAAGCGGTGAAAACCTGAAAAACAACGTTGCAAGATTAGAGATATTACCTTTGCCTAATAATCCCGATGCAAGCAAGGGTTATATTAACCGCACATGGTTTGATTATGATGGTGTACACAATGATGAATTCAGCAAAGCTCCTACCACTCCATACTGGAACGGTGACGCGGCACAAGCCGTTGATATCGTCCAGTGGACAGATAATTCACTGAAATTTGTTGTTCCCACTAAAAATAGTGAAGGCGACCCGTTCCCGAACGGAATTTATGCCGTAAAGCTGTACAGTAGCAGAGACAGCAGCTATGAGATAATCTATATCAATGCTCCCAGCGTTGATTATACCGTTGGTACCGACGGAGGAATTACCGCACCGGGTGGTACAATGCGCGTAGTCGGTAAAAATCTGGCTCACAATCTCGATTCGTCAAAATTGAAGGTATTTATTATTGGCGGTGGCATAGAACGTCAGATTAATGTTTCAGCTGTGCAATCAAACTATTCCATCAGTGTTGATATTCCGGTTGACGTTGCTTATGGAGATTATGAATTGTGGATTTACGGTGGGTATGGAGATGGAACAGCTTGGACAATTCCGCATAAGTTTACCGTAGCGCGGGCAGTAAGGGACGGATGGAATAAAACGGTGTTCAATATCCGTGATTACGGTGCAACCGGTAATACAGATCAAAATGCTACACCGTTCTTTATCAACGCACTGGCAGCAATATCTGAAAACGGCGGGGGAATTCTCTATCTACCATCCGGCCAATATGATATAACTGCAGGACTGATTGTTCCGGAAAACTGCGTAATAACGGGTGAAGGTTTGGATAAAACAGCAATAAATTTCCGGCCTTACACTTACGCAATTAACAGATTGCCGACTGCACTGTTCAGTTTTACAAAAAATGTGGAAATATCCAATCTCGCAATAAGAGGTTCGCGTGTGGGTGGCGTATTCCGCGGATACAGCAACAACAGCGATAACTTGTATTTCGAAAATCTATATATTGCCATACAACCTTATGCAGGTACTGTTACTGAAGGTACCGGAGGTACGTATCGCGGACTTGTATCATCCACCGAGCTATATGGTATGGTGAGCATGGAATCCGTGAACCCGGTTTTGGCAATTCAATCAAAAGGCAACAACGTACAAATCCGCAACTTCGACGCCTCCCGCGCACTCGGACGCAATCGACCGATGGTAAACGATAATAACGGAAGCTATTTCTGGCAGGTTGATAACATCAAAACCACCGGTGAATGGAGTGAAGTTGTTATTTCAAAAAGTCTTTGGGAGAACAGTGAGCATGGGCCAAACAGTTGCCTTGGTGTATGGGGACACGGGCTGTATTTTGCAAACAATAAGCTCTTTGACCGTACGGATAATAATCGCGAGCTGTATGTTGCAGACCGAAACGCTCCTTATCGCGATCAAATTACGCCGGTTAGCGATGATCCGAATAATGTAAAGTATTATTTGGTAAAAGGACTGAATTCCGCACGCTTTACTGATAAGGATGTGCAGATGTATATCGTTAATGGTCAAGGCATAGGTCAAACCCGTGAAATCATTGGTTATGAACAGAAGGTTGTTAACGGAGTAACAATGTACATTGCAACCATCAACCGCCCGTTTACCGTGGCTCCGAACCGAAACTCCACGGTAGTCATTCGCCGCCCAAGAGAAAATATTTTCTTTGTGAACAACGATTACAGTAACGGCGGTGCCGGCGGATTCTACGGCGGCGTTGCTGACGCGGTGTATGATGGAAACACATGGACCAACTGCACCAGTATCTATCAAATGGGTATTTTCTATGATGTAAACTGGTATCTGTCGATTGTCGGGGATGTTGTTAACGAGGGGCCAAACGGCAAACGTGGTCATGATTGGAGGGCTCAGTCCGGCAAAATTGCTCAGATGGCTTTCCTTATGCGTGACTGCCAGATTAATGGTATGTACAATAACATTAAGCCTGGTGGAACGAATTCCCTTGTTGATGTGATTATTGACCACAACACTTGGAGCGGTTCTGATTATGCTATCTCATTTGACGGATATACGCAGGGTGGCCGGTATCAGGATATGGACGGCGTCCTATTTGCTCGAAATGTTCTCGAATACACTCCGCATATGTTCAATCCTGCAAATACCGCTGTGCCGGAGTCCGCGATGGCAACCACAAACAGCGCAGCCAGCAAGCGTATGATTATGCTAGACATCCAGGTGGATAATGGTGATGTCCTCATGGGAGATATTAATCGTGACGGCAAGGTAAGTCTGAAAGATGCCACTCTCATTTTATTCGCTGTTGTCGGCAAGGTTGAACTTAGCGATTTGCAGAATATAGTGGCTGATGTAAACGGTGATGGTTTTGTAAGCACTAAAGACGCTACTATGATACACATGTATCTTATCGGCAGCGTTACGAAATTTGCATCGCCTATTATTAACCCATAATCAGGGAAGCTTCTTCATGCTTCCTCCGAAAAAAGGATCGCAGAGACTTTTCTTAAAAAGTGAGGCAAGGGGACTGCTGTAATAGGTACGGCAGTCTCTTGTCATAGATTAATAAGTATAAAAAAATAGTTATAAAGAAGAGCTTAGATTACCCTAACTAGGTTTGGAGAAAATACAGTGAATGTAAATAACGATATTTTTGCAGAGATTGCACAGGATCATGGATACGAACATCGCCGGGGACTTGTATGTCCTGAGCCTACGCCGATATCTGAAACGGTTTGTATTTTACAGCAGGGAGATACATGGGCATTTGAGCACCAAGATAAAATAGACACACCAGAAAAGCTACGTCATCGTTTGGAGCAGGAAAGAGAAAAGTACACTCCGTTTTTGCAGGATTTAGCACCGCCGGTTGAGTCGACAGAAGAGCGTATATACATACGTAACTTTACCTTTGCTATGGACGGCGGTGACAAAACAGAGGTTATCGTTCCGCATTACGGAGGGCCGACGGGTGAACACACAGCGGTGTACCAGTCGGTTTTTAATCTAACTTCGTTCGAGGGAAAGCGTTTGGCATTGCGTTTTTTGGGTGTGGATTACATTGCTGAGGTTTTTGTAAATGAAATGTATGCCGGCAGCCATGAAGGCTTTTTTGCTCCGTTTGAATTCGATATCACCAATCTTGCAGTGGTTGGTGAAAATACCCTAAGAGTTGTTGTACGCAACAGGGAAAAAATGCAGTTTGGCGGGGATAAAATCTACGCTGCTACCGGACTTGGTTGGGACGATCCTGAAAGCGGATGGCATCATTGCCCCGCCGGTATGGGAATATACAACCACGTTTATGTTGAAATGCGCAACCCCATGTATATTTCCGACATTTTCCCGCGGATGCAGCAAGACAGTGGTGAGCTCTGGATTGAGTGTCAGTGCGGACCGGAAGTTAAAAAGCAGAATGTGTATTTTCTTATATCGGTTTATGGTCAGAACTTCAAGTCAACCGAATTTGAAAATATAAAATTCACACCGGCGACACAATTCAAAGTCGGGTTAAACGACACATTTACTGAAGCGTTGATTAAAGGAGAAAAAGACGGTATTCCATTGTTGCTTGATCCGGGGTATAATCGTTTTATTATGCCGCTCAAACTGAAAAATGCACGTCGATGGGATATTGAGACTCCTTGGCTGTATAAGGTTGTTGTGAAAATGGTAGCAGACGACAAGGTTGTGTCGGTACAAAGCCGACAGTTTGGCGTACGCAGCTTTACCCAATCTTTGGACAGTACACCGAAAGGAAAGTTTTATCTAAATGGGCGCGAAATACGACTGTATGGCGCAAATACTATGGGTTTTGAGCAGCAGGATGTATTTAAAAGTGATTATGATCAGCTTGTAGATGATATATTGCTGGCAAAAATCAGCAATATGAATTTCTGGCGGATTACCCAAAGACCTGTGCAGGAAGAGGTATATGATTACTGTGACCGCCTTGGTCTAATGGTTCAGACTGATTTGCCTATCTTCGGCTGTATCAGAATAAATCAGTATTGTGAGTGCATTCGCCAGGGCGAAGAGATGGAAAGACTGATCCGTTCACACCCTTGCTGTGTTTTGAACAGTTATATAAATGAGCCTTTTCCTAATGGTAACAATATGCCACACCGTATGCTTTCACGCACAGAGATGCAAGGTTTATTTGATTCCCTGGACAGAGTTGTGCATTTACATAACCCAGACCGTGTAATAAAGCATGCTGACGGTGATTACGATGCTCCCGGGGAGCTGCTTCCTGACAATCATTGCTACTGCATGTGGTATAATGGTCATGGAGTTGATGCCGGAATGCTGCATAAAGGATATTGGATGGAAGTAAAGCCCGGCTGGCATTACGGATGCGGAGAGTTTGGTGCAGAGGGGTTGGATAATCGTTCTGTTATTGATAAGTATTATCCAAAGCATTGGATACAGCAGCCGTTTAACCCCGATAATATTGTAGGTTCTCAGCTTTGGACGTTTCATCACATGTTGTACGAGACTCCGAAATCGATGGAAGATTGGGTTTACAAAAGCCAACATTATCAAGCGTTTGCTACTAAAATTATGACCGGTGCTATGAGGCGGAACGTTGATATGAATACTTTTGCAATACATCTTTTTATTGATGCGTTTCCCAGCGGTTGGATGAAGGCAATTATGGATTGCGATAGGCAGCCTAAGCAGGCTTTTTATACATTCATGGATTGCCTTGAACCTGTATACTGCAGTTTGCGTAGTGACCGCTTTACATTTTTTGAGGGTGAAAGGATATCTGTTGAAAGCTACCTATGCAACGATACTCAAATAAATGTAGATGAAATACGATATATGGTTGAACAGGGCGGAAAGGTACTCTATTCGGCAACTGCCGTTCCGGTTAAAGGTGTATCGCAGGGACGCATCGTTATTGAGGTTCCTCCTGCAGAATCTCGGACCGAGTTTTCGGTTTGTATGGGGGCTTTTTCAAACGGACAGCTTCTGCATGAGGCGCGAGAGTTGTTTACAGTATTCCCTGCTTTGGAAACCGGCAAAACATATATTGTGCCATGGAGTGAATTTGCGGCAAATAAAGAGCAGATGGAAAGATATATTTATAAAGGCGGATGTTTGATTGTTGACGGGCCGGAACCCGGAAATTACAATATTGCAGGTAAGGAGATTCAGGTAAAAAAATGTTTTATGGGACCGCGTTATACTGTAAGCAGAGATACAGGGCACCCATGTGTTGCAGGATTTTTACCAAACGATATGTCATGGCTGTACGACAGTGATAACGACCGTGTTTCGCCGCTGACTTACCGAATTTTTGATGGAGAAGGGATTACTCCCGTTGTTGTCGGAGGAAATCGCTGTGAGGATAAAAAGTGGGGGTGGTATCCGGTGTGCGGCGAATGGAAATACGGTGACGGTCGTCTAATCCTTAATTTGATTGAACTACAAGGTCGGGAAAACAATCCAATTATCGCCATATTTCAAAAAAACCTTAATGAGTATCAATTCAAAAATTCATGCATTAATAAAGAGTTATTACCTATTCGAAGGTATAGCTGTAAGAAAACTGGAGGATAGTGAATGGAAACCATTACTTTTACAAAACAGATTCCGCTCCGTATGGAATACGACGTTATTGTTGCGGGAGGCGGTCCTGCTGGTTGTGCCGCGGCTGCGGCTGCCGCAAGAGACGGTGCCCGTACATTGCTGATCGAAGCAACAGGGGTGCTGGGCGGAATGGGAACTTCCGGACTTGTACCGGCTTGGTGCCCGTTTTCGGACAAAGAAAAAATTATTTACCGTGGGCTGGCGGAACGGGTTTTTAACACTCTAAAGCAGC
>DHOG01000083.1:0-921 GCA_002410715.1 Ruminococcaceae bacterium UBA5396 | reverse complement strand
CAGATGCCGCATATTTCATCCGATGCACTTGACTGGATTCCCATTGACGCAGAGGCGCTGAAGCGGGTTTACGATGAACTTGTTACGGGGTTCGGCGTTAAAGTAATATTCAATACTGTGCTGTCCTCTGTTGAAACCGATGAAAACGGATACGTCTCTCATATTATAGTTAGCAACAAAAGCGGTCTGTCTGCTTTGCGTGCAAAAACTTATGTGGATTGCACCGGAGATGCGGATATGGCCGTATGGGCTGGAGCGGCATATGAAATTGGAGATGAAAAAACGGATGTAATGCCTGCATCTCTTTGCTTCACATTGACAAATGTTGACGAGTATGCGTATATGTATGACCGGCGGAGCGGGCAGCGCTTTGGCGGTATACATCCCAAAAATAAGAACAGTATTATTTATGATATCGCAAAGGACGAGCGTTATCCGCTGATACGTGATAGCCACCTTTGCAGTGAAATACTTGGGCCAAAAACAATCGGTTTTAACGCTGGCCATATATGGAAAGTGGATAGTTCAAATCCTGACAGGGTATCAGAGGCTTTGATAGAAGGCCGTTTGATTGCTGATGAATACCGTCGTGCACTGGCAGAGTATTATCCATCGGCATTCGCATCCGCATTCCTGGTCGGAACCGCGTCACTTATGGGCATTCGAGAGGGACGAAGGATTGTCGGCGATTATAAAATGACCATATCGGATTATTTAAACCGCCGCTCATTCGAGGATGAAATTTCCCGAAACAGCTATTTTATTGATATTCACTTTACTCCGGATGAAGCTAAAGCAGAGCTAAATCAAGAGTTTAGTATGGAAGAAAGAATCCTCCAGTACCAAAAAGGCGAATCTCATGGCATTCCGTATCGCAGTCTGCTGCCGAAGGGGCTTAAAAATGTATTGGTTGCAGGGCGT
>DHOG01000025.1:4723-6557 GCA_002410715.1 Ruminococcaceae bacterium UBA5396 | reverse complement strand
CCTTGGGATAGCCATTTTCGCGGGAATAATCTCCGAGGCCGGTCGTGGAAACCTTCAGAACCTTAACTTCGTTTACGCCGGAGAAATCCGGGCGTGTGGCTGCATCCATGCCATTGGTAACAGATGCGTTTTTATAGATCGCGTCGATAATCGGCACGAACTTTTTTGCGTACTCAATCGAGTTTGCCATAAATTATTTACCTCCGTTATCGGTTTGTACCCCAGCTCCCTTCATAGCAGCCGCCACAAATGCATCCATACCAGCATCAGGGGAATCGTGATGCTCTCCTGCACTGTCGATGTGTGCTGCGGAAGGGTCGGGGTATTTTTTATCTTCTTCGAAAAGAAATGATTTGTCAGTTTTGAGCTTTTGGAGCTGTTCATCGAGGCCCATTACCTTGTCACCGTCGAGCTTGATCGTATCAAGGTCCAGAAAAGGCCGAACCGCTTTCACGTCACGGGCTTTTGCACCCAGCAGAGCCAAATTAACAGCACTGTCACGTTTCAGCGTTCCAACATCGGTCTGATACTTGGTTTCAGCCGTTGCAAGGTCACTTTTCAGCTTTTCCACGTCCACGCCGTCAAACTTCTTTACGGTATCCTGCAATCCGCTGATTGTTTCGTTGGCTTTTCCGAGTTCAGTCACTTTGTCATCAAGCTTGTGCTTATCGACATAACCACCCTCAGACAGATCGATGAACTTTGCCTTTTTTTCGGTTGCCGCTTTTTCAAAATCGGCATAAGTAAGGGATTTGTCTCCAAACAGTTCTTTGATGTCCATAAATTCTCCTGTCGCATCGATTTAATTTATAAGCGCGCGGCCACTCCGCGCTGTGCGCCCCCAGCATTTAAAGCCCAGCCGAGGAAAGGGCAAATTGTATGATATGCGGTTGCCCGCTTGTCACCTATTCAACAGCCCTGTATCTCTTTAAAAATTCGCTTTCTGGAAGCAATAAGCAAGGCGCTTCTTGGCTCTCCACAACGTAGCATGGCAAAATTGATAAGTGCCCATCAATCTCAATTTCAGGCTTCCACCCGGTTTCCTCGGAACACGCAATTTTAAATTCATGGATGCCAATCTTTGATAAAAATTCCGGCAAAACTTTTTTTGCTTGTGCAGCATCCTCAACCGCGATGAACTCCATAGCGGGAATTTCACGTTTGCATTTCATAAAAATCCTCCTTATTTTGTGATCTGCGCTCCTGCGCGCTCTCTGAAATAGTCACGGTCAAGGCCGGTCTGCCTCAGAAAGTCGCGTTGTGCAGCTTGCCATTGTCTGACTTTTGCCGTTGCTTCGCCGGTGTCTTGATCTGCGGCGCTCATCCCTGCCCGCTCACGCTTCCAGCGCCGGATTTGACGCTCAAAATAGCGTTGCTGCTGAGTAGCATCGTAATAACTCATTTTTTCGTCATTGTAAGATACCTCCCTGCTTTCGTAATCGCTCAGGCGTTCGCGTGAGTAAGCACTCGACGAAAGTCCCTCATAGTAGGGGAAAAAACTATGTCGGCAGTTCCAGCCGCACAAGCCATCCCCGGAGCCGTAGCCGGTCGAACTCTCGAAATCGTCATAATCGCCACTCCTGCCGCTCCTGCTGAATACTTGCCCTTGCCATACCTGATGTGTGGGCCTCGCTCCAACGTGGGCTGTAGTCTCAACAAGATCGCACTCCATTTCGTCAGCCTGGGTAATACTCAACTTGGATGCCATCTGATTAACGCCTGTAAGCGTTGCCCTGCGCGTTGCAACGTCGAGCTTGTCAACATGTCCGCTCGGGTACTGCACAGCCCACACGCCATCAGAGGCAAGAGACTTGACGGTCGACCGGATTACTCC
>DHOG01000025.1:0-4550 GCA_002410715.1 Ruminococcaceae bacterium UBA5396 | reverse complement strand
GCCCCCGATTGCAGCTGTAAGGCTGCATGATCGAGAGCGTTTAAAAACTGTTTTTGGCTTGCGGATGCCGTTGTCCGGGTGAGGTTTCGGAAAACACCTTGTGTATTTTGGTACGCGGCAAGAATTTGCTGTCGGAGCATTGGCGATTCTTCAATTGCTTTCGGGGCAAGCCCAGCATAACGATAGATTCTGTTATCGTATTTCAAGGCTTCTTCGCCCGCATCCGCGAAAATCTTTCGGAGTTCGCCCTCTGTCTGCCCGGTCATGCGTTCAAGCTGTTGCATGACGTACTCATAACTTGCATTGATTGCTTTCAGCCGTTCATACTGCCATTTTGCTGTATCGGTAAATCTCGCTGTTTTGTAAATCCTCCGCGCCATATCCTCAATGATGGAATTTTCTACATTGAGATAAGCGCGGAGGAAATCACGCGGGATTTTATCAAGATATTCCGGGCTGAGCATTTTTAAACCCCATCAGTTCATCGTTTGTCTGGTCTGCGGCAATGACGGTTTTTGCTGTTTTTTCATCTTCGCCGTACCATTTAACCCGGTATTCCCACTTCTGCATAATTCCGTCTCGAACATCATCTTTATCCCTGGCGCGCTCAGCTTCCTTGTCAATGATGTAAGAATCCTCGAATTTTACTTCTACTTCCGAATCTTCTTTCACCGGTTGGCCTAGGATTTCCCGCCCGATATAGAGAATCCCGCGGATGAGATTGGTAAGGGCACGTTCCACCACAATATAGTGCTTATTGGCATTCTGGACGAGGTCTTGACGTTCTCCGGTGTATTGCGTTGCCGTTTGTACTGTTCCACCATCAAATGTGTAAAACCGCGTTCCAAGCCCACAACGGAACGACAGATAATCAAGTGCGGCCTGAATTCCCTTGGTGTTTTCATCAACGCGCAATTCCGGATTGTATTCCTGCACCAGTGCTTTCAAATCGGCATCAACATCTGAATCGGCGTCAACCTGTAAAAATAACTGCTGCGCGACATCATCAGGCGTAATGACATTGCCGTCCTGCGCCCTTCGCGTCATGGATTTGTTGTAAAATACCTTTTTCCCGCCGAGCTTGAAATCCTTGACAAAGTTGTTAAAAGCAATGTCAACATTTTGCAACTCGTCTATGGCATTGGCATACACTGACAATCCCATGCCGTTGCTATTCGAAAGGTTATTGGATAGATTCGGCTCGAGGATGGAGAACCACGGAATATCGGAGCCTGTGTTAAGCGTTGGGGCAATTCCGGGCGGTAAGGGGAGAGGATGCATAGCGCCGTCCGAATAGTCAAACAGTTCATTGGTAATCACATAATTACCATTTTGCAGCGTGTGTTCTTCCAGATACACTTGATATTTGCCTCTGACAAGCTGCACAGACGCAAACGCCGCTTCCACGATCTTTTTTCGCTTGGTCGAAATGGGATAAACATACATTGCATCAAGGTAATCAATGCCGATCTGCGTCTCAGGTGACCGCAGGACCGCGCCTTTTCCATCAACAAGCATATTTTCAAGTCTCAGGACAAAAGCCCCTGTGCCACTGTAAAACGCCTTTTCGACTAGCTCATTTCCGTGCTCCCAAAAGTCATTTGCACCAAGTACGCCGGTAGTCTGCTTCGGCCCCTGGACAAATTCGCTGCTCGTTTTGTCCGCAATGGCAATCTCTGTTTTTTCGTTGAGCAGGATAGAGGCCCAATCCTCGCATACCTTTTTAGCCATTTTCATGGAGTAGAGTTTTCGCTCCGTGACTTTATCCCCGTCCAGTTCTCGGAACGAATGAAACGACTTAACATAGCCTTTCCACCACGCTTTCCAGAGGCGGATGTTCTGGTAGTATTCAGTTTGCAATCCTGCGCCAAACTTTTTATTAATGTACTGCAAGATCGGTAAAATCTCAAAATTCTCCACTATTTCACCCCATCGGGAAGCAATTTTTTCATGAAGCGCTCAAAACTGTATTCGAATGCGTCCAGAATGTCAATATCGGTTGAGAAATCATCAAGGCGTTTGTCCTCACCTTTTTCAGCCGCCTTGCTGTCCCACACCGCTGCCTCGAGGCCCCCTCGAACAAGCGTACACTCCTTCATCAGGTACAGCCGCCCGGTTGAGAGCAGCGTGTTGGTACAGATAATACGCTGAACAATCTCGTTTTTGTCGCTGTCTCCGAGCTTAATGCCGAGATTTGCTGACACGCAAGCTTTCCGCAACGTATTGATAAGATATTGCTCTGCGCAATCCGCAAAGCCATACTTGATATAAGCGTGAGGGTAATCCTCATGGAGCTTACGGGCAAATCTCACAAACTCATGGGCCACACGTTCCGCGTCTATCTCGCCCTTGCGCCCCTTGATGTGATAATCTCTGAGCACAACCAATTTGCTGAAATTACGCATGATTGCTGTCGCAACGAACGTTGTCAAGGACCGGTTCCCGCCGAAGTCAATTCCGATCGAAATAAAATCGATCTTGCTTGCATCAACGGAGCCGATCATCCATTTTTCCGGGTTATCCGCGAATTGCCGATAAATCAGCCCATCAGCAGTTTTCCATAATCCGAGAATGTACCGATCATAGAACACCCCGGTGTAATTGCTGTAATACTCCTGCTTCTTTTTCTCGGAAAGGGAAGGGTTATCATCCAGCAAGAAATGAATGTGCTCTGCGTTGTGCTTGTGCTCCGGATCGAGTATCCACTCGCGGTAAAACCAGTGCATAGGCCCCTCTGGGTTGCAGTTGAACCAATACTTTGCGCCCTCAACAGAGCACCGGGCAAGCGCCTGATTGACAAACGACTCCGGCATGAGCGCTACCTCATCTAGAAACACGCCCGCCAGCGTTATGCCCTGAATCAGTTGGTAGCTGGATTCGTCCTTACCTCCGAAGATATAAAACGTGTTTGTCTTATGGCCCCGGCTGACCGTCAGGACGTGATTTGCAAATCGCAGGGAAAAGTTGTCCCGCAGGTACTTAACGCCCATCAAAGGCCGTATAACGTTGCGTTCCGTGGATATGACCGTCTTACCGCATATTCCAAAATTCTGCCCGGAAAAGTTACCCATAGCCCACAGGACATAAGACAGGGACATGATGGAGGTCTTTCCGGAGCGGATAGCGCCGTCGCAGATTAAAGCAGATTTTTCAGAGTAGGGAAAACGCATTATTTCGCGCTGCTTTTCAGATAAGCTCATTCCTTCAATTCCTCTTTTAGCGATGCCGTGATTGGGTCATCTTCCGTTTCCGTTCCACCGCTAACCTCTCTTTTGTCTCTCCACTCATTAGGCTTGCGGTTTTTGAGCCAAAACGCCGCCGCGCCGACATCGGGGGCAATATGCTTTTTTACTACTTTTGTCGTCATCATTTCGTCCCCGACCAACTCTTTTGTTTCCTCGAGCGCAGTATACCCGGTTGCTCTTTTGTACAAAGCATTTTCTACTTCTATGTCGACAACTTCCTTGCCCTTTTTTAAAGCCTTGGAAATCTTAGGGTATTTTTTTTTCCAGTCATACAGCGTGGCGGCGTTGATTCCGCAGTTATGCGCGATTTGCTCATCGTTCAAGCCGTCCCTTGCCCATGCTTCCAACAGCAAAAGGCCGTCCGCAGTCAACCACTCTTGATATTTACCTTTTGCCACATTGTCACCGCCTCAGCTCTTCAAAAAAATTATAATAAAAGTCATACACTTGTTTGTTATTTTCAAGGCTAAACTGCTCTATCTTAGGATTCTCATTGAGATTTGAGGACGTTTCCAAGACATAATAATTTTTGGCTGTGCGCATCAAGACCACTTTTGCATGATTATTTGTCACATGATATTCCCAGCCGTTTTCTTTACAAACGTTCTGAAATCTTCCAAAATAATCATACTTTTTGCTTTTGCTGTCCTCTCTCATAATTGAGCCAACAAAAAAATCAGCTTTATCAATTAGCCCTCGCTTTTTAAGCCGTGCTAATTCATCAAACTGTTTTTCCCCAACGCGCAGTGTTGCCGCTGTCAACTCTGAAATAGGTTCTTTGTTTGCAACAGTTTGGATAAAAGAGATAGAGGCAAAACCGCCAGAAAAGCTAATCGCCTTAAAACACTCATCTTGCGTTGGCAGATCAGGCATAATAACTTGCAGCCCACGATGCATAATTTCAAGCTGGAATTTTATTCTCCTGCGGCCTTGAATATTAGCTTTAATCCCGTTTTGCATCGTGTCTCCTCCTAACCTCTCCGGTAATCATGCGCAACTCTGCCGCATCCGTCTCCGTTTATGCATAATAAAAGCGCACCTCCGAAGAGATACGCTGGAATATTTGGCCCTCAACGTTACGCTTGCTCAAATGAGAGTAGAGGCTTGAGGGATCTGTTTTGTGTCAGCGACGGGACTCGAACCCGCATACGTCCGGTTACTGCTGTACAGCTTTGCCGGATAACCACAATCGTACTCTGTGCTGCTAAAACCGATTTAGCTACACTGGCATAGGTGTCGGTCTTTCCCGGCTGCCATCGCTGTCGGCATAGTCATTGCGATTGTTGACCGTACCTTGCCGATAAG
>DHOG01000052.1:6819-7011 GCA_002410715.1 Ruminococcaceae bacterium UBA5396 | reverse complement strand
CGGATGGGCCTATGATATCGGCTTCGGCGGTCTTGACCACGTACTGGCATCCGGAGAGGATGTAAATGTAATGGTGTTTGACACCGAGGTGTATTCCAATACCGGTGGTCAGGCTTCAAAAGCTACACCAACCGGCTCTGTTGCGCAATTCGCCGCTGCCGGTAAAGCGGTTAAAAAGAAGGATCTCGGCGC
>DHOG01000052.1:4323-6511 GCA_002410715.1 Ruminococcaceae bacterium UBA5396 | reverse complement strand
AACCACGGTATCAAGGGCGGCATGGGTATTTCACAGCTCGAAGAGAAAAAAGCGGTTGAGGCCGGCTACTGGCATTTGTACCGTTTTGACCCCAGCAAGGAAGAGTCCTTCTTGCTTGACAGCAAAGAACCAACAGCTTCCTATCGTGACTTCATAATGGGCGAGGTTCGCTATAACTCGCTTACACGCTCCTTCCCGGAACGTGCGGAACAGCTTTTTGCCCAGGCCGAAAAGAGCGCTGCTGAACGGTATGACCATCTTCTTCGTCTTGGAAGTCTCTATGGCAAAAAATAAACTGCAAATTACTTAACTGAAGTCACTCATGAATAAGAGGCAAAGCTAACCAAAAGCCTTCATAGGTAACCTTCATTAGTCAAAAACAAACCGGAATTAAAGGATTCCGGTTTGTTTTGCTATCATGTATAACTTACTTTCATTATCTATGCCCATTAATGTTAAAAATAAATAAATATTTTTTATAATTTCATAATAATTGAATAATATATAAGAAATGTTGAAGAAAGTATATGGACATATTTATACATTATGTTAAACTTTAGTCATAGTAATACTTTGAAAAAAGATATTGCTTGCCTCTTTTTCAAGACTTTCTGGAAAAATTGCTGTCGCTTTTGCGACAGCAATTTTTTCTTAAATATTAATTGGAACGATATAGATTCATATTCCTACAGGGAGCAAATCATATACCTTATTACACCCTGTTTATTCTAACTTATATCGGATATAGATTTTTTGCTAATTTAATAATCAGGAAATATAAGCAACGCAAAACCAATTAATTTTTGCAAGCAACAAATTCTGCATAAAACCGTTGGTTCTTTGAAATAATTTATGATTATTTTGATATATACTCCTGCTTTTCAATCTGCTCTGCATAATAAAGCACTTATTAGCAGAAAATATCACATAAAATGTGATATTCATAGGAAGGATTGAACGACTGTGGATTGGATGATGGTTCTCAAAGCATTTATTGTAGGCGGCCTAATATGCATAGCAGGTCAACTCCTGATTGATTTAACATCAATGACACCTGCCCGCATTCTTGTCCTGTTTGTGACCCTGGGTGTAGCGTTGTATGCAGTCGGTATTTACGGGCCGCTTGTGGATTTTGCCGGTGCAGGCGCCACCGTTCCTCTGCTCGGCTTTGGATATGCACTCGGAAAAGGCGTTGAGGAGGCGGTGAAAGCAAACGGTTTGCTCGGTTCCATTACCGGCGGTGTCACTGCAGCTGCAGGAGGTATCGCAACATCTATATTCTTCGGGTTTCTATGCGCACTGGTTGCAAAATCACATGACAAATCGTAAACATTACCCATTTTCCAACCTAACTTCTTAAAAGGTGACGCATTATGAGTATCTGCTCATCATGCGCCACCTTTATTTTAAGGATAAAATGATTGAATTCCCATCTTCATCATCATATTTCCCCTTGTGCCGGTTGTGAAAAATTGTTATACTACGTGATAAGGTGTTCTAAACCGAGATTTGTCCTTTTCTGCCAATATGGCGGAAACTCTAATTAACTTAACATTTTTTCAATGGCAGAAAGGAATGATGCTATATATGAAAGAGTACCTGAAAGAATTCACCCGTGTCGTCTCGCTTTTTCTGCTGGGTGTAGCCCTGATTGCCGTTTACAAAACATTTGACAATATAAATATTATCTTTAATTTTATTGGCAGGATTATTGGAATTCTCAGTCCATTTGTAATTGGGCTGGCACTTGCATTTCTGCTTTATTTGCCCGCAAGCTGGATTGAAAAACATTTTATGCGCATCCTCCCGAAACGCCTTGCGCGGCATTCACGCACATTCTCTGTGCTTCTGGTGTACCTGTTACTTATATTACTGGTTGCTTTACTGCTGACATTCGCGGTCCCGGCATTGGTTCACAGCGCAATTGATTTCGTCTCATCCCTGCCCAAATATTATAATGACTTTATGGACTTTATCAGCTCTCAAACAGAAGACGGCGGGCTGCTCCATGGATTTAATTTGCCAGCTGCGGTTGAGAATTTCTACACTTCCTATATCGAACCGAAATTTACAACCGAAGCGGTTATGAGTTATTTCAAAGGATTGATGGATTTTACAACCTCATTACTTAATATATTCATGGCATTTATCATCTCTATTTATATGCTATTGAGCAGGGAATCATTGG
>DHOG01000052.1:473-4176 GCA_002410715.1 Ruminococcaceae bacterium UBA5396 | reverse complement strand
TGAGCAGGGAATCATTGATTCGTACCGGTAGGACCATTCTCGGACTGTTTATTCCTGAACGTCAGATCAGCGTTTTGTCTCAATACACCCATCGGTCATGTGAAATTCTCTACAGTTACTTCTACAGTCAGGCACTGGATGCATTGATTGTAGGCGTAATAATGACCATTGGACTGGGGATTTTCCGCGCTCCCAGCGCGCCGATACTGGGATTTGTCATAGGACTTCTTAATATGATTCCGTATTTCGGTGCCATTATTGGCGGATGTCTCGCAATTGGTATTACTTTGCTTTCGGGTAACCTTTACGGTGCTGTCTTTATTGCAATCTATGTTATCGCGATGCAGCAGGTTGACGCCAACCTCCTGCAGCCGCGTATCGTTGGTCACACGCTGGGTGTTCGCCCCATTTATGTTTTGCTGGGGATCACGCTGGGCGGCGGTCTTTTCGGTTTCTGGGGCATTTTCCTCGGCGTTCCGGTGGTTGCGATTCTGCAAATGCTTCTCCGGGATTACCTTGCATACCACCAGCGTGAAAAGAAGCCACCCATTCAACCTTCGGGTTGGAGCTCGCCCGGTGGTACAACATGACCTTAAGGGGGTGAACCCATGCCGGGAATAATCGGTCTATATATTCATGTCCCCTTTTGCATCTCGAAATGCCCATATTGTGACTTCTACTCTCTTACAGGGCAGTCACAGCAGGAAATGGAGTCCTATACAAACGCTGTGATTGGTTCTCTTGAGGAGTGGAGTTCCATACTTCAAGACACAGCCGCTGATACGCTGTATTTCGGGGGAGGAACTCCATCATTGTTGGGTGGCATCAGGCTTTCCCGCATTATAGAGACAGCTACAAGATGTTTCGGACTTAAACACGCTGAAATCACCATGGAGGCAAATCCCGGAGACTCGCTCGACGAGGTTTTTTCAGCCTTTTCAGCATCCGGTGGTAACCGTGTTTCTCTCGGTATGCAGTCGGCAGATGCAGAGCAGCTCGGATTTCTGGGGCGGAGACATAACCCACAGGATGTTCATTCTGCTGTTGCGGCAGCGCATTCTGCCGGTATTGATAATATTTCGGTTGATTTAATGCTAGGTCTGAAAAACCAGTCCATCAATTCCATTATAACAGCGGCATCAGAGTCATTCCGGCTGGGTGTGAAGCATGTTTCAGCATATATGCTGAAAATCGAGGAGGGAACCCCGTTTTATCATCAGCGGGACAAGTTATCCCTGCCTGATGATGACGACGTCGCCGAATTATATCTGGCTGCCTGCCAAACGCTGGAGGCGTTGGGTTACAAGCAGTATGAAATCTCGAATTTTGCGATTCCGGGTTATGAAAGCCGCCATAACCTGAAATACTGGAATGCCGATCCATACCTCGGCATAGGACCTTCTGCGCATTCCTATATCGGTGGAAAGCGTTTTTTCTTTCCGCACGATACCGAATCGTTTATAAAAGGGAACCAACCTATATCCGAGCGAGGAATGACTGAATGCGATCAATCATTTAACATTTGGGATGCTAGCGAGCATGAATATATGATGCTTCGCCTGCGCTTGACCGAAGGGCTGACCAATGAAGGGTACCGCAAGCGGTTTGGGCATCCTATCCCAACGGCTGTTTATGAACGTGCCGCCGGCTTGCCAAATCAGCTCCTTACTGCCGATACAGACGGAATCAGGTTTAATAAATTCGGATTTCTTTTGTCAAACACAATCATTGCAAGATTAATTGAAGAATAATACTTATTCAATCATATAGGGTATCAGAACCGCCAGAAAACTAGTGGTATGCTCTAGCCATAGAAGGGCATATTACCGGCAGGTATCTCAAGGTGCACTGAAGGTCTTTCTAGCCGCCTTTCTGTCCGGTCTTGTTCTAGCAAGTCCGGACAGAATAGAAGGTGCCCCGTGGCATGAGCGAAAATAACGCTTGGAGCTAAAGCGAATCTCTCATCGGCATAGCTACAAACAACTAAGCGAGGTGGTTGACCACCTCGCTTAGTTGTTTGTTTAAATAAAGTTGTTATCTGCTATTGATTGCTGCTTGGGCTGCCGCAAGACGGGCGATCGGCACGCGGAAGGGGGAGCAGGAAACGTAGTCCAAGCCGACCTTGTGGAAGAACTCAACGGACGAGGGATCGCCACCGTGCTCGCCGCAGATACCCAGTTTAATATCAGGGCGGGTTACTTTACCCTTTTCAACCGCCATCTTTACGAGTGTACCGACACCGTTTTGGTCCAGACGGGCAAAGGGATCCGACTCATAAATGTTATTATCATAATATGCATCGAGGAAGTTGCCTGCATCATCACGGCTGAATCCAAAAGTCATCTGGGTGAGATCGTTGGTACCAAATGAGAAGAATTCGGCCTCGGTTGCAATTTCATCAGCGGTTATTGCTGCACGCGGAATCTCAATCATGGTGCCGACATGATACTGCATGTTGACGCCTGCTTCGGCAATCAGCTTGTCAGCGGTGGAGGTAACGATATTCTTAACGAATTTCAGTTCCTTAATTTCGCCGATCAGCGGGATCATGATTTCGGGTACAATATTGAACTCCGGATGCTTTTTGTTGACATTAATAGCAGCCTTGATGACTGCGGTCGTCTGCATCTCGGCAATTTCGGGATAGGAAACTGCAAGACGGCAGCCACGATGCCCCATCATCGGGTTGAATTCATGCAGGGAGGATACTACCTCTTTCAACTCTTCAACCGTGATATTTAATTCTTTTGCCAGCTCCACAATATCTTCTTGCTTGGTGGGGAGAAATTCATGCAGAGGGGGATCAAGATAACGAACGGTCATGGGACGGCCTTCGAGGGCCTCATACATCGCCTCAAAGTCACCCTGCTGATACGGTAGAATCTTTGCCAGTGCCTTTTTACGGGATTCAACATCCTTGGCAACGATCATTTCGCGCATTGCTTTAATGCGGTCGCCCTCAAAGAACATATGCTCTGTACGGCAGAGGCCGATACCTTCCGCGCCAAACTTAACAGCCTGTGCTGCGTCACGCGGTGTGTCGGCGTTTGTGCGTACCTTCAGTGTACGTGCAGCATCTGCCCATGCCATGAAGCGGCCGAAGTTGCCGGAAATCGAAGCCGCTACAGTGGCAATTGCTTCACCGTAGATGTTACCGGTGGAACCGTCAAGAGAGATATAATCGCCCTCTTTGATGGTTTTGCCGCCGAGTGTAAAGAGTTTTTTCTCCTCGTCGATTTTAATTTCACCGCAGCCGGAAACACAGCAGGTACCCATACCGCGAGCAACAACGGCAGCGTGTGAAGTCATTCCGCCCCGGACGGTCAGGATACCCTGTGAAACGTCCATACCTTCAATGTCCTCGGGAGAGGTTTCAAGACGGACAAGAATTACCTTTTCGCCTTTGTCAGCCCATTCTTTGGCTGTGCCTGCGGTAAACACAACGCGGCCATAGGCGGCTCCGGGAGACGCAGGCAGACCCTTTCCGATAACCTCTGCCTTTTTGAGAGCAGCGGTATCGAACTGGGGGTGCAGCAATGAGTCAAGCTGTTTGGGATCGACGCGCAGCACAGCTTCTTCCTCTGTGATCATGCCTTCGTCTACAAGATCTACGGCAATCTTCAATGCAGCGGTAGCAGTGCGCTTACCGTTACGTGTCTGGAGCATGAACAGCTTGCCCTCTTCAATGGTGAACTCCATATCC
>DHOG01000052.1:0-296 GCA_002410715.1 Ruminococcaceae bacterium UBA5396 | reverse complement strand
CTCCATATCCTGCATATCACGATAATGTTTCTCTAAGCGCTCAGAAAGCTCGAAAAACTGCTTATAAACATCGGGCATAATTTCTTCAAGCTTGGAAATCGGCAATGGGGTACGAATTCCTGCAACAACGTCCTCGCCCTGTGCATTAATAAGGAATTCACCGAACAGCATGTTCTCACCAGTTGCCGCATTACGGGTAAATGCAACACCTGTGCCGGAGTTGTCGCCCGTGTTGCCGAACACCATCATCTGTACGTTAACAGCGGTACCCCAGCTGTAGGGAATGTCGTTCATAC
>DHOG01000109.1 GCA_002410715.1 Ruminococcaceae bacterium UBA5396 | reverse complement strand
AGACCTGCGGTAGATCCGGTGGTGGGTCTTAATTCAGCATTTATTCGGGATTAAATCGCTTAGGCAAACCGTTAAAGAAATAGATATGAATATCGCCTATAGGTGGTTCATAGGATATGATTTAACTACAAAAATACCCCACTTTGCTACACTCAGTTATGCATTTACCCAGCGGTTTCCTAGTGACATATTTGAAAACTTTGCGCCATTGAAATTGAAAGACATAGCATGATACAAGAATTTTGAGTAAACACTAGAAATTAGATTTTCTTTGTGTCTACGGGTTCTGAGTAAGGTCAGTATAGTTCGCCAAGATGGAACGCTTTTCATTGTACCCCCCCTATCCCTTTGATATAATATCATTATCTGTAATTATGTGTTTCTTTCACTTGCCATTCGCACAGAGGGGCGGCAAGCGTTTCTGAATGGGGGATTGGAGTGAACAAAAGTCAATTAACCGAACAGGAGATAAGAACGCAATACATCACTCCGGCTATTAAAGCTGCGGGTTGGGCAATGCCTCAAATACGCGAAGAATACGCAATCACCAAAGGACGTATTATCGCCCGTGGTGGAAGCTATAAGCGTAATGTGGCCAAGCGCGCGGACTACGTTTTGTTCTATAAACCGCACATTCCCCTTGCCATTGTTGAAGCCAAAGATAATAACCATGCCATCGGAGATGGCATGCAGCAGGCAATGGATTACGCCCAGCGCATGATGATACCATTTGTTTTCACATCTAATGGGGATGGGTTCACATTTCACAACCGGATTGATTCCAGTGAAAATATCATCAACCTTGACGAGTTCCCATCGCCGGAAATACTTTGGAATGCCTATAAGCAAACCAACAAAATTGACGATAATCAAGAACAGATTATAGCCCAGCCTTATTACATGGAACGGGAGGACAAGCCTCCGCGTTATTACCAGCTTAACGCAATCAACCTCACTGTTGAAGCTGTAACGCGCGGACAAAACCGCGTGTTGCTTGTCATGGCTACGGGTACGGGCAAAACATATACTGCTTTCCAAATCATTTGGCGGCTGTGGAAGGCAGGTGTTAAGAAGCGCTTTCTGTTTCTCGCAGACCGCAATGCGCTGATCGACCAAACCTATGTAAACGATTTTGCGCCGTTCAAAGATAAAATGACCATCATCCGTAACCGGAAGATTGACAAATCTTATGAAATCTATCTCGCACTGTATCAGGGATTGACCGGAGATGGTGATAAAAATGTTTTTAAGCAATTCAGTCAAAATTTCTTTGACCTTATCATCGTGGATGAATGTCACCGAGGCAGCGCAAAGGCAAACAGCGAGTGGCGCGAAATACTGGATTATTTTAAGCCTGCGACACAAATTGGCCTGACGGCCACCCCCAAAGAAGATAAAGACGTATCCAACATTGACTATTTTGGCAAGCCCATCTATACCTATTCGCTGAAAGAAGGCATAGATGATGGCTTTCTTGCGCCTTATCGTGTCATCCGCGTGCTGCTGGACAAGGACGCCGAAGGGTTCCGCCCGTATGTTGGGCAGACAGATCGTTTCGGCAATGTGATTGAAGATAGAGAATACAATGCCAGCGACTTTGACCGCGAACTGGTGTTGGAGCAGCGTACCAAAATGGTTGCTAAGGTTGTTTCCAACTATCTGCGAAAGCACAATAGCCGGTTTGACAAGAGTATATTCTTTTGTGTTGATACCGAACATGCCGATCGTATGCGGCAGGCTCTTGTCAACGAAAACCGTGATCTTTTTGGTGAAGATGAACGATATGTCACGCGCATTACAGGTGATGACGATATTGGCAAAAAGCAGCTCGATAACTTCCGCGATGTGTCCAGCAGATACCCTGTGCTGGTTACGACCTCCAAGCTGCTTACTACGGGCGTTGACACTCAGATGGTGAAGATTATCGTGCTGGATTCCAACATCAACAGTATGACGGAGTTTAAGCAGATTATCGGGCGCGGCACCCGTGTACGCGAAGACTTGGGCAAAATGTTCTTTACTATCTTTGATTTTCGCAACGCTACGCGCCTTTTTGCCGACCCGGACTTTGACGGGCCGGTGGAGCAGGACGCCGAGTTTACGCCGGGGCCGGATGGAGAAATACCGCCGTTGCCGGATGACCCGCCGGAAGGTGAGAGTGATGAAGCCGAGGAATTGCCACCCAGCGTTGACCCACCGGGAGGCCGCAGGCAGAAATACTATGTTCACGACGTTGAAGTGACCGTACTGAAACAGCGTGTGCAGTACATCAATAAGGACGGCAAATTGATTACCGAATCATTGATCGACTACACCCGCCGTAATGTGCGTGGCCGTTACACCACGCTGAATGACTTCCTTATTGAGTGGAACAGCGCCGAACGTAAGCAAGCCATTTTGGATGAGCTGGCGACGCAGGGTATCTTAATTGAAGAACTGCAAGAACAAATCGGGCAGGAGTTTGACCCGTTCGATTTGCTTTGCCATGTCGCTTTTGACCAGAAACCACTGACCCGCAGAGAACGGGCCAATAATGTGAAAAGGCGAAACTATTTCGCAAAATACGGTGGGCAGGCCGCCGCCGTGTTGGATGCTTTGCTTGAAAAATATGCTGATTCCGGCGTCGCTGACTTAGAAAGCATGGACATCCTCAAAGTTAACCCCATCAAGGATTTTGGTTCTCCCATTTATATCGTAAACAGGATTTTCAAGGGAAAAACCAATTTCGAACAGGCAATGAAAGAGCTTACACACGAACTCTATGCAGCGTAACAAACGGAGGAACCGAATATGGCAGTATCAAACACAACCAAAGCCTTAAAGGACATCATGCGCATTGATGCCGGTATCAACGGCGACGCGCAGTATATTGAGCAGATCACATGGATGCTGTTCCTCAAGGCGTTTGATTACAAGGAACAAGAATGGGAACTTATCGAAAACGAAAACGAATACGAACCGGTCATCCCCAGCGAATACCGCTGGAGCACATGGGCCGACGATTCCGAGGGTATTACAGGCGTTGCCCTTCTTTCGCATGTGGACAAGATGTTTATCGCTCTGCGCAATTTGGATTCGTCTATGGACATTAAGGAGGAAACTAAAAAACGTAAATGGCTTATCCGCAACGTAATGGAAGGTGTCAACAATTTTATGAAGTCCGGCACATTGCTCCGGCAGGTCGTAAACAAGATAAATGCCGATATTGATTTTGAAGAAGCAAAGCACAGTCATCTCTTTAATGGATTTTATGGCACTATGCTTAGAGATTTGCAAAGTGCCGGTAAAGCGGGGGAATTTTATACCCCACGACCAATAACGCATTTTATTGTCGAGATGATTAACCCTAAATTAGGCGAGGTAATACTTGACCCAGCATGTGGAACATGTGGCTTTTTGGAGAGTGTCATTGAACATTTAGAGTCATTGGTAAAAACAGCGTCGGATTACCGCATACTACAACAAACCCTCAAAGGCATTGAAAAGAAACCGTTACCTTATCTTTTGGGCGTTACCAATTTGATTGCTCACGGCATAGATGTACCCGACATACGACTGGACAACACTCTCCGTACTCCTGTTGTTGATTACGGAACCAAAGATAAAGTAGATGTTATTGTCACCAATCCGCCGTTTGGCGGTGCGGAGGAGAAGGCGATTTCCAATTCTGTGTCAGCTGAACTGCGCAACACCGAAACCGCCGATCTGTTCCTTGTACATATAATGGCGCTGCTAAAGGACGGCGGTCGGTGCGGCCTTGTTTTGCCGGATGGCTTCCTTTTCGGTACAGGCGTTAAATCTGCTATCAAGAAAAAACTGTTGGAAGAAAACGATCTGCACACCATCGTGCGGCTGCCAAAAGACGTATTTGCGCCGTACACCAACATCAACACAAACCTGCTGTTTTTCTGCAAAGGCCATCCGACAAAAGGCGTGTGGTTCTACCGGCTGGAAATGCCTGCGGGCTATAAGCATTTCTCCAAAACGCGTCCTATGCTGGACAAGCACTTCGACCCCGTGCGCGAGTGGTGGAACAACCGCATTGAAAGCGAAGTATCGCAGCATGTGCCGGTGGAGGATATTGCTGCGAGCGGGGATTATAACCTCGACCTTTGCGGCTTTCCCCACGAGACAGTGGAGATTCTGCCGCCTGATGAGTTTATCGCGGAATACCTGAATGAGAAAGCTGCCATTTCCGCGCGGATTGAAAACATATTGGAACGCATCACCGCCGCGATGGAACAACAGGGGGATGCGCTATGAAAGCTGTTCAGCTCCGGCAATCCATCCTGCAAGCAGCGGTACAGGGCAAACTTGTGCCGCAAAATATCCACGACGAACCGGCGTCTGAACTATTGGAGCGCATCCGGCAGGAAAAGGCGCGGCTTGCCAAGGAAGGCAAAATAAAAAAAGAAAAGCCTCTGCCGCCTATTATAGAGAACGAAATCCCATACGATTTGCCGGATGGGTGGGGTTGGTGTAGACTTGGCGACATTGTCAATCTCACAAGAGGTATAACGTTCCCTGCTTCTGCTAAATCAAAAGAAATACTTGATGGCTTTGTCCGATGTGCTACGACAGGGTCTGTACAAAAAGAATACAATCCATTAGCTGACGTTTTTATTCCGGCAACCTATGTAAAGAATGAAAATCAATGGTTACAGAAAAACGATATCATGATGTCTTCTGCTAATTCAAAAGAGCTGGTTGGGAAATCGTGTATTTGGAACGCTAAAGAGCGGACAGCATTTGGTGGATTCTTAACAATCATCAGATCGTATAGTTTGGTAAGTCTCTCATATTTGTATTATGGACTGCAATATTTGCAGAAGTCTGGAGTTTTCGCGTCTTATTCAACACAGACAACAAATATTGCAAACCTGAATAATGATATGATAAACAATACACTTTTTCCCTTACCGCCCTTTGCCGAACAGCAGCGGATTGTAGCCAAAGTGGACGAGCTGATGGCGCTGTGTGATGAGTTGAACGCGGCGAGGGATATTTCTGTAAAGCGGACAGCATCCAATATTATGCCGTTCCCGCAGCTGGGTGAGGATGAACGGGAAATCGGGATCGCCGCGCGTGGTGAAATTCCAGGACTTTCGAATGAAGCCGCACGCGACATCAAAGAAATGTTTGGGGATGATTGCAATGGCTGACCCCATTGCAAAGGCAAAGCAGGTTTTATCAGATAAAAAAGTCGGTGATATTCCAGCTCTGTCGCTCGGCGCTATTTCCGACAGTGAAGGCGTTAAATACAAACAAAAAGCCTACCCCGATAAATGGGACGGGATGCTGGTGTTCAATGGAGCCCAGCGCGGCATCCTTGTAAACACGCGCATTGATAATCCCGCTCGCCACAAATTTACGTTTGCACATGAGCTGGGACATTATTTTTTGGACCATCCGCCGAGTTTTTCAAAAGATGGCCAGCTTGGTATCGAGTGTAACGTCTCAGAAACCAGTATGGAGCAAAAAGGGCGTGAAGCAGAGGCAAACCGTTTCGCTGTCGAACTTCTAATGCCGCAGGACCGTTTTTTGTTGCTGATGTTGGGAGCTGAGATTGATTTTGCTCTCATAGCAGGCCTGGCAATTGAGTTTATGGTATCAAAACAGGCTTGCAGCTATCGTTTAGTGGAATTAACACAAAAGCCTTGTATCGTAGTTTTTTCAAAACACGGGAAAATTACCAGCTACAAGGCTTCACGGGCCGCAAAGGGATTTTGGGGCGGGTATGCCTCTTTGCCAAATGAAACAGTAGCGCATGAAATGATAATCAACAAAAAACAGCAGAGCAATTTCGCGGAATGTGATTCACGAAAATGGCTTCTCCGGACAGTACCGGAACAAAAGATTTATGAATGCACTCGCGGCAGTTATGCTGACGGTTCAGCAATGACAATATTGAAGTGGTAGGTGAATGAGTATGCCTGCGCACATATTTGTGCTGGATGAAGGAAATTATGCTATTTGTACGCACAGAGGAATCGTAGGATTGCCGGAAGCTGTTTCCGGATCCAAAAATGAACTGGCCACAAATGATGCGCTACTTTCCCGAATGGCTATTGTTAAAGAAGGTGATTACATACTGTTTTATGTAACAGGCGTAAAGGAACTTCGGGGAATATGGAAGGCCGCAGGCAAACCATTTTATGATGATACGCCAGTGTGGAGTGATAAAACATATCCTTTTCGTTATCGCCTGGAAAGCACACAATACAGTTTCACAAAGCCGTTGCGCCTTAATGATATTTTTGATTTAAGAAATTCCGGAAAAATCTGGACTTTTGCGCTCAATCGCGCAAGCGGCACAAATGCGATGTTTTCTATCTCTGATTCCGAATTTGATATTCTATTGCAAGAGTACCTAAAAATCAATCCATTTACGATGAGTAAGAATATCATTATGGAACCCTACCCCGTTAAGCCGGCAAATCTATTTGAGAAAATTCATAGAATGAACGACGGTTACCTTCCACGCTATGAAGCGTCTCTCATGGCATTACTGTTGGGTGCTTTTGTTAAAGGTGAATTCCAGGATATATTTGGAAACTACTCCGACTATCTGAGCTATATCCCCACAAACCTCGGAACGGAAATTGATATTCTTTTGTTTTTTGGCAACCCCCAGAACAAACAGCAAACGATGTCTTACGACATAATAGAAGTTAAACTAGATCGTTTTGATGCTAAGGCTCTCCGGCAATTGATTGGCTATGAATCATGGTTTATTCATAAAAAGGTTCAGGGTGATATGAACATGGTGCGAGTTAGTGCCATCGCCAAACGGTTTGACGCGGATGTTGTGGAGTACGTTCAAAAAAGGAAGCAATTCGAGGGCAAAGAGATTAAGCTGTTCCAATATGATGTTGCACAAAACGGAGAATTGATGCTTAGATTGGTGTAGGTTTAATATGCCTCGTCCTTCTTTATGAAAACAGGCCGTAACTTTCTCTCCTGACTGCTCGAAATTTTCGCCCCGTTTTCCTGCCGCTTCAAAAGTGTATTTCAACCGAGTATCAATACACATTTTTGCGTCTGTCGAGGACAGGATAACACACTATATGGAGGTTTAGTAAAACGGTTGGCATCTATATTTACCTAACTTCTCAAAAGAAAGGATCGTGTAAAGGCAAGAAGTCAAATGCACAAATTCTGAACTTGGCGCTTTGTCAATGGTGTTGAGTTCCTTGTAGAATTCGTACGTGATGATCTCTGCAAAGGTATTATGG
>DHOG01000122.1 GCA_002410715.1 Ruminococcaceae bacterium UBA5396 | reverse complement strand
TACAAAGATTGGGGGCAGCCCAGGCGTCCTTTCCAAAGAAGACTACGAGCGGTGGCGGCATGGCAAGGTGGATTATCTGGAACGGGTATGCAAGGTCAATCTGCACAAGCTGTCCGGCATTATGAAAGAAATGCGTGCCTATGCCCGCAAGACAGATTTGAAATCAGCACGGACATGCTACAAGCAATGGAAGTGCAAAGAAATACGTGTGTTGCGCTTTACCAAGAGCGGTGATGAAAAGATAGAAAAAGCGTATGCGACGCATTATCTCAAAAAAATGAATCAGACTTAAAAGAGACAGGGGTGAGCATGTGAATAAGCAGGAAAGCGGCATTCAATGCTTTAGAAGCGGATTTAACTGTGCGCAAGCAGTGTTCTCGGCGTTTAGTCAGGATTATGGATTGGAGCCTGATATTGCTTTGAGAATAGCAGGCGGGCTTGGCAGCGGAGCGCGCTCAGCAGATATATGCGGCGCAGTATCGGGCGCTATTCTGGTGATTGGCTTGCGTCATGGACAGGATACCAGTGAGGATAAAGCTGCAAAAGAATTGTGTAACAGTGAAACAGAGAGATTTTTACGGTTGTTTAGAGAAAAGAACGGGAGTTCGTTGTGTCGGGAGCTTTTGCAGTGCGACATAACTACTGAGGAAGGAAGAAAGGTCGCGGCAGATGCCAATTTGTTTACCACAAAGTGTGTGGATCTGGTGGGCGATGCAATAAAGATTCTTGAGGATATGAGATATTAGAAGCCATCGTATGATGAAATGGCGTGATAGAATTTAGAGGATATGATTATGACCAGTTTGGAAAAAACAACGAAAGAGTTGACGCTACTGCTCTTATATCTTAATTCATGGGAAGAAAAAGCATTGGATGAAACATACCGTCGCAGCTGGAAGGGCTATGACTTTGGTGATCTGAACGAACTATCTGGTGAAGAATTGATCTTCGATCCCAAACGTTCAAAATCTATTATTTTCAACGACAGTGGAATAAAACAGGCAAAAGCCCTGGCTGAAAAGTATGGCGTTGATGTGAGTGCGTTTGAACCTGCCAGTATTAAGGAGTAGAATAAATTGAAGATGGAAGACGTAAAAGCCTGCGCCGCCGAAACTTTGGCACACTTTATTGAAGTTATGCCGGATGTTCCATTTGAGCAGGACGATATAATCATAGAGTTTGTATAGAAGGCGCAAATGGCTAAGCGTGCCCGCGAATTATGTGCAAAGTATGTGCCGGACAAAATCATCAATGAAAGCCAAGCGCAGCAGCTTAACAGCTCCATTTCTGCCAACGCTTTGATTGGCAAGGATAAATCTGTTGTAATTGTGCGTAACAACTCCAAACTGAGCAAACAGGATTGGCGAAGAATGTTGTTCCATGAGTTTACACATATCTACTGCGCAAAAATTGAAATGGACGAGGACAACCACTTTATTGAGATTTATGGCAGCGGCACCACGTCCGACAATCCGAATATGACGCGCGACGAAAAAGTCTATGATGGTGTGCTCAGCAGCGGATATGTTGTCTGGTCTGAGTTTATCGCACAGTATTATGCACTGAAGCATACAAAAAAGCGTATATATACAGTTGCAATGATAAGCGATTACATCAATGGACTTATTGCGGATGTAAATCTTATTTCAGGAGATGCTGCCAAAGACTCGCTTGCAATGGCCTGCGCGTATCTTTTAAACTGCTCCGATGCCGAGAAAACGGTGGCAATGCTCAAAGAACCGGACGAAGATATGCAGCAAGCGCAACGGTCATTCCTCGACTGCCTCTTCCTCTTGCATAGGCAGATTAACAAAGATCGGTCGTGGAGAATTAATGAAGACTTTATCGTGGAGATAGGCAATGCGTATATATCGTTAAAAGCGTTCAACAGTATCGATATTAGTTGATAGCGTTTTCAAACGTTGTATTCTTCTGTACACATGCCAACGAAAAAAAGTAGAAACGAGATATTATGAAAGACTCTAAAAAAATTAAATGGAGGGGTGAAATTATTTCCATCCAACCACGCACAACCGTGTGGCGGTATGTTATTGATAATCGAACACACTCTCACATTGGATACAATTTATTTGTGGATGGAGAGGCGGATTTGGAGTGCAAGACATATTCTGTGGCGATTTCGGAAAAGCAGCAACAAAAGCATATGTTTTGTATTGGCGATAAAGTAGAAGGGACGGCATGGACAAAAATCAATGAAGTCACTGATTATGCTGATTATTATCGCGCAGGCGGTTTTAAAATCATAGAACACGCAGAACAACTCATTAAAGATGTACCACCTCCTTATCGAATGACGCCACCAGATATGGCAACCTATGAATGGCGCGGTGCACGAATGCTTGCTAAAACCTGTTGGAAAGGAAAATGCTTTCAGTGTGTGTGGGCGACTATGGCAGCCGTAGAAATAGAGTACAACTGGGGTGTGAGTAGGAAATATCGTTTTGAAAGCTTTTGTTATGGACCAAAATCATGTAGATTTTATAAAATGGGAAAACCCCGTGCAGTTCCTTATAAGGATCGAGGAACCTCTTACGATGAAGGTTGGCTCGATGAAATTATATCCGAAAATAGAGGATTTGATGACTAGCCGTTGAGGAATAGATTAAGACTCGCGTAATCAGCAAATCAAAACATAACGCTAGAAGCAGTCAAGCGATTGCTTCTTTTTTCTATTTCATGAAAGGGGGGGCAAGTTGATGGACTAGATGATTGTCCCGCAGGCTTCGACATTGTTCCTTTCAATGTTCCAGTGGAGCTTCGAAGGATGTTCCACTTGGCAGCAAGGATCGCAGAATGTCGGCATTCTGCACCTTGTCGGGGGCGCGTACCGCCCCCAATCCCCCAGCGCCTTACGGCGCTATTTTTTAATTTAAACGAAAGGATTGATTTAATGCTTAAGAGAAGAAACCGAGTTGAAGCAAGATTTGACGAATCAGAATATTTTCAGCTTCATCGAAACGCGCAGCAGTCCGGCAATTCCGTTGCGGCATATATACGGCGATGCTGTCTAAACGATGAGAAGGTAATCGTGATCGACCGGCGTGTGGTGCGCGATGTTTACCGCGAAATGAATTCAATCGGCAAAAATGTAAATCAGATCGCCAAAGTAGCAAATTCGGATAAGCGTATCTCTCCCGCCAGCATGGACAGGGTGGAAGCACTACTTGAGGAAATATGGCGGATCATTGATGAGCAGTTAGGAGGTATTCGAACAAGGAGTTAAGACATGGCATATACGAAAATAAAGGTGATCCGATCAGAGGGACATTTGAAGCGTGCAACCAATTATGCTATGACAGAGGAAAAAACGGTTGATTCCGGCGATATGGATCGTCTGCTGGATTATGCCACCGATGGTAAAAAGGTTTGGCATGACAAGTATGTATCCGGCATCAACTGCAATCCAAAGACAGCGGCTGAAAAGATGGCTGCAACGAAGAAACTGGCGGGAAAGGAGGATGGTCGGCTGGGGTATCATATCATACAATCATTCTTACCCGGCGAGGTTACACCGGAACTGGCTCATAAAATCAGCATGGAATATGCGGAGCGATGGCTGTCAGATTTTGAGGTGGTGATTGGAACACACCTTGATCGTGAACATATCCATAGCCACATCGTTGTGAACTCCGTATCCTGTATAACCGGTAACAAATTCCATATGACGGATGATGAGTTCTATAAATACATTTTCGAGATCAACAATGAAATCTGCAAGAAGTATGGTCTGTCCGTAATTGATTATGTTCCTGGTTCAAGGATGCCATATGCCGAGTACCTGAAACGTCATAAAAGCGGTCGGCGCTCCTTTAAGCAGATGATCGTGAATGATATTGAGACTTGCATCGCAAAAGCAGGATCGCTCGGAGAGTTTTACATCCAGCTTGAAAATATGGGCTATGAGGTAGATACGTTCGGCAAATACCCAAAGATTAAACCACCAGAGGGATTGCGGTTTTTCCGTATTAGAGAAAGGATGCTTGGCTATTCCCCTGAGATTATTGAGCAGAAGATACACGGGCTGGAGCCTGGGCAGCGATACCGGAGGCCGAAAAAGCTGTACTGTAAGCGCCGATTCCAACGCAAAAAGCTCACGCGCTATGAAGCCCTATACCTCTATTATATGTACAAGCTGGGAAAGATACGGCACAGCAAAAAGCGGTCACAACTTCCGGTGGTAGAATTCCGGAAATTCTATTCATACAAACGACAACTGCATTTTGTGACAGATAATCATATCACAAAGAAAAGTGAATTGTTCCGTATGAAGCAGGATGCAGAGGAAAAACTGAAAAAGCTAAACAAGGAAAAGTATCGGCTCAAGGGTGCGCGGCGAAAGTATAAGGCGCTGTTTGAAGCTCATGCCACGGTGGCGCGATACAAGGATATTATGGATAAACTTGACCAGGAACGACGAGAAGAAGTTGGGCTGGCGAAGGAGGTGATCAGAAAAAAGGGATTTGAGGATAATCTGGATGGCATCACTGAGTTGCGGCTACGGATTGAGGAGGCGAAGGCGCGGAACAAGAAGGAATATATGGCGACAAAAAGCCAAATAAAACAAATCGATGAGGTGTTGCGAGACTCCGATATGATGATCTATCGCATTGAAACGGAGAGACTGCAAGGCACGGAAAACGAACGGAATGACGAGCAGGAGCGGTAACGCTCTTTTTTATTATGGAGGTAAGTATGTATGGGATTTTGCGCCATGTGAAGAATGCAGGTGAATGGGCGTTTTTCAGAAACGGGAATGGGCAAATACAATTTAACAATATTTGCTGTAGATGCAGGAATGCATGCAAGCAAAGTTTTCGCAGTACGATCGTATGCTGCCCAATTATGAAGTTAAGGAAAAGAGCGGAGGGCTAATATGGAATATGATTTTAAGGATGAAATTGTACAGGGGTACAAGGTGCGAGAAGCGGTTCATATTTGTGGTAAAGACTATGTTCTGGCAGAAAACATCCAAGCTGTCCAACCGTTTGTGACCTGGCAGAGGACAGCCAATGATCTCATAGCCAGCTATGATTGCGGCCACTACTTTAGCAATTATCTGGAAGCGATGATCGACCTGACAGAACGGATACGGCAAGAAGCGCAATATGTTCTGGATTATCGCGCGGAGCATAATATTGATACAAAACCGATTACACCTGATGCTTGTATACCCGGCAGCAGGGAGATGGACTATTCGGGTCAGTTTGTATTGATAAAGCCATCGGCGCTCGCTCCAGAATATCGTATACCGGATAACCAAGTCTACAGAGCTGAGGGCGGCTTTGGCTGCTCCCCAACCTCGCGGGGAACAAAAGTGTATTGCCGGAATATATTTGATAACGATGAACAGGAGCGGTGGCGGCGAGAAGATATTGCAGGGATTGTTGATCCGACAAAGCTGCCGGAAAAATTCGGGGAGAGGATGGCGCTGATAGAAGCGAGGTTAAAGGATTCAGATTTGGAGCGATAGTCGTCGTGAATTGCTTTACCATCACGAAAAAGGTATAATATATATAGAAACGAGGTGCAAAATGAATCTGGATAATTTGCTCCATAAGATTGATGATAACAGACAAAAGATAAATGATTATCGTTCGCTTTCGCCGGAAGAAGCGAAAGAGCTTGACCAGTATTATAAAGTCGGGACGACATACAGCAGCAACGCCCTCGAAGGAAATACCCTGACGCTCACCGAAACAAAGGTATTGCTGGAGGATGGGTTGACAGCCGGAGGAAAACCGGTCAAGGACTTTTACGAGGCAACCGGCCACGCTAAAGCATATGACTATATGCTGTCCGTTGCACGTGGCGGAGAACTTGTGTTTTCCGAAGCAATGATAGAGGAATTACATCGCCTGTTTTATGAGGGAATTGACAGTGAGAATGCAGGAAAATACCGTGACCATCAGGTATTCATCACCGGAACTGATTACATCCCGCCCGAAGCAAAGGATGTTCCCGAACAGATGCAATGGCTTATCACTGATCTGAATGAGCAAAAAGGCAACCTGCATCCGGTGCTGCTGGCGGCATACGCGCACAGAGCTCTGGTGGATATCCACCCATTCACAGATGGAAACGGCAGGACGGCCCGGCTGCTGATGAATCTCGTGCTAGTGAATAAAGGGTATTGTATTGTTTCCATACCGCCGGTTATGCGGCAGGAATATATATCCGCTTTGGTCGCGGCGCAACGGGAAGATAATCCTACGGATGAGCCGTTTAGCACGCTGATCGCGGACTGTGAGCTGGAAGCGCAGAAAGATTATGTGCGTATGTTTCGCATCCAGATGGATAAGGAATAATATCCGGTATGGAATGCAAGAAATGCAAGACACCGATGCACGAGCGGGCAAGTAAAAATCCACAAATAACCATTCGGGTGTTCGTCTGCCCCAAGTGCCAGGCGATAGTTTATGTAGACTCGGATGGCGAAGTAAAAGAAGATACGAAATAACTTAATACAGGAAATATGAAGCAGTTTGGTACAATGCCAGACTGTTTTTTTGTTTCCAAGAAAAAGGAGAAGAAAATGGAACAAATATTTGAATTGAAGCAAGGAAATTTTGAAGTGACACTCTATGAGTCACAGAGCGTCGGATTAAACATAGGTAGAATCTTCGGCAGCCATGATTGTGGGCTGCCCCCAATCTTTGTACCAAGTACAGAGTTAGTGGAGGAGGCAGAGACCGTTTCAAAAATTGTGT
>DHOG01000178.1 GCA_002410715.1 Ruminococcaceae bacterium UBA5396 | reverse complement strand
CTAATTCTTTTACCAGTGCCGTTGCAATGCCGATCCCTTGATAATCCTTATGAACAAACAGTCTGTCCAAATACCCGGTGTGATCCATATCCGCAAAGCCAGCAATTTTCCCGTCCATCTCTGCGACCAGGGTATTATGTTCCAGAAACGAGAGATTCCATTCTTCCAAATCAACTGAGCCCGTTGCCCATACATCAAGCTGCTTTTTTATGTAATCCTTCGCATTTATTTCATGAACCGTATCAAAAAAGAGTTGTGCCATAGCTGGACAGTCGCTCGTTTTGTAGTCTCTGAGTAACATAGTTTTCCGCCAACTTTCTTCTTATGGTTGAAAAGCAAGTCGCTTCTTGTGACATCTATCCCGAGCACCCAGCGCAATTTTGGCGTCTATCCTGTCCACTCAATTTTGAAAAACATCCCTCTCCAGCACCTGGTGAGCTTTTTTACATCTATCCTAAAACACTGAAAACACGGCATCTATCGCGGCTACACAACCCTTTGACATTTCTGAAAATTTTGTCTTTGGATAGATTCGCAATGTGCCTGCCGTTCCTCGAGAAAATTCATCCATATCGGAAAAAGGCGCCATTTCAAGGCTGTTAAGCCGCTATTTTTTCACCCTCGACATCAATACCACGCACTCAACGTGGAACGATAGCATCAGATTAATGTCAGGTATGTGTTTTGCTAATTTTCTGTGCGAGGGAATAAGGCAAAGGCGGTTTTTTGCGTTTTTCCGCGCGTGGGAATATGGCTACGGCCTTTATTGATTTTATCTGTTTTGGTAAACAAATCAATACGTTCATAAAATGCACCGATGCCTATTTCAAAGCAAGCGCTTCTCTCAACACCTCACGCTCTATCGGAACATATCGACCAACGAGCGTCCTAAAATCCCAGAAAGTGGCACAGACATCCCTTCTAGTAGTCTCGGATTGCTCTCCAGTATCGCGTTAATGTTGTTAACAAACTGCGGAGTGCTTAATCTCTTAATCACTGCTTTGCCTTCTATGTAGACACCTGTTTTATCGCCTTTGTCCCTGATACGAGAATTCGCCAGTTTTTTCATCTTCGCAGCAACAGCAGCAGAAAACATGAAGATGCCGAGCAACTCTCGCTGTGCTCCTTTGCCGGAAATATCATTTGTATATTTTTCGTAGGCTTCATCAAGTTCCTGCGTGAATAATTCTGGAACAGTCTCTCTTGCTTCGCTAATCTGAGCAGCACGAAGCTGTCGCTTACCAGCGCCTTTTTGCGGAGCCTTTTTATCGTACAATCCTTGCCATGCTTTCTTTATGCTCGGTGCTACCTTTTCTTGCCACCAGATTTTAACGCGAGGGCAACGACTTCATTGAGTACCCCAATCGTTCCTTCGGCAATGGCTTTTCCTATCATTGCAGCCCGTTCTCTTTGCTCCTCGGTTAATTCCACATCGGCGTGGGACTCTTGATAATCGTATGGCGAACTGTGATCGTAATTAAGCTCACTCTCATCGACCTTAATCCATTCAGTCTGATCATCGACCTGATTGTTGGCATCGGAAAGTTGGGATAGTGTCAAGAGAAGTTCGAAATTTAGGGGCTCCGAATCCATGAACTATGCTGCGCTTAACAACAGTGTCTGAATCGATTTTGGGTTAAGATCCGGGTATCCATCCGCCGAGCGTGGCAACAACCTTCTAGTGATATCGGTCCTGCATTTACTTATTCACGATTCTCCATTTTAGATTATTTGATATAATGTATAATGTGTGCTGATTCTGCCATTTGATTGCTTTCAGCAACTTTTGTGGGGTCAAACAAATCCGTATCCGCCCACGCGATCACGTCCTCTGGATTCCCGGACAATAAATTGCGGTGAAACGATAAATAGCAATCGATGATATCGCAAAGATAGCTGTCTTGCCATCCGACAAGATGCAGACGTCGGACGCCCGTGAAACACAGTTCCAATTCAACGGGCTCCCATTGCCTTTGAAAGTTTACGTATAATTCTCTGTTTGACGCCCTACCGAAACTCATTGCCTTCGTCTTTCCGTCTACGCGAGCACCGCTTTTATAGTTTAATGCGGCAATGCACGAATCATGAAACCCACCGTATTCAGTCAGCAATTTTTCAATATCGTTTTGATTTTTAACTTCAATCCGACTCATCTCATTACCTGCCAACGATATTTTTCATCAGTATAACACAGATTCTGGAAAACGTCGCCATAGAGGCTTATATATTTTTTATAGAGGTCGTTAGCATGATCCGATTTTGTTTTATAGTTATAGGTTGATAATTCCTAAATGTTCAAGCAGTATTTTTACTCCGATCAGAACAAGAATTATGCCACCGGCAAGTTCGGATTTCGATTTGAATTTCAAGCCGAATATATTGCCGATCTTTACACCCAGCACAGATAGAACGAACGTGATAACCCCAATAAAAGAAATTGCCGGGACGATATTTACAGAAAGGAAAGCAAAAGAAACGCCTACTGCCAGTGCGTCGATGCTTGTGGCGAGAGAAAGAGGCAGCATTTCCGCAGGCTTTAAGGACGCCTCTTCCTTTTTAGGGCGTTTTCCGCCGGGACATTCTCTATCCGTACATTTCTCGGCAGGACACTCTCTGTCGGCGCACCCTTCTTTTTTAAAGCTCTCCACAATCATTTCACCGCCGATAAAGCTGAGCAAAACAAATGCAATCCAATGATCAAAAGCTACTATTTTATCGGAGAATTGTGTGGCAAGCAGGTATCCGATCAATGGCATAATCGCTTGAAAAGAGCCAAAGTACGACCCGATAATCGCTGATTTTTTAGCGGTTACCTTGTTCATGGTCAACCCAAAGCAAGCGGCTACAGCGAAAGCGTCCATAGAAAGCCCGACAGCGATGAGGAATAGTTCCAGTAAATTCATGACGAATTCTCCTTTTACAAATTATAATTTGCAAAAGAAAAAACCCAAGTATCACTCACGTGAGCTATACTTGGGTTCCGGAAAATAAAGGCCATGTATAGCTGTGGAAGTTATACATGAGTCTCGTTTTTTAAGACAAGCCAGA
>DHOG01000154.1 GCA_002410715.1 Ruminococcaceae bacterium UBA5396 | reverse complement strand
GTATAATTCTTGACTTTTTCCGTGCCAGTCAGTTCAACGGATACGGTAACTGGGATGTTATTGCCCACATTCGCGCTGTTAAAAGCGCCGGAAACCGTATAATCCACACCGGATTCCAGCGTTTCGCCGGAAACGATGCCGTTGAACGTCACGCTGGAAACCGTGGCGGCCGTTGTACCGTCGTAACTTCTATCGCACACGATGGCGTTTTGGAGGCTCAAGGTTGCCTTGCTGATATTCACCGTGATGCCCGTTGGTTGGGTTAAGGAATAGTTGCTCGCCTTGGGCCCTGTTAAGGTAATGCTCGTGGAAACAGATTTACCGTTTTCCGCTTTCTGGCTCGCTATCACGCCTTGCCCCAGGCTAAACCCTACACTGCCGCTATCTACCGCTTCAACGCCCACCAAGGTTCCGCCCGTTAATGCAACGACCGCTGTGCCATCATAGGAGCGGTGCACCGCCGCGACGCCGGAGATGGTGAGTGCCTTTTCCCTGATGGCCACCATATAAGCGCTGCTTGTCAGTCTGGAAAAATGAATATTAGAGCCGCTGGGAACGAACTCTGCGGTTATAGAAGCGTCTCCCACAACAAGGGTTGTTTCCGCAGTCTCATAGGATGCCGTATTGCTGCTGACGGAAACAGGGCTTCCAAGATTGGTTCCATTGGCTTTAAACTGAATGGCGCCTGATAGGGGCTCCGCACAGGTTAAAGCGGCGGTAAAGGTTATCTTGGTTCCATAAGCCGCGCTGCCGCCCACAGCCGTGCTTGTTATCTGGGGCGCACGCACCACCGTTACACCGGTTGCACCGACGTTAAGCTCTACTTCCGCGTCATACCCCGCTCCATCGGTAATGGCCGAGCTCGTGTCGTCAATGGCCGCGCCGACGGAGACCGCGCCGGAATCGCTGCCGTTGATCGTATAGCGGTAGGTAATGCTTTTGGCCGTGCTAGATAGATAGGACGCAACAGCCGAATTTTCTCCAATGGATAGGGGAAGTTTGGAGCCGGTTCCCCCGGAAACGGAGTCGTTAAAATGCACGGTAAAATCCAGGTCTCCGCCCGCTCCATAGAACCCCTGCGTCGGCAAATCAACGCTTACAACCCTGGTGGGATCGTGGACGGTTACATTAAAGCTGGTAGATGCGCTTGTGCTGCCATCATTGAGCGTAAGCGTGATGGTGACGGTTCCATCTTTGAGCGGCGTAAACGTGACGCTCTGGTTAAAGCCGGAACCACCGACTATAATCCCGCTATTGGTGACGATTGTCTGATCGCTGGAGCTAGCCGTGAGCGTGGCACTTGCGGTGGTATAATACGCATAAACCGGCACGGTTAATGGTTTCCAGGCCGCCTCTTGGGCACTGATAGGGGCTATTTTAGGAAAATCGTTTATGATCTGAAAGCTGATATTTCGTACTGTTATATCGGCATAGGCATAGTGCGTATTGCTGAACGTTATTTTTACGCCTTTCGCGTTTGCCGGTATCTTTTGCTGTAGCGATGCGTTACTGTTTGTCACATCAGAGGAGGAGCCAACCGGATTGGTGCATGCAATGTCCGTATAGAATTGGGCGGTTACTTTTCCATATGTGCTTGGGAATGCTGCCGACATCTGAAATGCCGTCTCACCGCCATCAATCAAGGAAGCGAATTTTGAAATATCAATGTTCTGGCTCATGGAGCTGCCTGGATCGTTCGTGCTAAAACCGTTACCCGTTGCGGTAATATTGACCGTATTCCCCGACCAGCCCGCCAGTCCGCTTGTCCCATTGCCGTTTTCAACCAAATTTGTGCCCATGGAAATAACCTTTTGTACAATAAGATGAAAGGTTGCCTCGGCGCTCTTGGTGCCATCCGAGGCCGTTACCGTGATATCCGTCTCTCCGGATAAATTATTTGCCGGCACGACCCGAAGCGTCCGGCTGCCGCCGCTTCCGGTCACGGTGATGTTAGCTGCGGGAACCAGATTAATATTGGTGGAGGACGTGCTGAACGTGAGCTTGTCAATATCCCCGGGGTCGGCATCGGTTATGGTAAAATTTACGATATAGGGAACCCCGGCGTCCGTTGCCGCCGATGCTGGAAAATCGGGCCCAAAAACCGGGGCGCTTCCACTGGAAGCATCTACGAGCTTCAGGGAGACCTGGTCAAATTCCGTATAGCCGCCCTTGGTCAGCGTTGCAGACAGAATCACCTTCAGCTTTCTGGTATCAGGGTTGACCTGGGTGTTGATTTGATAAGCCCCCATCGCGGTTCCGGACGAAGTGGTGTTTACGACCTGGGAGGTTTTCAGCAAAGAGTCGTCTGCGGCATATTCCTCTAACATTACTTTCGCTTCATTATCCGCGCTGATTCTTTGAAACATGCTGGCGCTGAGCTTGATGGACACGTTTCCAGCGGATATAGAGGAAAAGAGCCCGCTCCCTTCTGTTCCGGAGAGGGTGATCACCTGCGACATCGTTCCCGTCATGGGGGTATCCATGCTGGGATTATACAGGAAAAAATAATAACTGCCCGCTGCTGGCGGCGGCCAGTCGGAATAGGTTGTGCTTGCGGCCCAGCGGCCTGCCCCGGTGTCGTCGGTCCAACCCGAAATAGTTCCTGCCTCTGCGCCGCCGTTTGTCACCAGCTCCGTACCTAGCTCCGTAGCCGCATTGGCGATAGCAAGCGGCATTACAAGCACGATAAGCACAAGCGTCATTCGTAAAATCGCCGATTGCCTTTTTCTCATAAATATGTTCCTCTTATAGTATGGGTAGGATTTGGAGAAATCTTCCGTGACCAATATTTTACCACAAAATGCATTCTTCTTAAATAGGGCTTTTTTCATATTGTTTGTCAAATACCAGCGTTTGTCAATGATATGACCCAAGGGAAGTGGCCAGGACGCGGAAAAGCCAAAGACCGTTGTTTATGTAATGCAAGAATTTAACCTACCACTTATGTCCTCAAAACAACCACCTATTGGAAATCAATTGATAAAGCCCCCCATTTTCTCTATACTGCAAGTGTCGGAAGGAGGTGACGGAAATGCAAGTCGAAATCAAGATTGACAGTTCTTACACCGAACCAAAGATTATTATTCTTACCGACAAGATGACTGATGAAGTAAACGCCATCGCTAAAAAGCTATCGGAGGATCCGCCGCACTTAATCGCCGGTTTTCGTGAGGATACTCTCGAAATCTTGGAACAAAGCGATATTATCCGCGTTTATGCCAATGGCGCCAGGGTTTTTGCAACAACAAAACACGGCGAATATGTGCTACGAATGAGATTATACGAATTGGAAGAAAGGCTTGACAAAAGCTGTTTTACTCGCATTTCTAATTCGGAAATCATCAATTTGAAAAAGGCCAAGAGCTTTGACTTGAGCATTACGGGAACGATTTGTGTTTCTTTGACAAACGGTACAATTACCTATGTGTCAAGGCGGTATGTAGCTAAAATAAAACAGGTATTGGGGATATGAGGTGGATGAAATGAAAAAGCAAGCATTTTTGCGAGGACTATTGGGTTTTCCTCTTGGCGTGACAATAGGATATATCATTACAATTATTATATCGCTAATTTCGACGGATGGAAATTATACCCCCTGTGTGCCGGAATTGATCGATCAAATGGGGAACGAGATCAAGGCGGTAATCCTTCAAGCTGTTCTAAGCGGGCTTTTGGGCTCGGCGTTTGCGGCCAGTTCTGTAATTTGGGAAATGGATAGTTGGAGCATCACCAAGCAGTCGGGTATCTATTTCTTGATTACCGCGCTTGTGATGTTGCCCGTTGCGTACTTTGCGAATTGGATGGAGCATACCCTTGCAGGATTTATCACTTACTTCGGAATCTTTTGCGGTATCTTTATAGTAGTATGGCTTGCGCAATATTTGCTTTGGAAAAATAAGATAAAAGGCTTGAATGACAGGATGAAGAAACAATAATGATACTGTTAACTGCCCAACGGAAATAAAAAACCGTTGTCGTGGCGGCGGTATAGGTAGGTGCGTAAACTCCTGCTGTATCCCTAAAAATGTTGCTGCCGTTGAACCTCCGGGTGTTCAACGGCAGCAACATTTTCACTATGTTGATACAAAACTATTTGAAGCCAGGACCCTGTCAATTCCCTTAAAGCCCAGCTTTTCAAGCACAGATTTAGGGAATTCAAAGCGTATCGTGATTTCCGGGTCAACCACTTGACAGAACTTCAAGCTGCCTACAAGGCTCATTAACCGCCCGGCATCGCCTTGGCTCAAACCAACAATCCCCGTCAAGAAGTCAAACATATTGTCCACAGCTTGCTTAAATGCGGCTTCCGTGGTTTTTGCTGAGGCGATCGTTGCGTAAAGCTCGTCAGTCTCAACAAATGGGGTTGGCAACTGTGGCACATCCACCACGGCGGCTGTAAGAGTGACCTGAGCCGGAGTTTCGGCACCGCAAACCACAACCTCGCCATCACCCATCAAGGCGTGAACATCGCCGCATCCAAATAGCCCGCCCTCTACGGCAGCATGTAAGTAGAGCGAAGTACCCTCACCGATCAAGGTACAATCCATATTGCCACCATGCTTACCCGGAACGGCATTAGATATGCTCCCTTCCGCAGGCGCCAAGCCTATCACACCAATCATGGGGTTCAACGGCAACTCCAAATTACCTTTAACCGTCGAAATGGAAAGCATGCCATCACTGTTATCCATCACACGAGTTGTAGCTTCGGTGACACCGCTTACAACGCCACAGCCGGGGATTGTTGCCATAACTGATTTACCAGTCAGCTGTAGCTTATTGATGTCAATTCGGACCACATCGCCAGGCTTTACGCCTTGGATCGAGACAGGCCCTGTTGCAGGATTAGTAGTATTCCAATCCAAGTCATCCAAAGTATCCTCATCAGAAAGCAGCTGATTGCCATAGCAATCACGGGTATCCAGTGAGAACTGCTCATTCTGCGCCACTGTCAAAAGCGGTGTCTGGGTCGGCGAAAATGCGTAAAACACTTGATTGCTATTTAATGAGTTCATAATCTCCTATTCCTTCTCTTAAGCTTTTCAAATATTGCTTTTCATTTTGGAACCCATCGGAAATTTGCGCTTGATACTCGCCAGAGACAGCTCTCCCTGGCCAGTGATTCCGTCCGGCCGCCAGATCAAAAATATAATCATCAGGATGGCAACCACGATTTCTGTCGAACCCGATGCCTCAAGGCCGCTTCTCGTTAGGATTGGCTCAACCTGCCGCAGCCCCTGGCGAACCAAGGTCAGAAAAACCGTTCCAAAGAAAGCTCCAGAGACAGACATCGAGCCACCGACTACGAGCATGGAAAGCAACAGGAAGAGTTGGCTCATATAAAATGACGAGGCGGTAATCGATAATATATAGTGTGAATACAGTCCTCCGGCGAGGCCGCCGATAAATGCGCTCGCCACATACCCAAAATAACGCACTGCGACAAAATTAATACCGCTGGAGCGGGCCGCATGACGATCATCACGGCTTGCCCGCAGTTTTAAACCAAGGGAGGATTCCTTGAAGTAAAACACTGCGGTTATCACAAGAACCGCCACCCCCAGCGCTACCCACAAGGTGGTCTGACGAGTGCCGCCAAGCGTGAAAGTTCTCGGCCCGTTGGTTACCTGCGCCCACTGAGACAGCATTACATTAATAACTATGAGAAGCGCGAATTGCGTGATTGCTCCAGACGCATCAGAAAGACGCATCAACGGCCAGGCGATTAATGCTGCTACTATCATTGCTACCAATGCCCCGACCACCAATGCTAAGGCGAAAGGCAAGTGCAGATTTATGAGGAAAGGATACATCGTAGGAATCTGCATAGCTTTGATCGCCGGTGTCATTGACAAAATCGCCGAAGAAAAGGCACCAATGCCAATATAGCCAACATAGCTCCAATTAAGGATGCCTGAGTTGCCCATGTAAAGCTGAAAACCAAGAACCATAATCAGAGTAATAGTTCCTGAGGTAAAGATGTCCTCAATAAACGGAATGTTCAGCCACCAGATAAACAAGCCGATCATAACGAGGATAGCAACCAGTAAAATCACAGTCGAAGACTTGTGTGAAAAGTCAAGGCATTTATGGGTTGCTACAGCAGAATGCATTTTGCCCCCCTGCTTAGAGGCAGTAATTTTCGATGAACTCATCCCACACGCTCCTCCTGGTAGTTGCCGCGTATCAGTCCCTCGGGTTTAAGCACCAGAAATGCGAT
>DHOG01000198.1:14530-17903 GCA_002410715.1 Ruminococcaceae bacterium UBA5396 | reverse complement strand
ATGGCCTAATTAGATAGTCAGGTTCTTTTTTTACGGCAGACTCAACACCGTCAGCAGCATCCTTGCCACCCCAAGCCTGACCAAACGGGGGATTGGTGATTACAATTCTCATCGACTGGTCTTCAAAGCAGTCAGCTTTCATCGTATCCTGCAAACGGATATTGTCGGCGTTTTCACCCTTAATCAACATATCCGCAAGGCAAATCGCGTAGGATTCCGGGTTTATTTCCTGCCCAAAAAGGCGCACGTTGGCATCGGGATTCATTCGAGTGATAAAGTCATAAGTAGTCGAAAGCATACCGCCGGAGCCGCAGGCCATATCCAATACTGTGACTTCACGGCCTTCGGTATAAAGGTCGTCGCAGCCTTCCGCAAGTATGATGTTGACAAGCAGGCGGATAACTTCGCGTGGAGTGTAGTGGTCGCCCGCTTCAGCATTTTCAGAGAATTTTCTGATAATTTCCTCGAACATATATCCCGCTTTAATTCCGTCAATGGTGCCGGGGTTTAGGTCGAGTTCGGAAAACTTTCGAACGACCCCCAAAAGTCGATTATTCTTGTCCATAAAATCTATCTGCTTTTCGAAGTCGAGATTGCGGATAATACTTTAAACATTCTGCGAAAAGCCCTCGATGTAACTTTTAAAATTCGAAACGATGTTATCAGCATCGTTTAAGAGCTCAGCAAGGGTATAACGACTCGTGTTATAGAATTTTCTCTCGGAGATGCTTTCCAGTATCTGTGGCGGCGTGTCGCGCTTTTGTTCGAAGGCTTTGACAACAGCGTCCTTCGTCTTTGCAAGAGCACACTCAAAGCGACGTATGATTATCATTGGGATAATTACGTCTTTGTATTTATCTGATTTATATGCACCTCTCAGGCTATTAGCAATTGAGAAGACAAGATCCACTTCTTTGCTGACGTTTATGCTGGTGTCATCCATCATAACTTCGGTAATTCGTGCTTTCGCCATGTTATAGGCCTCCATATTAATAATCATTGATATCAATTCCAGCTTTGAGAAGCCGCGCATATCGTTCATTAGACATAACAACCACTATAGGTTTGCCGTTTTTTAAGACAAACGCCGTATTATCGTCATCGGATATTGAGGTGAGAATCTTAGAAGACTGCCCTTTCAGAAAATCACCTATGTTATGATGCTCCATTGGTTTTATCGGTTTGTTTTCCGGCATTGAGATTCCTTGTATGATATAGCCAGGGCAAAAAGCCAAGTGCTATACATACTTTCCTTTCTTCGTTTTTTGCTATATTGAGATAGACACTGTGGACTATTGGTGGTTCCTATAGCGATGACTATTACAAGGAGAGTATAGCCACAGTTCTATTTCAATTGTTGATTGGTTGGATAAGCCATCGAGCTTTCATTTATGCAAGGTTACAAGGATAGAATGTAGTGGAGCACAGCTGTCAAATATCATACAAGGTGGTGTATCACTATGATCTATGTCGGCATTGATGTTGCCAAGCATTCCCATGTAGCCGCCGCGATCTCGCGGGACGGCAAAATCCTTATCTCTCCTTTTATCTTCAGCAATGACATTTCTGGCTTTTCATTGCTGTTAGAGCGTCTCTCCATGCTGGATAAAGACCGGTTGGTCGTTGGCATGGAATCCACTTCCCACTATGGCGAAAACCTCATTTCCTTCCTGAAAGCACACCACTTTGAGGTCGTTCTCATCAATCCGTTGCAGACCGCGTCACTCCGCAAGTCTGCCATTCGCAAAGCCAAGACCGATAAAATCGACTCTATAGTGATCGCCAAAAGCCTTATCCTCAACGGATATTTTCCGTTAAGACATAACGATTCAAATACTGCTATGCTGCGTAGTCTCTGCAATACCCGGCAGAATATTGTGAAACGTCGGACTCGCGCCAAAATCCAGTTGGTAGGCTTCGTTGATCGCCAGTTTCCTGAGCTTCATGGATTCTTCCGTTCAGGCATTCACATCAAAACCTCTTATCAATTGCTTAAACGCTGCGCCAGCACTTCCGGCATTTCAAGGATGCATACGGCTGCGCTGGAAAACTTCTTACGCAAAGTCTCCCACGGCAGATTTTCAGAGCATGACGCCATCCGCTTAAAGCAACTTGCCAAACGCTCTATCGGGCAGGATAACCCTGCGCTGGCTTTACAGATCGGGCAGGCTATTTCCCAGATAGAGCTGTTTGACTCACAGCTTGCCGACGTCACCCCGCGCATTGAGCTTTTGATGGAAAAGATTGATTCCGTTATTCTCTCAATCCCTGGAATCGGAGTTGTTCTGCCCGCCATGATTCTTTCCGTCATAGGTGACGTGAGTCGGTTCTCCAGTCCCGCCAAGCTGCTTGCCTTTGCTGGACTCGATCCTGCTGTTGTGGAATCCGGCAATTTCAAGGCCAGCAACACCCGCATGTCCAAGCGTGGCAACTCAATGCTGCGTTATGCCCTTATACAGGCAGCGTTCCATATTTCTCATAAAAGCGTGACCTTTGCCGACTACTATGCAAAGAAGCGAGCTGAGGGCAAGAACCATTACTCCGCGCTGGGTCATACTGCCAAAAAATTACTGAGGGTCATCTATTTCATGCTGACTCGCAACGTAAGGTTTGACCTGCCGTAAGGAACCAGTTTCTCTTCATCTGCACCGAAAGGCTTATTTCAACGCGCCCTTTTTTTCATTTTCATCCACTGTCATTTTTCTCTTGACTTTTCATAGTTGGTCTCCTTTGCCAATTACAATTTTACAATTTACAGCGTAGCATAAACCAATTACAATTGCAATCTCTTTTAATAGCGCTTTTAGAGATGAAAGGTCACTTTTATTTGGCAACAAGCCGCGTGTCAGAGTTTATTTTATATGTTTTCTCACACGGCATGTGAGAAGTGTTTAGGCAGACCATATCAATGGATGCAGTGATCTCACCTTTTCCATATCCACAGTAGTTCAGTTAAATTATGACAAATACAAAAAACGTAGTAATTTACCGACTATATTTCTCACATGCCGTGAGAGGTATAGGACAGACCAAATATGTAGAATTGCATCATGCGGCAGAGCAATAAACAAACATAGCTTATCGCAATGCCTTATATCAGAAAGCAGCATGTGAGAGGAATAATACTCACGCGCTGTTCCTTGAAAAACGAATAGGTACGTATCAGATACATCGATTGCATAGCAGCGAGCTAGGCACGAGCATCGCCGTAATCCTCTCTGGTAGCGATAAAATGCTCGTTCTAGGCATACAGTAGCGCGTATGCCAGCCACGACCTGCTTGCATGTAATGGTACTTCTGTCCAGCCACAGCCCTGCCGGAAGACAGGAGCACGCAATGGGGGCAGCCCGCAGAGAAACTGGGGGAGGCGGTC
>DHOG01000198.1:4671-14369 GCA_002410715.1 Ruminococcaceae bacterium UBA5396 | reverse complement strand
GGCGGTCGCAAGGCGACTTTCCTATGACGCGCAAGCTATGTGCGGTCTGATATAACCATTATCCTTCTTATTAATCATATTTGTTGCATGGCACAGTCCTGTGGTATAAACTTAAGGCACCATCATATTATGAAAGGGGGTGCTGTTTGCTACGGGACAAAGTTGCCATGCGAAAGAAAGGAAGTGCTAATATGGATAACTTTTCTTCGCGCGTCTATACTGTGGAGCAAGTTGCACAAATGCTAAATATGAAGCCACGCACCGCATACGAATTTTGCAAGAATACGGATCAATTTCAAGTTCACCATGTTGGGCCGCGCAGTATTCGTATAAACAAAGAATCCTTTGATAAGTGGATGCCATATAACGGTGTTGTGGCCGATATCTAAATGAAAGAGGTATAGAAATGGCAATTACAATTAAATCAAGAGGAAAGAAGTTTACGTTCATCTATTACTATTCTGATGAGCAAGGCGTCAGCCGGCAACAATATGAAGCATACGATACTATGGAAGAAGCGGAACAAAGAGCAAAAGTTATTGATTTCTTGCGTGACAACAAAGATAATGTGACTTTGTTAAAGCTGGTGAATGAGTACAATGAAAACAAGAACGGGAAAAAGTGTGTCCATAATTCAAAAAACGAAAATATGAAGAAGACATTTTCAGAATTCATTTGGATGTGGATGCCGCGACACGCTCGCAAGGTACGGATGAAACCAGCGCCCTACGGACAAATGAAAGCCAATATAAGGAACCACATTGAACCTTTTTTTGGAGATAAAATCGTCAGTAAAATCACAGCCGAAGATATTGATGAGTGGGTTCATCAAATGAGCTTGAAGAAATGCAAAGGCCCTAAAAGCTATCATAAGCAGGAAGAAGATATTCCGACATTGAAGGGAAGCACCATAATGAAATCTTTTAATGTCATAAGTCCTGCTTTCAGAGATGCTGAGGCATGGGGCTATACTGCTAGAAGTCCTGTCAGTAAGGATCAAGCGCCTACAATACGGTATGAGAAGCGTAAATATTGGACAAAGGAGCAAATGTTATTTGCGATTGACAATATAGCCGAACCTCTGCTCCATTTGGCTGTTCATCTCGCTTTTATTTGTTCGTTGCGCCCAGGAGAAACCGTTGGCGTGGATATTCATAGTATCGAATTATCAAACAGAACATTATGGGTAAAACAAACTTTGCAGAGAGTGGAAGAAGATTCGCTGAATGAGGTATCACATGAGGATATCATAAGAATATTCCCCAAAAAGAAAATGAATGCAAAAACTGTGCTAATCCTAAAAAAACCAAAGACTGATGAAAGTGAGCGTACTGGTTTTTTAAACGGCTATTTGCAGAAAGAAATATCAAATAGAATGGCACAAATTGAAAGAGACAAGGAATATTTTGGTTCCGAGTACCACGATTATGGTCTGCTCTTGTGTTGGCCAAACGGCGATCCAATAGAGCCAAGAAGAATGGACAAGTATTTTAAGAAGTGGCAAGCTGAGCAAGGGTTCGAGGAAAATGATATGGTAGATATGCAAGGTGTCCGTAAATCCGCGACCATGTATAAACTCCGATTGACGAATTATGATTTGCAATCGGTGAGCGGAGAAACCGGACACACATCAGCCGCCACAATGCTTGACCATTATGACGAGGTTATGGAAACAGATCGTCGCAGATTGTCGGCTTTGGTTGAAGGAGATTTCTATGGAAAAGAAGACTGTCCGGAAAGCGAATCTGATTTTAGTATGATGAAGCTATTTGAACAGTTATCCCATACTCCGGAGCTTGCCGAGAAAATCTATGAGAGTCTCAATAAAATACCCGCATTGCAGTGAACTACATGAGCTGCAGCTAATGCATGACGTGAGCAAAAACGTGAGCAAACCCAGTTTTGGATGAAAGAAGGGTAAAGAGAATGTGTCGAGGTTTTACAAAAATTCATGCAACCATTTTAAGAAAATACAAAGAGCGATTTCCCATATCACTTAAAGAAAACCGCTCTGCTAAAATGTTTTTGGAGCTCTCGAGCAGAATCGAACTGCCTACCTCATCCTTACCAAGGATGCGCTCTACCGACTGAGCTACGAGAGCATTATTAAATTTTTTACGTATTAGAGCACTACCTTACCAAGGACGCGCTCTACCTACTGAGCTATAGCAGCACATATTCAATTTCTTCCAACACGCTTCCGGCTCGGGTTCCCACTTCGCTATGACCTCTGCTATCCCGCCGCAAGCTCGGTCAGCATCGCCTCATGCTCAATGGTTGCTCCTCTCGCTTCATCGCCCACCGGGCGCGCTCGTTCCGCAACCCCGAGACCCAAATATACCAATGACGCGCCCGCCCTACTGAGCTATAGCAGCATTCCTATACGATGGCCTTTCGCTATTATATGATATCACAAAAAATATTTCAATCATTTTATCATTTTCAAGAAGGATTTTGGCAATCGATGTAGAATTATTATAGTAAGACAGATATCCATATGATTGTTTTGGGTAAATGTTTAACCGGCTGATGATAAGGTTATATAAATAGTATCAGACCGGATGAGACCGGACGGCGGGCATGTGGCCTGGGGAAAGGTCTCAAATTCAGACGAAGGGACGTGATGCCGATGGATATAAGTGAAACGATATTCTTTGGGATGCACGGTGACACTCTGAATAAAGACTTGTGTATGATTTAGGGATTACGGGCAGGTTTTACTAAAAGCAGAAATGGTTTTGTACAATTTGTATATACCGTAATGGTGAATGGTAAAAAGATTCGCGGCAGGGTTTTCCAGGTCGTAAAGAAGAGTTGGATGGTACCCGGTGGAATCAATCACACAAGTAAGCCTGAGCGGGGCGTAAATCCGCAAATGAGAGTGTTATTGATTTCCGTGTAGCCAGAGCGGTCCGAATGCAAAAATACGTTGCAGGAAGTGCCTGGCGGTATGCAAATATAATATAAATTAAGCTGCATATTGTAGGGTGGTCGGCGAGAACCGACAGGGGGACGCATGACCCGATGCATCGGTAAAATGTGTGATGACGATCTGATCAAAGAATATTAAGAATTTAAGAAAAACATTTACGGACGCCTGATAAAGGCGTCCGTTTTTTATTGTGTGTATTGATACAGCAAATGGCTTGCGGACATGACTGCCGCAGTAGCTTTCAGCCAATCACCTTCGCAAAGAGCGCTCGGTTCTCGGGAAAGCCTTGCATGCGTCATGCTAACCACTCGACTTTCGTCTCGTGAACATGACAGCAAAAAAAAGTCACGGTCTACATACGTAAACCATGACCTCAATTCTTAGAAGATGTTATCCTCTTACCAGATAATTCAGCAAAAGATTCAGATCTTCCGGCTCGGAAACCACCAGGTCCAGCTCGTCAATTTGAGCATCCTTAAACATCTGCGTCAGCGCAATATACTGGCACAGTGTCGACTTGAGGTTAAGCCTGTCGCCCTCCGAAGTCACAAGTTCCACCTTACCTTTGCAGTCCTTGAGAACTTCAAAGAACTTTTGAGGTTCTGTAATGTTCTTGATTTTCACTCCTTTTTACCTCCTAAATACTATTTGTGGGTCAGAGCTACAGGAGCATCTGCTAAAATAGTAGCATTTTCCCCTTATATTGTCAATATACACCAAATAGACACGGTGTAAACTTTATGTAAATAAGAATTTACGCACATCATCCATCTGCCCGATGGCTTTTCTTTGCTTTTTTATTTTCATACATCTGCCGGTCGGCCTGTTCCAGCAGTTCCTCCACGTCCAGGCTGCTGTACCCGCCAAATTGTTGTATCCCATAACTAAACGACATTTTATACTTCTTCACATTGCCTTTGTTCAGCTTTTCCAGGTTTTCCTCCATCCGCTTCATCACCTTGTTTGCCAGCTCAATATTGCAGTTGCGGAAAATGATTAAAAACTCATCCCCGCCATAGCGCACAACGGCTTCTGTTGTCCGTGTCGATGTCAGCATAACCTTAGAGACAATGCGGATATAATCGTCGCCTTCATTGTGGCCATAGATGTCATTCACGCTTTTCAGGTCGTCAATATCCACAAAGGCAAGGCAATGCATGGTGTCACTTCTGTCGTCATTCAATGTCTTCAGCAGCCTGACACCGGCGCGCCTGCTCATCGCGCTCGTCATCTGGTCAACGTTGGCCGTACGCTCCAGCTTCCGCTCGTTCTTTTTCCAATCGGTGATGTCGTCCACCACATGCAGAAAGAACCTCTGCCCCGTCGGCAGCTCAAACGTGTCGGGTGTCACCCGGTACCATATGATGTTGTCGGAATCAGTAATTTCTTTAATGACAGGAAAGTCGTCCTCTTCCTTTCCCACAGCGGCAAGATGCTTGAGTATCCTGCTGTCGGAACCGGCAACATTCTCGGGCAAAAGCACCTCCATCCCATTCAAAAGCCCCATGCCGGGGGCATTGGCATACACCACTTTGCCGTCCTGGTCTGTCTCGATCACCTTAATGTCCAACATGTTGACAGCCAGCATAATCTGGTGATACCGCCAGCTGTTGATCTTCTGACCGTCCTCGTCGCCAAAGGCATATTGATTGTCTTTGGCAAGACCAGTCGACGCATCAACGACCCGGTCAACCAGTTTATTGAAGTTTTGAAAAAGAATGCCCTGCGCCTCCATTTTGCTGACAATCTTACCCTTCAGCAGCTGCTCAAGGCTCCAGTTGAGTGTGGAAAGCTGCGACTGCAACTGTTTGGGTGGGGACGCGCAAATATTCCCGCGGCTGGGCGGCGGTACATCCAGTTTCCCGGCCGCAAGCGCGTAAATAAAATCATGCACTTCGGAAAGATCCCCAAAGAGCTTATTGATGTATTGAATTATATCTTTGAGCACGGGATCGCCGGTCATGCTCTCATCCAGCGTTTTTGCATTCCCCGTCCTGCAAAGGTTCCCCAGCGCTTCTGATATAGCCTGCAAAACCTTGTCGTTGCCTTTTGGGTCAGACATATTTATTGTATCCTCAAGCAAGCAGCATGGACTGCCAAATGATTATTTTTGGCCCTGGACTTCAAACCGGCATGTTCTGTCTCCATTGGCCCAGCAATCAATCTCTTTTGTGTCAAACTTCTTGCCGGTGTATGCCTCCATTATCCCAGATATAAACCCTTCATCATAGTCACAAACCGTTTCTCCCATGATGGGCAGGCCCGAACAATCCAGGTCTTCTGAGACCGTGAGCATGAACTGCAAATTTTCCGGATCGGCGCGTTCGATGTGCAAAATGCCGATCTTCAATTCCTTCAACTTCTTGGTAAGATTCGCCACAAAAAAGTCCAGGTCCCCGGAAAGATCCAGCTCCTTCTTCGCCAGAGACATCCCCGCAAGGTGCCCTGCCGCCCGAAAAAGCTCGCAGGCCGCTTCTTCGCCGCATTCACGCGAAAGCACATCCTTCAGTGTATACTGAAAAAGACGGTAAACAATTACGGGCATATCAGGCCCCAGCGTACGGCGCCCCTCCTCAATATCACCCAATGCTTCCCACGTGAATTTTGATGGAATACTTTCATATTTCATAATATATTTCCCTTTCACTACTAAAGACTAAACCCCGTGTTTACTTATACCAATCCATCTTTTAGTATACCCCGCATTGTAAAACTCTGTCAACATGGGCAATGCCGTACACGCGCGCGAATACGCTACAATCCCCATTTATATTTCAGTTCTGCCGCGGTTCCGTCATATTCCATTTCGGCAATCACTTTGTTCAATTCACTGGTGACCGCCGCCTGACCGGTTGGTAACATAATGGAATACCCCACTTCATAAAGCGGTTCGGCCAGCACCCGAAACCCCGCATCCTCAAACTGGCGCGCAAGCGCATAGGGCAAAACAACCGCATTGACCCTGTTATTTTCAATATCGACCATCGCGCTTTCATAATCAAAATAACGCAGCAGGCCACAGTCCATCTGATTCTTTTCCACATATTTTTCCACGTCGTCCAAAAGGATCGCGCCAGAAAAAACGCCTATTTTTCCGCCGTCAAGGTTACTCAGCTTGTCCAGCCGAGATGTGCTGGGGACCACCGCCACCACCGCATCCGTATAGTACGGGTCCGTCAGGCGGAACCCACTCGCCCTGTCCGTCCCGTCCACCAGCAATCCCAGGCAGATGTTTGCGACACTGTATTTGATGCTTGCGCCCGCATCCTGCGATGTAATGGGCACATACTCAAAACGCCTCTCCTGGTCGGGCAGCAGCCTGCGCAACGCCTCATCGATGTATTCCCTGTCAAACCCTGTTACGTTACCATCTTCACCAACCTGCCCAAAAGGGTACACGTCTGTGCGGATGCCAATTTTTATCGTATCTCCCGAAACAAGAAAACTCTGGTCAAAGCTCTGTCTGCCCGCCAGGTTGATGATCAGGAGGATCGCCGCTACAATCACTGCCGCCACTGCCGCCAAAGCCAGCAATGGTTTTTTATTTTCACGCAAAATATCCATTGCGCTGATATCCGTTGTTCTCTTTGTCGTATATTTCTTCAAAAAACATTCCTGCCTTATTACTTTTTGATATCAACCCCAACTTTTTATAGCTCAAAGCACGTTTGGGAAGCCCTCAATAAGGTCCCCGTCCAGGAGCAAATCACGCACCCTTTCCCAAATGAAATTTCTTTTTGATTTGGGTTTTTTGCTAAATATTCTATCATTATAATATATATGCACAAAAAATGATATATTACCGCGCTTACTCTATTGTAAAAAAATTATGACCATGCTAAAGTGGATTTATGACATATAACGAAGTGCAATCCATCATGGTATTGGGCGATTCCGTATCCAAAGGCGTTGTTTACAGCGCGGAGAAGGAACGCTATATATTTTCAAAGGAAGGCTTTATCAAGCGCCTGGCGCAAAAACTGCGGCCGGAGGTGTTTGATTTTTCAAAATACGGCTCCACAACCGAGTATGGCAAAAAGTTGATCGACGAGAAATTTCACGAGTTGGCGCCCGACCTTGTGCTCATCGAATACGGTAGCAACGATTGCGATTTCAACTGGGACGACGTGGCGGCCGATCCGTTAAAAGACCATCAGCCAAAGCTCCCGCTCGGCAAATATGTGGAAAACGTCCTAGGTATGATCTCCACCGTGCGCCAAAATGGAAAAATTCCCATATTGACCAATCTGCACCCACTGAGCAGTCATAATTATTTTAATTGGTTTACCCGCAACGATCCCGACCGGCAGGCGCAAACATTGGTATGGCTCAAGGATATAGGGCATATCTACTGGTGGCAGGAGATGTATTCCTATGCTGTCGAAAAGGCCGCCCGGGCCATGGATGTGTTTGTGGTCAATATCCGGAACCTGTTTTTGCGGCAGAAAGACTACAAACAATACCTCTGCGAGGACGGCATCCATCCCAACGAAGAAGGCCACAGCCTGATGGAATCCTTTATTATGGATACCATTTCACACCGCGCCCCCGGCTTGCTCTAGGGCACATTTTGATGTACCGAATCACAGATCACGTATCCCGGCATACCCCGTTTTATGCTTTATGCACGCCAGGATCAGCAAATTTATTGTGGAAAACACTCGCCCGAAACATTATGATGTAATTTATAATCGCGTTTCCCACAACAGGGCGCAACACATGTCCTCTCTCTATTATTTTCTCGCTCTTCCAGTGCGGATAAACGATTGCGTAACGTTGCTTGACATCTTATACATCATAATGTAATATGATATCTATACCTTACATAACTATCAATCAATGAAATATGGCATGCGCCGCGTGCCGGACGATATTTAAGCAAAAAACAAGCAGTACACAATGTTGTTGCCATTGCAAGAGTGGGTTTCCCACAGGCAAAACATAAACATGAATACAATCATTCCAAATGAAAAATATAAAGGAGATGTTTATTATGGTCAGAGTCACAAAAACAACCAGAGGTTGGAGTTCACCTGCAAAATATTACCAGGGGCCCGGAGAAATCGACAAATTGCCGAGTTACACTGAGCTTTTTGGCAAAAAAGTTTTTGCCGTCATCGACCCCTTTTTCTACAAAGACCTTACCGCCCGGCTGGAAAAAGCGTACGCCGGCACCGGTTCGGAAATTAAAACATTCCAGTATGAATTCGAAGTAACCGACGAGCGCATTAAAAAGATTTCCGACAGCATGAAGGATTATGCACCGCAGGTCGTGATTGGCATTGGCGGCGGCAAGACGCTCGACACTGCCAAGGGCGTTGCGGACGACCTTGACGCCGCAACCATCATCGTGCCTACAGCCGCGTCCACCGATGCGCCGGCCATCGGCCTTTCCGTCATTTACACCGAGGAGCACGAGCATGTGCGGGCACGTTTTTATGTAAACGACCCCGACATCGTGCTGGTCGACAGCCAGATCATCGCCGACGCGCCTGTGCGCTTCCTCGTATCAGGCATGGGCGATGCGCTCTCCACCGTTTTTGAGGCGCGCGCCAACATCAAGTCCGACAGCGCCAACTTTGTAAACGCCCAGGCAGGCGGCTTCCGCAGCACCAAATCGGGCCGTATGATCGCCGAACTCTGCTACGACATACTGATGGCCAACGGCATCAAGGCATTGTACGCAGCCCAGAACCACGTGGTCACCGAAGCGCTTGAGGACGTCATCGAGGCAAACGTGCTGATGAGCGGCCTTGGCGTAGAAAACAACGGCTGTGCAGGCGCGCACTCCATCTGCGAAGGGATTTCCATCCTTCCGGAGCTGGACGTAAAAACGATGCACGGCGAAAAAGTAGGCTTTGGCACGCTCTGCCAGATGATCCTCGAAAACACGCCCGACGACCTGATCGATGAAGTCATTGACTTCTGCGGCCAAATCGGCCTTCCGCTGACATTAGATGACCTGTTCATCCCCAATACAGATGAAAACGTCCGCGCCATCGCGAAGCACTCGTTCCATTCCTATTGGGAGCGCGAGCCGTTCCTCGTAACAGAGGACGATGTTTTTGCCGCAATCAAGGCGACAGATCAAATGGGTAGGGAATACAGGGAAACCTACAACATCGAACCTGCGTACACACGCCGGTAAGCATACCCGATTCAAGTACAAAACGGCAGCCCCTCGGCTGCCGTTTTATTTTTACATAAATATTTTGCAGCTTTCCAGAAAAATATGCCACCAGAATTTGAAATACAATTCCTTGCAGTCCACAACCAAAAGCGCTATGCTGTTATACACAAATACTGCCGCGACGCATAAAGAATGCCTGTTGCGAAGCATTGCCAGTTATGTTAGAATCCAATCTAAGAAAATTTGTTTCGCATGGTGGCATTTGTTGCAACACATTTCAAGAAGCCACGCCTTAACTACATGAATCATGAAAAAGGAGATATTGGATTATGACAAAAGTAACAAGAACAACCAGGGGATGGTGTTCGCCATCCAAGTATTACCAGGGCCCCGGAGAGATCGACAATCTCCAAAATTACACAAAAATGTTTGGCAAGAAAGCGTTTGCCGTTATCGACCCGTTCTTCTATAAAGACATGACCGCCCGGCTGGAGAAGGGCTTTGCAGGCACGGATTCCACAATCAAAACCTGCCAGTACGAGGCCGAATGCTCCGCGCAGCGCGTCAAGGCAATTTCGGACAGCATCAGGGACTACGCACCCGATGTTGTGATCGGCATCGGCGGCGGCAAGACCT
>DHOG01000198.1:3271-4512 GCA_002410715.1 Ruminococcaceae bacterium UBA5396 | reverse complement strand
CGGCATCGGCGGCGGCAAGACCATCGATACCGCCAAAGCGGTTGCGGACGATTTTGACGCGGCAACCATCATTGTGCCTACAGCCGCCTCCAACGACGCACCTACCATTGCCCTGTCAGTCATGTACACGGAAGACCATGAGCACGAGGGCCTTCGTTTCTACAAGCGGAACCCTGACATCGTACTGGTGGACAGCCAGGTGATCGCCGCCGCGCCGCCGCGCTTCCTTGTGGCGGGCATGGGCGATGCGCTCTCCACTGTTTTCGAGGCGCGCGCGCGCACAAAAGAGGATGGCGGAAACGTCGTTAACGCGCAGGAAGGCGGCCTTCGCGGTACCATGTCCGGCCGCATGATCGCCGAACTCTGCTACGATACATTGATGGATGATGGTGTCAAAGCCTTGTGCGCAGCCGAGCAACATGTCGTCACGGCAGCGCTGGAAAATGTGATCGAGGCAAATGTGCTGATGAGCGGCCTTGGCGTGGAAAACAACGGTTGTGCGGGCTCCCACGCAATCTGCGAGGGTATGTCTGTTCTGCCCGAGGAAACAAAAACCATGCACGGCGAAAAGGTGGGCTTTGGCGTGCTCTGCCAGCTTGTGCTCGAAAACGCGCCCGACGACCTGCTGGACGAGGTGCTGGATTTCTGTGCGCAGGTCGGCCTTCCCATGACGCTGGATGACTTGTTCATCCCCAATACCGACGAGAAAATCCGTGCGGTCGCCAAGCATTCGACCTGGGGTTACTGGGAAAACGAGCCCTTCCTGATCACCGAGGACGATGTTTTTGCGGCAATCAAGGTTGCGGACGCAATGGGCCGCGAGTACAGGGAGAACTTCGACATCCTTCCGGCGTACACGCGCCGGTAAATCACGATACGACAAAACGGCAGCCTTATGGCTGCCGTTTTAGGTTGTCAAAGAAATACTTACTGGCTTGTAAAAGTATAATGTACCATCTTGTATAACTAACAAGTGGTTCTTTTGGGTCAAGGGGCTCAACCCAGGCTGCCCGCTCTTGCACCTAATAGTGCAATTCACCTTGTACGGCATATTATAATAGTTTCGGCGCTATGCATCCCTTCACTGCGGACTCGCTTCGCCTACAGCTTACTTGTCTCGCATTCAGGCATTCGTCGATTTAATCCTCCTTAAGAAACCCTTAATATCAACCTCGCTTAAGAAGGATACCATAACAAAGGAGTTCCAAGAACCATGGGTTCTTGGCCGCCGGAGGCAATAC
>DHOG01000198.1:1908-3063 GCA_002410715.1 Ruminococcaceae bacterium UBA5396 | reverse complement strand
TTTGAAATAGAAATTATCAATATTTCATTTGGACGCGCGCAATTCAGGTTATGAAACACACACTTCAACCAAACCCATAAACGCCCGTCTCAGAATCCATAAAGAGCGGAAGGTCGGGCGGGAAAGGTGTAAAGAGAATCTCCATCAACAACTGGCCTACAAAAAGCATGGCGAAAAGGACTATGTATTTTTCCAGGTTGCGTTCCGAATAAAACACCTTGTAGGAGACAAGGAATGCCAGCGCAGACAAAATAAACGTAAAAATAATATCAACGATCAGGTACTCGGTGCCGATGATACCGGAGTACGTATAGAAAAAAGAAATCATGACGACGGTAATAAACGCCAGCGCAATGGTTTTGCTGATGAAAAAGCGTTTGAATGGGGGTTTCAAAATGAAATACTCAATGATCGCATAAAAGAGGAAAGGGAAATACACGATTTTTGTATGCTCCCATACGCTTTCATTCACGGCGGAGATCAACCCGACAAAATAATTCTCTCCGGAAAACTCATATGTAAAGTGGAAAAGCATGGCGCATATGCATACGACAACAAATCCAATGCGCTCGAGACGCCTGTGCTTTATTTGATTGGTATCCATAGGGTCACCTCTTTGCAATAATGATAAACGATATATAGGAAATTTAACCACAAAAAGAAATGGTAGTAAAATATGGCCCTCGCCGCTTCCATGTGTTTTTAATAGACTTCACTTCTTTGACAATCTGAGACGGCTACATTGCAGCCGTTTTTTTCCATTCACTCCACCGGCAGCCGAATGACCGTCTTCATCTTCTCGGGGTTCGCCTTGCGTGGGTCGGAAAGGTATATCTCGTGGTGGCGGCGCATGTCGCTCAGCGCAATTTTCAATCCCTGCCCCTCCGCAAATGCATGCATCGCGTCAATGGAGCGCGTCTCCTCGGCATACGGCCCAATATGCATGATCTGTACACACTTCCCTTCCTCCAGCTTCTCAAACCGCGCACCGGAAAAATCGATGTCCGGTTTCTTTACTTTCGCCTGTTCCAGCGCATCGCCAAAAACAGGCATTGTCACAAATTCGGGCTGGCGGATCATGGATGTCCACACCCATGACGCACGGTCATGCAGGTCAAACCCGCTGTCACCCCACAGCCCCTCCAGCGGCGGCAC
>DHOG01000198.1:1407-1755 GCA_002410715.1 Ruminococcaceae bacterium UBA5396 | reverse complement strand
CCACAGCCCCTCCAGCGGCGGCACAACATATTCAAAATATCCCTCCGGTTGGCTGCCGCTCATTTTACTCATTTTTATGGTGAATGCCAGCGCATACAGCATGTTCAACGCCTTCTGGTATTGTTCACCTTCCGGCGCGCCCTTCCCATCCACCATAATAAAGTTGATTGCAGGCACGTCAATCAGCACCGGCTTTTTGGGCGGCATATACAAGTCTTTATATTCTTTTTTATAATCCAGTTTGTCAGCCATCGCGTTCCTCCTCTTTGCTCGCTTCGGCAGCCCCAGACTCCTCTACCTCGCGCGGCGCGGGCACATTCACCCCGTCGTCGCCATCGTGGCAAAATT
>DHOG01000198.1:708-1202 GCA_002410715.1 Ruminococcaceae bacterium UBA5396 | reverse complement strand
CGTCGTCGCCATCGTGGCAAAATTCCATATAGTCGGACGCACCGCAACTGGGGCAGATCAGCAGCTTATCCGTTCCCTTGGACGATGCAAAAAACGTGCGCAGCGGCTGTACCTTAAACCGCGCGTCACAATGGAGACACCGAAAATGCCTTTTGCGCATAATCAGCGAATACGCAATCAGGCAGAATACGGCAACGCCAACTGTCGCCAGCACCGTGATCAATCCAAAAACAGCAAGTCCGGACATAAAAAACTCCTCCGCAATTCTGGTATATGGTACATTATATCACAAATTGGTTGTAATTTGACGGGAAAATTGTTATGATAAAGGCTGTTAAAGTATGACTATCAACACATTTTGGAGGGTATTGCATAAGATGCAGAAAACAATGGAGAAAATCGTAGCGCTTGCCAAAGGGAGGGGCTATATATTCCCCGGCAGCGAAATATACGGCGGGCTTGCCAACACGTGGGATTACGGCCCGCTGGGCGTG
>DHOG01000198.1:387-543 GCA_002410715.1 Ruminococcaceae bacterium UBA5396 | reverse complement strand
CGTGGAGTTCAAAAACAACGTCAAAAAAGCCTGGTGGCTTAAGTTTGTCACGCAGTCACGCTACAATGTGGGACTAGACAGCGCCATACTGATGAACCCGCAGACATGGGTCGCATCCGGGCATGTGGGCGGCTTCAACGACCCGCTGATGGACTG
>DHOG01000198.1:0-214 GCA_002410715.1 Ruminococcaceae bacterium UBA5396 | reverse complement strand
CAACGACCCGCTGATGGACTGCAAAAGCTGCAAGGAGCGTTTTCGTGCCGATAAGCTGATCGAGGACTACACCGTCGCTGGCGGGCTTGATGATATCAACCCCGAGACGATGGACAAAAAGGAAATGGAAGCGTTTATTGACGAGCATATCGTGTGCCCCAGCTGCGGCAAAAAGGATTTCACGCCCATACGCCAGTTCAACCTGATGTTCAAA
>DHOG01000151.1 GCA_002410715.1 Ruminococcaceae bacterium UBA5396 | reverse complement strand
ATTTACTGTTGACGATCCAAAGTACTTTGTACTGATGCACCACTTGCCACGGCATCAACCCAAAAGATATAGGATCTCATCCCTGCCACACCTTTAATTGCATTGGCCCGGGCAGTCTCATCCAGCAAGATAATAGTTTCAGCCAAAAGAGAAAGAACAGATTCAGAATGATAACCCGTCTTGGCTTTGGCTCGTTCCATCATAACTGCCTTGGGTGGTAAGTCTATTTTTTCGGCATGTTGCACTCTATCACGCAACGCTTCATTTAAAGGACGGTAGCCATTGTAGCCACGGTTTGTTGTAATAACAGCAATAAAATCCGGATGCCTGTGTACGATACGCGTTGGTAGGTTTAGACTGCCATCCGGTTCTAATGCGGAATTTAGAGCCATTAAAACAGCAGCATCCCGAATCACTGTAGGTTCCTGAATCTCCAAGAGCCATCCATTTTCATAAGCACGAACAATCTCTGACGGATAGTATTGGTATTCAACCATATTTGATTTATCCTTTTCCGATAATACCGGCAGAATAGAACCCAGTACATCGGATTTATCCATATCTGCAAAGCAGGTTATTTTCGTGTAGGGTAGGTTAAAATCAGCAGAGAGGGCTTTGGCAAGTTGGGTTTTTCCCGATCCCGCATCGCCCTCCAGTAAAATTGTACTGATTTTCATTTCACCGCGGTTCCAATTCCTTACTACCTCTTGATATATACGTTTTTCTGCTTCACTTTCAATATGGGAAGGCGGTTTTTGCCAGACAAGGGATTGCTCCTCTCCCGTCAGCTGTCTGGCAGGTGATAAAACACAAGTCTGTTTCATATTAATATAACTCCAATTCTTCTAAGATGCGGCTAAGGACCCGCTTACGTTCTCCAATCAACTCGCCTAAATCATTCAGACTCTGGGCAAATGCTTTAATATCCTCATTGATATTTTGATTGTCAGTACAAACCTCTACTGGTAATACCCCACCCTGTACTCCAACTCGTTCCACTGTGGGCTTTTCCGGGTCATATAAAAGCGGAAGCCGGTAAGCCTCTTTGAAGTAAAGTAATGTTCTGGATAAAAAGATTATCAAGTCAAATACTTGATGTATAGGTAGCTCCTGCGCCAAAAACAATTCGCCGTTTTTATCCTGTTTCCAAATCTGTGCGGCAAGCTGCATTTTTTTATTTTCATCCAGCATAGGTTCACCCAATGTTAAGCTTTTGATGTCAGATTGATAAGCATTTCTGCCGTCTATACGGTCATAACCATTTGACACCATAACAATTTTTTCATTCATCGCCATATACTCCTTGCATTTGGACTAGAAATAAAACACTGTTCTCTTAAACTCTCTAATTTCGCTGTATGATCTTCATTTGGATCATCATACTTTAACACTTTTATAACCGATAGTTCAAAGCCTTCCGGGCCATATTTGTTCCAAAGTTCCTGTAATCGTTTATTAGGGTGCCAGTTAGCTGACAATTTTGCATTAGTGCCGTTAAAGTCCGCCTTTGTATCTTTGGAAATGCCTAAGAATACTTCGCCGGTTTCTTTACAGCAGTAAGAAATTACACCCATTTCCGGGTGTCTGCTTTTATAGGCTTCTAAAAGTTCTTTTTTTCTTTTTATATCCATCATTTTCACCTCGACCTTATTGTATACATAAACACTCAAAAAAATAATCCACGCTCCGTAGACAAAACATAGCGTAGATTATCCGAAAGACTAATTTTCTCCATTCACTTATCTCTTATCCCATCACCTGGCCTCTATTGGTCACTATGCTCTTCATTATTAAATGCTTTTCCTACTGCTGTTTCGGAAAGTTCATAATCTTTTTCCGTTTCTTGTCTTATAAGTATATTCATCTATAAAAATCTCCTTATAAAGTTAATAATTATTATCTTGCTGATACGTAACAAAAATTTCCAATCTAAAATAAAACGTTCGTAAGCAAGCTTCTTCCCTGTATGATATTAATACCCTTTCTTTGTTACTCGCATATTCACCGGCCATTATATCTTCAGCATTTTTAAGTACTTTAAGCGTACTCTATTCCAAAAGGGATTTCTATAAAGATCTCTTTCATTTGCCATATTATGCGCTCTTGATCCATGGCTTACCTCGTCTTTCCGAATAAAATATAGCCTGAGCGCATTATCGCATTTCAGTGAAGATTAACTGAATTTCACCCGATAGGGCTTCAATCTCACAGTGTAGCTTATCAAGAATTTGATAGGCTTTTCATATATATGCAACCAAGCAGCCTATATTTTGCCACGACTTCTGCGTAAGGACCGTAAACTTCATGTTCTTGAAAATTTCCTGTACGAGAAGTATACTGAATATAGTATATAAGCGGGGGATCGATATGGAGTATATTAGTGCAAGAGAAGCCGGAGATAAATGGAGCATCACAAACCGCATGGTCAATTATCACTGCGTGGCTGGCCGCATTAAAGGTGCGGTTAAAAAAGGCAACCTGTGGCTCATTCCACAAAGCGCTGAAAAACCGGCCGACGGGAGACGAAAAAAGGGCGTTATTCAAAAAGAACAAGAAACAACAGTTAGTCAAGATTTATACGATTTATATGTGCAAAGAAGGTGCAACGGCGAATGGCCTTTTGAGTCACTGTATGAAAACGAACAACTGTTCATTGAGATATTCAGACATTTCCCATACCCAATGCACATCTGCGCGCCGGACGGTACGATGCTCTTAGCGAATGAAGCATATTTGGAGTTTGCGAAGATATCCAATCCCGAGAAGCTGTATAAAAAACATAATATTATCCTCAATCCCAATCTTGAAAGATGGGGTATAAAAGACTTTGTTTCACGATCTTATCAGGGAGAGGTGGTAAACGCGTATGATGTGAAAGTGCCGCATCAGGAAATCGTCGAAAGGCTGGGCGACGACCATGAATTGATTTTCGGCAGTTTGTATCAGGATATGACTGCCTTTCCCATATTGGATGATAATCATCAATTGGAGTTTGTCATCACTGTATTCATAACCTCCAGGTATTATCATGACAAAGAAGAGATTATGAAGGGCAAAGAATATATTGACAACCACTGCAAAGAGGAATTTGACATCGATAAACTGGCGGATATCGTTCATATGAGCCGGTATCACTATACCCGTTTATTCAAACAGCATACAGGAATAACGCCCTACAACTACTATCAAGATGTAAAGCTCGGCAAACTTAAGGAAAAACTATGCGATACCAATCTGACCATCGCACAGGCCTTTGCCGAATGCGGTGTGGATTACAATGGAAACTTCGCAAAAATATTTAGGCAAAAAACAGGTATGAATCCCTCCCGATATCGAAAGATGATGATAGAAAAATAAGAGATTCGGCCAAAGGCTTCCAATCGCAATGATTCAGAAGCTTTTTTGTTGTAAAAATGACAGAAATCACCGAAAAACAAGCACTGGTTTCAGTATTCTACCTCCCATAATTTATATACGATAGTGATGAAGCATATGGGAAAGGGGTTGTATGGGCAATGAGAACTATCACGGATAACAAGTCAATTGAAGAACTCATTAAACTATTGAAAACCATACAGGAGAAAGAAAAAGCGCAGCGCGATATGGTGCGCATGTTCCAACAACTTATCAAAAATGAAGGCCTATCCACCCCTGTCATTATAAATTTTCCACACCCTATGGCGATTTATTTACATGATGGAGCTTTGGCGGTAGTCAACCAGGTCTTTTCTATGGAAACGGGGTTGTTTACCGAAGACTTGTCTAAGAGCGGAAGCCGCCATAATATTCTCAACCGAATTACAGACGCAAGCCTTCCCATACTTGACGCCGTGGAGCAGGTGTTCACAGGAAAAACAACGTTATTATCGGATCTGTCCGAACCGCTGGATATATTCATCAGTGAAAGCTCGCGCAAACAAAAAACATCCGCTAAATACCGAAACGGTATTTTCTTTCCCATTGTCAAAGAAGCTGGCCAAACAAGCCACGGTGCTGCGATATTTATGAAATAGGATAACAAGTCTTGATAGGGAGGCCAAGTCATGCAGAATAAAACAGAGAAAAGAATAGTATCCCTGCTGCTGATGATTGCACTGGTAATAGGCGCCTTGCCATTTGGGAACGCTTTGGCATATGCCGAGGGGGATCGTCCCATGCTGACCGAAGCGCATAGTACCTGCACCCATATCCATGAGCAGAGTTGTGGATATGCCGAGGATATGGCGTGCGCCCATGCGTGCGGTCAGGGGTGCGCCGAAGTCTGCAATCATATCAGACACGACGCAGTTTGCGGGTATATGAAAGCGGCACCATGTGGCCACAAACATGATACGGATTGTGCCGACTCGACTGCGGGGCTATTCGGCGGGGAAAGCGCGGAGAAGGAAAAAGCAGCTCTTGTCGAAACAGATGAAATGCAGTCGGCAGGCGAAATGGTGCCGCTTGATGTAAGTGATTATGACCCTGCGGCTATCGAAGTTATCAACAGGCTGATTGATAACAACGACTTGAAGGCCTCTAAAAATGATCCTGAAAGCTGGCCTTTTGCCACCTGGGACGACTCAACCCCTAAGAAATTGACCGATGTGGATATGGAGTTTCCCAAATTTTATAGTTTAAACGGAGAGGCGAATTTTTCCGGCGTGGCCAGTTTGGTGTCGCTGTCTTGTCCGAACAACAGCCTAACCAAACTGAATATGTCCGGCTGCACCTCTTTGGTATACCTGGACTGCCGCCGCAACGATCTGACCGAGATAAATATGTCCGGCTGCACCTCTTTGGCAGACCTGATGTGCAGTAACAACAGCCTCGCGGAACTGGATTTGTCCGATTGTATCGGTCTGGGCTCTTTCACTTCTTACTTTTTAGGCGATCAGATTGTATCGTTTCGCTTGTTGGAAAGCACACCAGGGCAATATACGCTTTCCATACCACTTAACAATCCCACATTTGCCGACCCGTCTATCAGTTATGCAGACGGAATTTTGACGAGCAACGGCGGCGCGGCAACGACCAAATTTACGACGCAAACCGGACAATCCGGCATGATACTGTCCGGTAAAATGCAATTGACCTATGGACCCGCCCCCTCTCCCATCACAGCAGATTTTACCGACCCCAACTTTCTTGCGGCGGTACGATACAATATATTCAAATCCACGGGCGAGATTTATGCACACGATGTTTCGGGTATCACATCGCTGAATGTGAGCGATAGGAATATTACGAGCCTGGCAGGCATAGAGCATTTTACGGCACTCCGCACATTGATCTGCTCCGACAATGATCTAACTTCAGTGGACCTGTCCGGCCTGTCGAATCTGGAATACCTGAATTGCTACAATAATAGCCTGACCGCACTGGATGTATCCGGACTGTTTAGTCTTCAAACGCTTGACTGCAAAAACAACCGCCTGACCGCATTGGATCTGTCCCGCTGCAACCAATTGAGTGATTTTGACGGCAACGGGCAGAACGTGCCTCTTATATTGCAGCCCGGCGCGCCGGGGGAATATACCTATGCCATTGCGCTCAACGCCCCCACGTTTACACAACCATCCATCAGTTATGACGGCGCTTTGAAGAGTACAAGCACGACGGCGGCTTCTACCGATTTTACGGTGGAAACGGGGCTGCCTGGCAAAAGGTTGTCCGGCACCATGCACCTTAGATATGCGGATGTTGCCATCACCGCGGATTTTACCGACCCGAACTTCCTTGCCGAGGTTCGAAGCACGGCCAATATACCCACAGGGGAGATTTATGCAAGCGATGTTGCGGGGATCAGCCGATTGATTGTCGATGATAAAGAAATTGCAAGCCTTGCGGGCATACAGCATTTTACATCGTTGACTGTGCTAAGCTGCTTTAACAATCAACTGACTTCGCTGGATGTGAGTGGTCTTAGCCACTTAAAAGAGTTGTATTGCTTCGGCAATCAACTCACAACGCTAGATGTGAGCGGTCTTGACCAACTTACCGATCTGGGCATAGCCCATAATCGGCTGACTTCGCTGGACATCAGCGGCCTTGACAGCCTCGCTTATCTGGACTGCTTAGGCAATCAACTCACAACGCTGGATGTGAGCAGTCTTCGCAACCTGGGAGAACTGTACTGTAAGAATAACCAGCTCGGAGTGTTGAATGTGGCCGGCCTAAGCAAGCTCATAGCACTGAATTGCGCCGGTAACCAGTTGACGGCACTGAATGTATCCGGCCTGTCCAGCCTGCGAAACCTGAACTGTTCATACAACTATATGCCGGGCACATCGGCGGTGACGGGCAGGAGCATTCCTTGGGACGGGGCCAGTTTTGTGTTTGAGCCGCAGAGGATCCCCCCTTCGTATGACATCACCGTTACGGGCGGCACATCCGATAAAGCGGCGGCGAGAGTGGGCGAAACCGTGACCATCACGGCGGACACCGCACCGGCCGGACAACGATTCAAGGAATGGAACATTTCACCGGCCGTTAGCTTTGTGGATGACACGAACCTAAAAAGTGCCACGGCGAAATTCATCATGCCCAATCAGGCGGTCACGGCAACGGCCGTCTATGAGGCTGCCCCCATCACCGCAGATTTTACCGACCCAAACTTTCTTGCCGAGGTACGGAGCACGATAAGCAAACCTATAGGGGATATTTTTGCAAGTGATGTAGCAGGTATAACGGTACTGAATGTAGAAAACAAAAACATAGAAAGCTTGGCGGGGATAGAGCATTTTACGGCGCTGAGTATGCTAATCTGTGACAACAACCGGCTCGAAACGTTGGATGTGAGCAGCCTTATCAACCTGAACATGCTGGCTTGCTCCAGCAACAGGCTGACTTTGCTAAACGTGAGCGACCTTAGCAAACTGACGCACCTATACTGCTATGACAATGAACTGACTTCGCTGGATGTGAGCGGTCTTGGCAGCCTGGTTTTGCTGAACTGCAGCGGCAACAAATTAACCGCGCTCCATATGAGCGGTCTTCATGCCTTGAAAGATCTCAGGTGTCATAACAACCAATTGACAGCATTGGACGTGAGCGGCCTGGATTCCCTTGCGTCATTAAACTGCGCCTACAACCGGCTGGCCACACTGAATGTGTCCGGCCTATTAAGTCTGCAAGGGTTAAATTGTCCTTACAATCAACTGACCACGCTGGATGTGAGCGGCCTTAGCATTCTAAGCTATCTGGACTGCTCCTACAACTATATGCCGGATACATCGGCCGTGACAGGCCAAAGCATTTCCTGGGACGGAAGCAATTATATCTTTGAGCCGCAGAGGATACATGCCGTAACCGTCCGCAACGGTACGGGAAGCGGGTATTACGCCCAGGGCGACACCGTGACCATCACCGCTGACGCCGCCTCAAGTGGCAAGATCTTTGACAAATGGGCATCGGGCGACGGCGTTGTCTTTGCAAACGCAAGCAGTGCGAGCACCACCTTCATCATGCCCGGCAACAATGTGACGGTGACGGCGACTTACAAAAATGCGGGCGGCGAAGATCCCGCGCCCGACCACACGTTCCGCACGCTGATCGATAGAGCCACGGGTATTACGGTTTCCGGCAACATCAACGAAGAAGCAGCGCTCACCGTAACGGATTTGGACTTAGGGGATAACGCCGCCGACAATGCCATCCATCAGCGGATGAACGGCCACGAATATGCGTTCATACTGGGCAGAAACATCTCGCTCTCCGGCAGCTTTACCGGTACGCTGATCCTCTCGCTGCCGGTGGGTTCGCAGTATAATGGGCAAACCGTCACCATTCTGCATGCCAAGCAGGACGGCACGCTGGAAACCTACATCGTGAAGGTGCAAGGCGGGAAGGCCACGTTTGAGGTGATAAGTCTGTCGCCGTTCGCTGTGTTCCTAAAGGATGGTCTGGATGATATCCCCAAGACGGGTGATAACAGTTCCCCATGGAAATGGTGGCTGTTATGGGGTGTGTCTGCGGCTGGCATTATCATTCTTGTGTTGGTAAGAAAAAAGCTTTTGGGAGCCAGTCATAAACAGTAAATCGCTAACGAATGCGGCGGGGGTATGTCTCATATCCCTGCTTGAATGATTTGGAGTGTATTGGAAGATGCGCAAAGTCAGGAGGTCTAGGCGAAAACGATGGTTCGAAGAACCGTGCGTGATATTTTCGCGACCGGTATGGTTTGTGTTGCTTATGTTTTGCTGTTCCACCTTTATTCTCTCAGCCACCATGCTCATTTGGGGTTATACTCAAGGAGAAAAAGAAGAAGCCTCACTCAAAGAACTGGCGGCGGTCGTGGCAGATAGCATAGTAAGCCCCGCACCCGTTGTCACGATCCCCAGCGGTATGTCCGAGCCGCTGCCAACGTCCCAAGAGCCTGTCCTATTGGAACAATACCGGGCGCTATACGAGCAGAACGCGGATATTGTAGGTTGGATTAAGATAGACGGTACGGAAATCGATTATCCCGTCATGTATACGGGGGACGATTTCTACTTGTCCCATGATTTCGATAAGGCGGAATCCAAAAGCGGTGTACCCTTTATAGACAAGCGCTGCATAGTGGAGCCGTTCGGCACGAATACCATCATCTATGGTCACCACATGAAAAAAGGTACGATGTTTGCGGGGTTAGAGGGATATGAAGATGAGGGTTTTTATAAGAAACAACCGACCATCCGCTTTGACACGCTGTACGAACAGCAGGAATATGATATCATCGCGGTATTTAAAAGCCAGATTTACCGCAAGAGCAACACGGTGTTCAAACATTACAACTTTTTGAACTCTGAGAGCTGGGCGGAGTTCGACGATTACATCGCCAATATCAAAGCGCTATCCCTCTATGATACGGGTGTGACCGCGGAATATGGGGATGAACTTATCACTCTGTCCACTTGTGCCTATCACACGGTAAACGGTCAGTTTGTGGTTGTAGCCAAAAAATAATCTAGGGAGGCTCGATGATAATATGGTTATTTAGGACAAACCTACCAGGCGGTAACACTAAGTAAAGCCGTCAAAATAAATGCAATAAAGCCAAGGGCAAACCCGTTGAAAGACGGGGGCGCAAAGCTATAGGGTCTAAGGTGTTTTTACGCTATGATAGCCTGGCTGCCGAATTCCGTATGAATACCGGGCTGCCCCCGGTACGGCGATAACAGGCAATGGGGACAATGATACTCCCGTCCAGCCACAGTCCGAGCGCGATCAAACCGTCGCAGGCAATGGGGGCGGCGCTGTGAGAACCACAGTGGGGTGAAATTCCCGTGGAGCTGGTAAGCAGCCAGCCGTTTGATGACTTCCCTTAGTGTCTTGGGGTGTCGAGGACAAATTAAGACGCTTGAAAATACAGAGCCGGACGCAAAAGCGGATTCCGAAAGAAAGAGACTTATTATCTATACTTTCCCAATCTTATAGCTGCGCGTCCGGTTTTCTTACATACCGCTGTTGTGTAAATTTTAAGGGGGATTTACTTACATGAAAAAATCCATATTAAGGGGCGATTTGTATTACGCTGATTTAACCCCGGTCATTGGCAGTGAGCAGGGCGGTACCCGCCCTGTTCTTATTATCCAGAATGATGTTGGTAATCGGCACAGCCCCACCGTTATTATTGCCGCCATTACCAGCAAAGCTACCAAGACGCTCTTGCCCACGCAACACATCCTGCTCGCGCAGAATGGGCTTGACCGCGAATCCATCGTACTACTGGAGCAAATACGCACGATTGATAAACAACGGCTGAAGGAGTTTATAGGCGTTCTCGATCAGAACGATATGCGTAGTATTGACACTGCCCTTGCGGTCAGTGTGGACCTTGACAGGAGGGATGCAGGATGAGCAAAGAAGAAAATAGAACAAGTTTGGGAATTGCACGATCTTTCCTATACACGCCTGAGCAAAATGAAAAGAGGACTTATACGGTGGAAGAAATACAAAATATTTTGGGTATAAGTAAATCCACCGCCTACGCATTGGTTAAAAGCAATGAATTCAAAAGCATCAATGTTGGCAGGCATATACGTATTTCAAAAAAGAGCTTTGATGAGTGGCTTGATAACCAAACCTAATTGTCAATTATGCAAATTAAAATTTCGCACCTTTGAATCTATTATTACTTCCTCCTACAATATAGTCAAGCTAAGCGCAAGGCTATATTCCATAGGAGGTTACATATCATGGAGAAACAATCTCGGTTGAAATTAGAATACAAATCATTCACAGAACATAGGAACTCTGCTCCTTATACTTGTGAACGGGTTATGGGAGGTATTTAACGATGGCATCGATTAGACAGAGAGGAAGGAATACTTGGGCCGTTATTTTCCAGAATGGTGAAGGCGATGCTCGGCGTCAGGAGTGGGAAGGCGGCTATACCAAGAATGAGGCCAAGGCCCGAAAAGCGCAAATTGAACGTGAAGAGGCCTTGGGCATTAAGACGCATGTGATAAACGAAGAACATCATAATGCGCGGGAGAAAGCCATTCACAACGCTCAAATTAAAAGGATCCAAAGAGCGTTGAGCCCAATTGATAAACAGGCAAAATCTGAAATACCGAGAGACGGAGACGGCTTGTTGCTAAGACCGTTTATGGAGGAATACATCAGGATCTATGGCATCAAAAAATGGGGCGTTTCGTACTATAAAAGCTCAACAAGCCTTCTTGAGAATTATGTATATGACTATTGGAAGAGCGTTCCCATTACAAAATTCACGGTCAAAGCGATTGACAAATATTATGTGTGGTTGATAACAGAATGCCCTCAGGTTGACTCAAAATATAACCGCAGTGCCGGTAAATTTGTCGCGCCCAGCACCGTAAACGATATACACAAAATCATGCGCTGCGCGTTTAACAGGGCGAAAAAATGGCAGCACATTGATAGCAACCCGTTCCTTGATGCAACCGTGCCCGAGCACAAGGGCGAAGAACGTCCGGCGTTAACTCCCGATGAGATTGATAAGGTGTTGAAGCATACGGATAATCCGGACGATTACGATTTGTATTTGATTCATTGTGCCATGAATCTCGCTTTCGCTGGCTCCATGCGCGGCGGCGAAGTCGGTGGGTTGCAGTGGGAGGATATTGTCGATCCGCAAAGAAGAATCCTCTATATCCATAAAACCATCGACCGAGTAGACAAGCAGGCTTTGGAGAAAGTCAAAAAAACGCAGGTGTATTTTAAGTTCCCAAGCTTTAATCCTTGCAGTAAATCTGTGATTGCGCTAAAGAATACCAAAGAGGATGGAGGCAGTGATCGCAATGCGTATCTGCCTGAAATGGTATACAGTAAAATAATGAGGCTGCGAGAAATGCAGGAGAACCTTAAGCGTGTGCTGGGTGACGGCTATTTTGATTACGGCATGATCATTTGTCAGGCGAACGGAAGGCCGGTCATGACGGAGCATTTGAATAAACGGTTTCAGCGTGTGCTGGATGAAATGGGGATAAAGCCCAAGCATGGTGAGCAGCAATATGTATTCCACAGCATCCGCTCCACGTCCACAACGTACAAATTAAGGGTATCCGGCGGAGACATCAAAGCGGTGCAAGGCGAGAACGGGCAAAAAGATCCGAAGATGGTCACCCATCAATATTCGCGCATTATTGATGAGGATCGCATACGAATTGCCAATGCTATGAACGATGACTTCTACCGTAAGGATGAACGAAAATCCGAAGAGGAAGAACTGCTTGCCGCCGTGAAAGATAATCCGGAGTTGTTTAAGCAATTCGTTGCATTTGTGTCCATGACGAAAAATTCTGCTAAGAATATGGCATGAACCTCAAAATTTTCTTAGCAAAGTGCTAAGAAAATCTCGAAACGGTGTGAATAGGGCATGGATTTCTTAGCACAAAATTCAGAAGAAAAACAAAGAAAATCACCTCTCTTGATCTTGTGAGATCAAGAGAGGTGATTTCGCGCAAACCCGCATAAACACTGGGTTTCATTGGCGCGCTTGGAGGGATTCGAACCCCCGGCTTCGTCCTTAGGAGGGACGCACTCTATCCTGCTGAGTTACAAGCGCATATTCGATTTTCTAATCACTGAGCGTTCGCTTAGGAGGCGAACGCTCTATCCTGCTGAGCTACGGGAACAGGTATGGACTTCCCCCAATTGTGGCCCATTTGGTAAACGGTCACCTTCTGCTTAGGAGGCGAACGCTCTATCCTGCTGCGCTACGGAGGCGGTCTTGCGGCCACGCATGCAAACCATAAAGGCGCAACATCCTTATTATAGGATGGCGCAGGCCGGCTGTCAACGGCGAGGAAGAAAAACGGACGCGCGGCTGGGGAAAGGGCTGTACAGCCGGCTCTGTATTCTTTATAATAATGATACAACTGGAAGAATCCGGAAGAATGGGGGCTGCGCGTGAGCGGATCGACGCACAATGACCATGCGGGGCACCGGGAACGGCTGCGCAAGCAGTTCCGGGAGCAGGGCGGCGAAGGGTTCCATGAGCATCAGTTTTTAGAGCTGCTGCTGACCTACGCCATCCGCCAAAAGGACGTCAACCCCTTAGCCCATCAGCTATTGGCGCGCTATGGCAGCCTTTCCGCCGTATTGCGGGCCGATGTGTTCGAGCTGATGCAGACGGAAGGCGTGGGCGAGCATACAGCGGTACTGCTTTCCCTGGTGGGCAAGCTCGCGCCGCGGGCCGTATACGCACCCGCGGAGGGCCAGCGCATCCTTACTTCCGGAGACGCCATCCCCCTGTGCCGCGCCCTGGTGGGGCAAAGCAAACGGGAAGAGCTGTGGGTGGTGAGTCTTAACCATGGCCATCGCGTGCTCCATGTGGATCGGATCAGCAGCGGCACGCCCAACGAAACGCCCATGTACGCCCGATTGGTGGTGGAATGCGCCCTACGCCACGGCGCTACGGGCGTGCTCCTTTGTCATAACCACCCCACGGGCAATGCCAAACCATCGCCGCAAGATTTAGAGGCGACAGCCAAGGTAGTCCGGGCGCTGGAACCTTTGGGCATCACCTTATACGACCATATCATCATCGCCGGCGAAAGCGCCTTTAGCCTTTGGAGCGACGAGCACCTGGCAGGCGGCCTTGCCAAGGAGGAGCTTTTGGCGGCCGCGGAAAGGAAGGAATAACGCGCATGGATTATCAAGCGAGCTATCGGGCCTGGCTGGAGGCCGAAGCGTTGGAGCCCAGCCTGCGGGCAGAGCTGGAAGCGATATCGGGCGATCCGGCGGAGCAGGAGGAGCGCTTCTATACGGAGCTGGCCTTTGGCACGGCCGGGCTTCGGGGCATCCTAGGCGCGGGCACCAATCGCATGAACGTGCACGTGGTGCGTCGGGCCACCCAGGGCCTGGCCGATTATCTGAATACCTTCGAGAGCGCCAAGCAGCGGGGCGTGGCGATCGCCTATGATTCGCGGCGCATGAGCGCGGAATTCGCCAAGGAGGCGGCCCTGGTGTTGGCGCAAAACGGTATCCCTGCCTATCTCTATTCCACGCTGCATTCCGTGCCCCAGCTATCCTTCACCGTTTTGCACTTTAAGTGCATTGCGGGCATCGTGATCACGGCCAGCCATAACCCGCCTGCCTATAATGGCTACAAGGTCTATTGGGAGCATGGCGGCCAGGCCGGGCCAGAGCAGGCGGAAGCCATTCTCGGCTGCATCCGACAGGTGGATTATTTCGGCGTGCAGCCCATGGCGGAGTCTACGGCGCTTGATAAGGGACTGTTGCGCATGATTGGGCAGGAGGTGGATGAAGCCTATTACGTGGCCATCCAAACGCTGCTGCTGCACCCGGCCCTGGTGCGGGAAAAGGGCAAAGAGCTGAAGCTGGTCTATACGCCCCTGCACGGCTCCGGCTATGTGCCCGTACGGGAGATCTTGCACCGCATCGGGGTCGAAAACGTATCCATCGTAGCCGAACAGGCGCAGCCGGACGGAAGCTTCCCCACGGTCAAGGCCCCTAACCCCGAGGACCCGGCTGCTTTCGACCTGGCCTGCCGCCTAGCCGACGAGGTGGGCGCGGATGTGATCTTGGCTACAGATCCGGATTCCGACCGCCTGGGCGCGGCCGTGCGCTGCAAAGACGGCGGCTTCAACGTGCTCTCGGGCAACCAGATCGGCAGCATCCTCATCCATTATATCCTCTCATCCAAGGCTGCTTTAGGCACGTTGCCCAGCAACGGCCTGGTGGTGAAATCCATCGTCAGCACGCGCATGGCAGACGCCGTCTGTGCATATTATGGCGTGGAGATACGGGCTGTGCTCACGGGCTTTCGCTTCATCTCCGAGCAGATCGCCCAATGCGAGGCCACGCGGGAGCGGCAGTTCCTCTTCGGCTTTGAGGAGAGCTACGGCTTCCTGGCTGGTTCCTTTGCCAGGGATAAGGACGCCATCTGTGCGGCCATGCTTTTGAGCGAAGCCTGCGTGGTCTATAAGGAGCAGGGCAAAACGCTCTACGACGTGCTCCAGGAAATGTACGCCACCTATGGCTATTTCAAAGAGGCTGTAAAATCCTATACATTAGAGGGAAAAGCGGGTATCCAAAAGATCGGCTCCGCCATGGCGGCCCTGCGGCGGGATCCGCCCGCAAAGATCGGCGGCGAAGCCGTCTCCGCCTGGGAGGATTTTATCGTCGGCGAACGGCGCACGGCTGCAGGGGCGGAGCCCATCGGCCTGCCCAAATCCGACGTCCTGCGTTATTTCTTGCCTGGCGGGGCCTGGCTCTGCATCCGCCCCAGCGGCACCGAGCCCAAGCTCAAGCTGTATATCGGCGCCAGCGCGCAAAAGGAGGCGCTGGTGGACGAGCGGCTGGCCAATCTCCTGGCCGGCGCGGAGGGTATCCTGGGGAGGCTACTGGATTAAGGCTGAAATCCATTATATAAAGAAATATATATTATAAAGAAACGGGGCCCTCGGCCAAAGGGCTCCATTTGTTATCCGCAAAGATGAAATGACGGGAATTCTAGGATAGGAGCAAATCGATCCCGGGGTTCTCCAACACGGAATCCGCGAGCACTTGCAGGATGCGCGAGCCATAGCCATCCGCACTTTTCCGCAGGGTGGCCGCGTGGCGCAGGCGGATGCGGCAGGGAGGCAGGCTGGTGAGTGCGTCGTGCAGGGCATCGAGGTTAGGGCTGTGGTAGCGGAAGGGCCCCAGCTTTTGGCAAAGGTATCGATGACCGGTTTCTTTGGAGGCGAAGCGGCGGCCATCCAGCAGGATGTAGAGCATGGTCATTCCTCCCCGTAGAGCAAATCGAAGCTTTCGTAATGATCATCCGTATAATAGATGAGGCCGTCGTTGGAGAAAACGATGCGCTTGCTGCCCCGGTTGGATTTGCCCATTGTATCGATATCGCATTCCGTGTAGGCTCGTCCCGGGCAGCTGGGCAGAAGCCCTTCGTAATTGCCGAAGCCGTCGCCGCCGATGCATTTATCCGGCGCGTAGGGCTTGAGGCTACCGCCCTCCCACCCGAGGGCGCGGGCCTCGGCTTTGGTGATATAATTGGCGGGCAGATGGCCGTAGGTGTAAAGGTAGAGGGCCACATCGTCCTTGCTGTCGTATGCGTCATCCTCATCGATGGGCTTAGGCGTGGGCGACGGCGTAGGCTGGGACGGACTTTCCACACCTGTGGGGGAGTCGCCATCCGCCTCCGGCGAGGCTGACGCTTCGGGCTGGGGCTGAAGGGCTTCGAGCAGTTCGCTTTCCAACATGCCAATAGCCGCTTCCAGAAGTGGGGCACAGCCGACGAGCGTCAGAGCCAGCAACACAGCCAACAGCAGGGCGAGGGATCGTTTCATAATATTTTTGCGGTGCTCCTTTGTAAATCCGAACCGGGTATGCTTCCTTAATAATATGCAAAAGCCCTTGTCTGAGCCTAT
>DHOG01000204.1:3390-4642 GCA_002410715.1 Ruminococcaceae bacterium UBA5396 | reverse complement strand
GTGATACCTGCAGGTTTGTCGCTGATTTATAAAAAATGCCGTTTGAGACAAGACTCCCAAAATACGCTGCAAAATCTACTGCATCGTAAATCCTATCACCACCGGATGAATTAAAAAATCCGCTTTTCTCCATAGACTGTTCCCTCCTTCTTAGCTGGTTTTCGTATACTCTATAACCACGTAGCCTGTATACGATGTCCGGTCATTGCCGGGTTCAACAATAATATTGGTTGTATCCGCATAGAGTCCAATTTGCGATGCGAAGTTGCTGTACCGTGCAAGGGGAAGCGGAAAGAATACCGTCCCGTTTGTCGCAAAGCCGGATAAACGGACAACGGTGCTGAGGTTTGATATACCATGTGCTACACTGCCCGGAGTCGCATTAGGAAGCGAACCGAGGTTGATAACCTTGCGGTAAATCGTCTTGCCATCCGTCCATAGGCACCCTGTGTTTTGTTCTGTTGTGGAATAGTCAGTTAAAGCCACCGCAATTTTAGAAGCCGTAATCGTGCGGTCTGCTATCTTTGTTCCGGTTACTGCTCCGTTTGCAAGCCTCGCCGTGGTTATAGGATCATTGTTGATGTTCAGCCAGTTTGCCTGACCGGACGGATTGTTATATAGAAAAAGAGAAATCACATAAAACGTCATGGTATCCCTGCTGATAAAGAAACCCAGTGCCCTCTGATAGCCGTTCCCCGTGTTATCTCCGTTGTGTTTTATTAAAAATACGTGTCCATTCTCGCTTGGCTGGTCGCTGAACTTGTTGCCGCTGTATGAGGTGAAGTATAAGGCATCTCCTGGAACCATGCTATGCAAAGCATACTGGCCAATTGATACGGTACCGGCACCTACGGATATTTCAAGTGCGGGAAGTTTCCCAAATAAATTATTGATGGTATCCACCACGGTATCTCCTTGGATTTTGACATTCGCCTCTGTCAAGTCACCAAGGGTTTCTGCCACCGCTGATACGCCTGTTGGTGCTGATAGTGCTGTTTGAACCTGACTCATATCGGAGCGTATTTTCTGTGCAATTGTAAGTTCAGCCTTTCCGAATACTACACTGATACTTTGACCATCTGCATCATAGGTTTCTTCGACTTCTGTAATGCGTGTTGTCATGGATATACCCCATGCTTTGGAAACGACTTTGACGGTCTGCCCAAGGTCGAAGTCTGTCTTGTAGGTAAGATTGCCGTGAGGATTGACTGTTGTGTCAAAGGTATAACGCATTGCCAGTTCATTCAGCTTA
>DHOG01000204.1:0-3111 GCA_002410715.1 Ruminococcaceae bacterium UBA5396 | reverse complement strand
GGAGCCGCTTGTAATGGCGACAAATGTCCTATCTGCTCCTTCGCCCTCGCCTCCGATAAGTGCGGTGTTGGCATAGTCTGTCTCACTCTCTGTGTATACCTGTTCCGTCAGATTCTCATATTCCTTGGAGAACACCGCCTGCGATACCACACCGTTATACAGCGTCACCGTAAAGGCTCCAGTTGTTTCATTGAATACGGTCTTGATACCGACATCCGAAGCATCACATAGTCCCGTCACCGCATCCATAAGGTTACGGAATGATATCTGAGTGCTAACTGGCAAACCAAGGTTCGGAGAGAAAAAGGATATCCCAATAATCTGCCGTGACGAGTCAGAAGGATTGATGAGGTTGTGATTTAAAAGCTGTTCCACACAGGCAGAAAGATCACCGGACAGTTTTTCAGTTCCCCACACTATGCGGCGGGCAAGAAGGGCGGTGGCAAATCGCCCGCTTACCGTAATAAACTCTCTGTCGGTCTGGGACCGTTTCAAGTATTCGATAATTCCTGCCTCCTCATCATCACTTTTCCAGATGATATTCCCTTCTTGCAAAAGTGCGGCATTCTCTGGTGTGAATATTGCCTTTAACTCGAAAGAACCACACTGGGAGTAACACCTCGTCCAACGCAGATAATCAAAGGATTCTACAATGCCTTTGAGTTCACGGTTTGAATTAAAAATATAAAGTTCCATTCTCACACCCCCAAAAACTGCGGTCTATAGTAAATACTGACTTCCAGTAGGTCCATATTGACGGATGCATCATAGCGCAAAGTATTAATACCCGCAGCAAGCTGAAAAAACACCGAGCCAGTGTCCAGCATCGAGAAAGCGTTAGTTATAGTTGAGCCGCTGGCACTGACTACACGTTTACCAGCAAAATGGGTATATACCCGAAGTTCATCCCCGGCACTCATTGTCGTGAGAAGCCTAATATATTCTCCGGTATCGAGTTTCAGGAGTTCTGGGTTTGTCACTGTACCCAAAGCACGAAATACAATCTCACATCCACAGGACACGTCGCCAATATTATCTACCGTGATGATTTGACTTGGCTGTCTTGCACCAAACTCCATGCCGTCTTCTGGTATTTCCAGTTCAAACTCAAAAAGCGGCATCCAAGACGCCAATTCCTCACGTATCTCATCCAATGTTTCAAAGAAGGGTGAGGGGCAAAGCAGACTGATAAAAAAGTTTGGTATCCGCTGCCTAGAGGAAACGGTAAAGCCAGCCTCCTCAACCACACAGGAAATCTGCCGTCCACGATACAGGAGTGTTCCTCGCAGTTTTGGACTGAATATCTGTAAGAGCCGCTGCCTTCGTGTATATGATTCATCTGGAGTATCAGCGATAACTGTACCTTCCAGTGTGATGTTGCGCATATCAAGCGTTGATGATATATAAAAAGCGCCGTCTTGATCCGGTGCCTTAAAAGTATTAACGGTCTGACGTATATTGCCTGTGCCGTCTATTTTGGTTAAAAAATATGGGCGGCTTTGTTTCAGTGTAATGCTCTCGCCACCCGAGTTGGTGTATGTCAGTTCCATAGTCAGACCCCCTTTAATATTCAAGTGCCAGCTTACGGGACAGATTTTTAAACTCCCGAGCCAGTTCCTTTTCAGACAGTGCCTTAGGTGTTACCACGGAGATATTTTGCGTGATATTGGTACCGGTAGCACTACGCTGCCCATTTGCATCACTATAATTTAAACCAAAACTTGTAGGTATCGCATTTTGCATATCCCTTGAAACGGCTGTCATTGCGTCCTCAAATCCAACACCGATACCTTCGCCCATATTGCGGCCAATCTCAGCAAACAATGTTGATGGAGAATGGATGCCGAAGAAGTCCTTAATTCTCGATACCACATTCCCAAAAAAGCCGGAGATTTTATTCCATAACCAAGCACCCGCATCGGCGATACCTTGCCACAGACCCTTGATTAGATTGCCGCCAACTCTTGCCATTTGGCCATAGTATTCAGCAAACGCTGATACAATCCCCGCGATAATCCGTGGTACTGCTTTGACTATTTCCACAATGATTGTAGGAAGATTTGCAATTAGTGCCACAAGCAGCCGAACACCCGCAAGAATAATTTTGTCAATGTTTCCCACAATGGCATTCACTAATGCACCTACGATTTTCGGGATTGCTGTTACAACGGTAGTAATAATCTGTGGCAGTGCCTGAATGAGTGCTACTAACAGCTTAATGCCTGCGACAATAATCTGCGGGATTGACCCAGTTACTGCGCCGATGATGCTGTCAATGATTTGCGGAATCGCCTTCACAATCGCAGTAATAATGGTAGGCAGAGCTGTCACCAGTGAAGTCAGCAATTTAATGCCTGCATCGATAATTTGTGGAATGGATTGAACTAAAAAATCCACCAGTGCTTTTATGATGGCAGGCAATGCAGAAACAAGCTGAGGTATTGCATCTACAAGTCCTTGTGCTAAACCAAGTATTAACTGCAAAGCTGCATCTAATAGCATGGGAAGATTATCAATTAAGCCTTGGACAATGGTGATGATTGCATTAACTGCCGCAGGAATTAGTTGTGGCAACGCAGAACCTATTCCTTCTACAAGTGCCGTTACTAATTGAACTGCTGCATCGATGAGAAGGGGTAAACTTTCAATCAAAGCGCCAACTATCGTCATCACTGCAGTAACAGCGGCAGGGATGAGTTCGGGTAGTAAATTCATGACAACCTGCAAAACTTGAGTAAAAATATTAGTCACTGTTTCAAGTAACATTGGCAATAGGTCGGCTACAGCCTGAAGGATTGCTCCTGTTGCCTGTGGGAGAGCTTTTACGATATTTTCAAGTACAGGTACAATGTTTTTGACCACTGCCTGAAAAGCATCCACAAGATTTTCCGTAAGGTTTGTCATATCGGCATTGGCGTTGCCGAGTCCCGCCGTGAATGAGCCGAGGGCGGCTTTTAACAATCCAATAGAACCGGAAATTGTCTGAGTTGACTCTCTCGCAAAATTACCGGCATACTGCTGCGTGTTCTCGAAAAACATCTGCATTGCCACTTCGGCTTTTTCCGCTTGTGTTGCGGTATTCCAAGTGAAATCCAGACCCTTTGCGAGAGC